>CAZKIN010000042.1:2007-12039 GCA_964552515.1 uncultured Phycisphaeraceae bacterium
TGGTTGCGGCAAAGAGGATGAAGACGCCCGGCGGCTGATGGTCCCAGACGTCCACGTATAACTGATCGCCGGCGAGCAATCGTCCTGCGATGTACGCATAATTCGCTTCATCGGTTTCGAGCGGCAGCGCCAGCGCATGCAGACGAGTGAGGACCAGGACGACCGAGGTCGCCAACAGAACTCCCACGGTCCAGGCGGTTCGATGATTGCGATTCATGGCGGCATCCATTGTGGATGGGGCATGGGCGATTGTCGATTGCGCGATCGGGTCACGCATCCATCCGGCAGGTTCTGCGCAATCAATTGCCGCATGGTGAATTTCAGCATTAGAAACACCGAGTACCCGCGCACCGGGTGAGGTCCAGGAGCCTAGCAGCTGTGGTGAACCAGGGCGCGCGGAAGCGATCTACCTCAAAGCAGCCGTTTTCGCACTGCCCGATAATTTCAGCAGGAGCAGGCGGACTCCGATGTTTCTCTGGGACGTTGTCTAGTTATCGCGCACTGCCGCGGAGATTTTCGTTTGCCGGGTCAGTGTGAACGCCCACAGCACAAAGGATGGTGCGGGATGTACGAGCGTTTTTTTGACATGCGTGAAAGACCCTTTGCGGACCGGCTCGACACGCGCGCCTTTTTTTCCACGCCGGATCGCGAAGAGGCACTGGCCGCACTGGAGTGCGCGGCGACGTTTGCGGCCGGGCATGTGCTCATTACCGGCGAAGCGGGTATGGGCAAGACGCTGCTGGTGCGCATGTTTGTATCGCGCCTGGCGCAGGCCGAACGTGCCATTATATTGACACCAACGGTTGATGGCGGCCTGATCCATGAAACCTGTCGCAAATTGAACATCGGGGCGTCGGGGCGCGGCGGGGCAGGCCGTCTGCTTTCGCGTTTGCAGCGTCAACTCGCCAAGCTGGCCATGGACGGTCAGCGTTCCATCCTGGTCATTGACCAGGCGGAGCGTTTGACGACCGATCAACTCATGGAAATAGAACAACTGGCGGAACTGCGCAGCGGCGAGGAACGACTGCTGTCCATCGTGCTGATCGGACAGCCTGAAGTGACCAGTCTGCTCGCGCAACCGGAATTGCGGCGGCTGCGGCAATTGTTTCTGTCGGCGCAGGCACTCCACGAGCTGTCGGCCGATGCCGTGGCGGGCTACGTCCAACGGGCCGTGGAGGCGGCCGGCGGCACGAACCACCAGCTATTCAGTGCCAATTGTTTGGCACTTCTGCACACGGCGAGCGGCGGTGTCCCGCGGATCATCAACCGGTTGGCCGACGCGGCACTGACGGCGGCCTATGGAGCGGGGCAAACGCAGATCGACATGAACATCATGGAAGAAATTGCGCCGGGAACGGCGGGTGGCGCGCTACGAACCGGCGTCAAGGATGAGTCACTCATGAAGAGCATGCATGGTCCAGACAGCGTCATGGTCGCCAGCGAGAGCGAATCGTCGGAACCGTTCGACTGGTCGGCGCTGCCGGCACCGGCGGCGCGGGCCATTCTCTATACTCCCTGGGAATCAGAGGACGGGCGCTGCGGCCGACGCATGCGCTGGGATGCCATTGATGATGAAGAGGAAACCATGGTCAGCATTGCGTGCGCCGCGACCAGTCAGCCCGAGGAACCGGCTGCCACCGCGCGGTCCATCGAACCGACCGCTTCGCCGCAGCCGCAGGCGCAGACCGCACCCCACCCCGAGTTTGCCGCCCCATCCGCGGATCTACTGGAGCGACTGGAACGCGCGGTCAGCAAGTTTGGGCAAGCCTTGCCGGAAATCACACCACGCCCGACGCGTGAACCGCAAGCGCTACCTATGAATGTCGGAATGGAGTCACCGGCGTTCGCGGCGGCGGAAAGTCGACTGCGCACGTTGATGACCCAGGCGGAAAAGCGGGTGACTGAACTGGAACTGCGGGCCGCGCGGCTGGTCAAACCACTGGAGCAGGTCGAGCAGCGCCGCGGGCAGATTGAACGCGCCTGCGATTCGGCGCAGCGCATGGAGGCCCGGTTGGCAGGCTTCGCCGAACAGATCGCACGGGCGGCCTGCGAATTGCAGGAGCGCTCAGCGGCGCTCGCCGCGGATTGCGAATCCGGAGACGAGACGCGCGAACGGCTGGCGGAGCTGATCGCCGGCGCGTCGGCGGCGGTCCGGGACCTGGAAGCGCGTTTTGAACTGAATCGTCAGAACGAGCAGGAACTGGAGTCACGAATTGAGGAAGCCCGGCGCGGACTGGCGCGCTCTGTGCGCGAGGCGCGCGAAACGCATGCGACGATGGATGAGCTGGTGGTGCAGGCCTCGAGTGATCATGCCCGCGCGACGGCACGGACGGAGTCCCTGCGGCGCGAACTGCAGGAAATGGTCGGGCGCGTCGGCGAAACGATACAACAGCAACAGGAATGCAAGGAACGCGAACTGCGCGCGAGCATGGAGAAAATAGTGCGGGCGCAAGGCGCCGCGTTTCAGGCGGACATGGAAACGCGGCAACGCCAGCGGGCGCAAGAAGAAGAACAACTGCGCATCCAGCGCGAATCGCTGCTGCGAAACATTGAAGCGATGCGTTTGGAAGCCGTTGCGTCGGTCCAGCGGGAATTCGAGGAGCATCAATTCGCCTGGCGGGAAGAACGCGATGCGGCCTCCAGCCACCACCGGACGGAGCTGGAGTCGGCCGGCACCGCATTTCAAGAGCTACAGATCAGATCAACAGAACTGGTTGCTGAAACGCGCGAGCAGATCGTCATACTTACGGAACAGCAGCGCACGGAACTCGCCACCATCCGCGACGACGTGACCAGCCAGATGTGTGCTTCACGTGGACAATTCGAAACGATGCGCATGGCGATACAATGCGATGTAGAGCACCTTAAGGAACAACACGAGGCGCTCTCGCGCAGCATGAAGAGCGACATCGATGTCCTGGACCAGCGGAAGCAGTCGTTGGAGCACGAGGTCACGGCCATCGGCGCGCAGCTCGGAGAGATCAGCACCAGCCTCGATCGAACGCTACGGCAGCGCGAAGCGGTGATGCGCGGACTGACCCAGGCGCAGAAGAACATGGATCTCCTGACGGATCGCGGCGCGGACATCCGTGCGCAATTGACCGAGGCCCTGCGGGAGTGTGAGGTCGGGGTGCATAGCGCCAAGGCAACCTGCGGACAATTGGATTCGCGGCAACAGGCCAGTGCACAATTGCTGGTGGACATCGGGGCGCATTGCGAACGGGCACAGGCATTGCAGGAACAACTGCCGCGCGGCGAAGCGCTGGTTGGGCGTCTGGATGAACAACTATCGACGGCCCTACCCATCGTGCAAAAACTTCCGGATCTGGTGGATACCGCGCGACGAGGTACGGAAACTCTGACCATGATGAACGCGGATGCCGCGCAGCAAGTCACGCGGTTGGAATCGCATCGCGCAGCGGCGACAAGCGCGAACCGTCAATTATCCGATGCCACCATTGCGGCACATGACCTGATGGAGGAATTGCGGCGAACCAGTTCAGAAGCCCGGGAAAGCCTGACCACGTCGCAGGCGCAGTCGGTAGAGCTGCGCGACTCCCTTGCGGATCAGATGGGCCGGGTTGTGGACATGATGAAGCAATTGAGTACGGCGACCCAGGGCGGAGTGGCCACCGCGAAACAATTGGACATGTTGCGGCAAGCCGCCGCCGAGGAATCAACCGCCCTGATCGAATACGCCGCCCGGGCGGAAGGTGCGGTCAAGGACTTGTGGGAGCATACGGCTTCTGCGGAAACGGCGATCGCGCAATTGGCGTCGATGCAATCCGCGTTGTCCCTGGCAGAATCCACCGCGAGCCAGCTGCGAACCACGGTGGAAACCGCCCGACATTTGCAGGAAGCGCTGACCGCAACCAGCGACGTCGCCATTGAGCACCAGGAGAGCCTGGCCACCTGGTGCGCAACCGCCGGAGAACTGACCCAATCGGGGGATAGCCTGGCGGAGCGACTGCAAATGGAGGCCGAGCGCGTGGCGCAAACCCTTCAATCGGTATCCCAAGCGACATCCGGCCATGAGGAGTCGCTGCAGCAGTACATCGAACAATCCGCACAGATCGCCCAAACGCTTACGACCATGCACGAACAAGTCAATCGCATGGACAGTGAGATGAACTCGGCCCTGGCCCGACCGATGGATGTACTGCAGAGTGCACAGGAGCAAGCGACACAATTGGAAAGCGTGTGCGCGGCCGTGCGCAAGGTCTTTGGTAATCTTGCCCAGACCAGTTTGCAGGCGCGGAAAGACATTCAGGCCTTCGAGGCGCGGAGCAGCGATGCGGCCACGCGCAGCGCGAAGCTGACGGAGGAGACCAATCGCGCGGCGGCGACCTTGCAACAGTGGGTGCAGGAAGCGATCCATGTGCAATCGCGGCTGGAGCGGACCTTGGCGCAGAGCCCGTCCCTGGCTCAAACGCATCCGGGAGAGGTGCTCAAGTCCGTATCGCGCCTGGCGAAACCCATCGCGGGACCGGGGCCGATGGTTGCCGCGAAGGCGGATTCCGGCCTGGCCAAGGAGGCCGCCCCGATAGCCGGCACCGACGATCAAACCATGGAAATTGCGGGGATATTGCGCGAGGTGCGCTCGGCCAAACCTCTGCGCAAATAACGAACCGCCGCGACGCATTGGCGGCTCCCTGATCAGAACAGCGCATCATCGACCATGAATCCGATGGATCGGAAAGTCTCGTCGATAATCGCCCCGCGTCGATCGAGAAAGCCGCGTTCAAACATGGCCATTTGCAGTTCGTCGCGCGTGCCGGAGAAACCCTTGTCGGCGGCGCCGAAGCGCTGCGGAACCACGACCCAGACCACGCCACCTGGAATCAGCCGCGGGCGCAACTTCACCGCGAAATAGACGGCCTCGTCGACGGTTTGCGGCGTGATGAAACCGCGATCAATCGGGCCTTCGGGCGGATGCGTGACATTCACGAGTAGACTTTCCGCCGCGCGACGTGCTTCGAGGTTGTGTCCCCCCACCCACACCCGGCCGCCGTCGGGCACGCCCCACGAGTACATCGAGGCAAGAGGATCGTCGGTGCGCTGTCCCGCCATGTGTCAATCTCCTGGCACTACTAGGAACCGCCGTAAAACGACTCGGCATTCAATCCGGTGCGCCGGCGCACCGCCTGCGTGATGACGTCCACTTCGGCAGGGGATAGTGCCGCCACGAATCCCTCGGCCGGCTTACGGGCGACGGTATATACCTGAACCAGTTTTATTTTGCCGCCCGCCTGCAAGATTTCGCTCAGCCGATCCACATAGGCGGCGATTTCCGATTCAGTCGGTCCCAACCCGTGCAGGCGCATGAAGAGCGATTGGATGACGACCGGGCGCACACGCGCGGCGTCGATGATGTTGGCGATAACATGGGTCAGCGGATAGTTGGGGCGGTTGACCAACTGGTAGTACTCCTCGGTACCCGCATCGAGCTTCGCCCAGATTTCGCCGTTGTTCTGGTCGAGCATGGCGAGACCGGCGCGGACGTCCGGGCGCGTGAGATAGCAGGCGTCGGTGATGAGGATGATCTTCACGCTGTCAAGGTTGCCGGCACGCTTGAGTTCGGCGGCGAGCGCGACGGCCTCTTTGAAGAACTTGCAGGTGGTTGGTTCGCCATCGCCGGAGAAAGCGATGTCGTTGATCCGGCGCAAATGCGGCGGCACGTTTTCGAAAGCCGGGTCGCGGAAGAGGTCTCCGCTGACCGCCAGCGCGATCATGCCGGACAGTTCCGCGCGAAGAATAGTCAAATCAACTTCGCGGATGCGCGGCGTGCCCGTGCGATCGACTTGACAGTATACGCAGTCAAAATTGCAGGCGGTATCGGGGTTCAGGTTGACGCCAATGCTGAGGCCGCCGCTGCGGCGGGAGATGACCGGATAGACGTAGTAGTTCTCCCGCCAATGCCGTGAATGGCTTTGAAAATGCGGAAGGTGGATGGAGGAGTCGGGTGAAATCTCAGTCGTTCGCTACTCTTTCGGTGCAACGATATCGCCGTTCGCCGATTCCCTGTCGCTGATCGGCACTTCGATCTGATTATAGCGAAGCAAGGTGCCCTTGGCACGTTCGAGGTCGATGATGGAAATATTGTAATTCACCATGTTCAGCAACATGGCGCGGCGTGCGGCGGCGAGCGCCTGCCGGGCATTCAGCTCCGTGGTCAGGGTATTGATGTCCTTGCGCTCGGCGCGGGCGACGATGGAATCAACTTCGCGTTCGCGCGCCTGGGCCGCTTCAAACGCGGGGGCGATCTGGTCATACGACGTATCGAGCAGCCGCACCGAGCGGTTGACGTCGAAAATGACCTCCTCATAGACGGCCTTGAGCTGCGCGATCGCCTGGCGGTGCTGCAATTCCGCACGCCGATGGGCGGCGCGGGGGCCGCGATTTCCGATGGGCACCTCAAACTCCACGCCCACGAAATAGTCGACGTAATTATGCCGGGACAACTCATCGAACGCCTTGTCCGCATTGCCCGCCAGGCCGGCGATGGTGTATTGAAAGACCAGGTCAAACTGCGGAAGCTGCTCATTTTTCGCCTGACCGACCACCAGTCGCGCGATGTCGATGCGCAGCTTCTGTTCACGCACCTCCGAACGGTTGTCCAGCGCGGTCTGCACCTCGGCAAGACGGTCAACGTGAATGCGTTCGAGAGTGGGGAAATCCTCGGGGATAATTTCCGGATGGTCGGCCAGATTGAGCGACGGATCATTCATCGCGGCGATCAACTGGTCCTCGGCGTCGAGCACCGTCGCGCGGACGCGAATGAATTCTGCCCGGCTCTGTTCGAGGTTGGCCTTGGTGGCGGCGAGTTGCACGGGCGTCACGTCAAAATCCTGCCGGGCGAGCAGGTACTCGTAAATCTGCTCGAAGCCCGCAATCAGGCGCGCTGTGATCACGACATTGCGCCGCGCCTCCACCAGACGCCAATACAGTTCTTCAACCTGACGCAGGACGTCACGAACCTGTCTTTCCAGCGTAAACTCGCTGAGGCTGTGGTTCTTCTCGGCGATGACGATGAACGAACGGTTGTAGTCCTGTCCGAACCGGCGAAGCAGCGGCTGTCGAAGGGCGAGTGCGAGGTTGTTGTTGTACTCCGGATTGATCTGCTGAAACTGGAGTGAGGTCTTGGTGCGAGTCAATTCATAAGTGCCGGAAACCGTTGCACCGCTGGGCAGTTGTTTGCGCACGCCGGAGGAAAGTTGAAATGCGTCAAGATCTCCTGCGGCAAGCTGTGAGCCGGTCGGCTGGTCCTGCTTGTTCTTGGTGACACTGGTAAAGAAGACCGCGTCGAAAGCGGCCTCTGCTTCCACGATCCGCGTGGTCTCGATCGCCGGTCCAAAATTGGCGACCTCAATCGTATAGTTATTCGCCAGCGTGCGGTGCAGCACTTCATCGAGGGTCAGGCGCACCTGCTTGTCCGGGCGTCGGACGGAATCGATACGTTCAATGATCCGCGAAAGCTGGGCGACGAGTGCCGCGTCCTTGGCCACCCGGGCCTTCTCCAAAAGTTCGACCGCGACCGGTCGGTCCCACTCTGGATCGGGAATATGCCAAAGCAGTCGGTCCGCCGGCAATGTTCCGGTTGCGGCGATGGCCTCGCGCGCCATCTCCGTCCGGGTAGTGATGGCCGGACTTTCCGCGGCGGCGTCTTGCAGCTGTTCGTCGGGCACAGGTTGCGCCGGCGCGGGAACCTGGGCTGGTGCATCGGTAAGTGCAACCTCCTGCGGGTCCTGCGTCGCCGCTGCGCCCGCGGAACCAGCCCATCCCATCATCAAAGCAGCCAGTAGTAGCCGAAACGAATGGTTCATAGAGAATTTCCGACATGACGCGCCACGCCGACACGCCATCGGACTCCTGAAGATCATGGATGGACCCGATTTTCGGGATTGTTCCGCACCGTGCGAACAAGTCGCGACGGTCATTGGGTCGCCGGATGAGCGATCCGCGCCGGTTCGCTCGTAACCCCGTGCCGCGTGCGCATCGTACCGGCGCGCGGGAAAATACGTCAACCATGCGGCGAGGGTTACTTTGGTTCAGTAGGCGACTTTTTCGCGATTTCTTACAAGATAGGCAAGGAAATGCCGTTGCCGCACTCTTCGTCATCCCCGGCAACCTGTTGCACGGCGGCCGCGGTAGCCTCCACCAACTCGTCCAGGTCAGAAGTTCGAATCGTCCTTAGGTCGAAGCAGATTGATTCATCTCGAATGCGGACAACCACCGGCGTCTCACCGCTGCGCAGAGCGGTCGCCACGGCATCCACCGCGCCGCATTCCGGTCGCCACTGCACCACCACGGTGGAAAGTTCCTGTCCCGGCATCGAACCGCCGCCCACATAACTGACATCGGAACAGACGAGAAAGCGCTCGTCCGGCAGCGCCTGCTGCAAGTCCTCAGCCAGTGCTTGCGCCCGGGCGGCCAGTTCATCCGCAGGGACATTCATCATGCGGAGCGTGGGAATGCTGGACAGTGCATCTTCGGTGTCCAGGTAATGTCGCACCGTGGCCTCCAGCGCGAGGAGCGTGAGCTTGTCCACGCGATAGGTACGCATCAGCGGATTCTTTTCGATAAGTTCGATCAGATCTGCACGACCGAGAATGATGCCGCATTGCGGTCCGCCCAGCAGCTTGTCGCCGGAGAAACACACCAGGTCGGCACCGGCAGCCACCGACGCGCAAACGCTGGGCTCCGCGGGCAAACCGTGCGCGCTCAGGTCGAACATCGCCCCGCTGCCCAGATCATCCACGGCGAGAATGCCTTTGCGCTGGGCAAGTTTGACCAGGTCGGCAATACCGACCGACTCGGTGAATCCGATCACCTGATAATTGCTGGTGTGCACATGCAACAGCATGGATGCGACGCCGGGATGGGCGGCCTTCTCGTAATCGCTCAGCCGTGTGCGGTTGGTGGTGCCCACTTCGCGGAGTTTCGCACCACTGGCGGCCAGAATGTCGGGCAGGCGATAGCTGCCGCCGATCTCGACCAGTTGACCGCGCGACACCACGACCTCCCGGTTCTCCGCGAAAGTCTTGAGAATAAGAAACGTCGCGGCGGCATTGTTGTTCACCACCAGCGCCGATGCCGCGCCCGTGACATCGCAAAGCAACTGTCGAACGTGCGCGCTGCGCCGTCCGCGCTCTCCGGTACTCAAATCTAGTTCCAGATTGCAATAGCCCGATGCCCCCTCCACAATCGCCTCAATCGCTGAATCACACAGCGGTGCGCGGCCGAGGCCGGTGTGCAGCACGATACCGGTCGCGTTGATCACCGTACGCAGACTGGGCATGGAGCGGCGGGTCAGCTCGGCTTCCGCATCTTGAAGGATGTCGTCGATATCCGGCACGGCGCCGATTTCGCCTTCGATGATCCGCCCGCGCAGATTTTCCAAAGCGCATTGCAGGGAAGCGACCACCGAAGAGCGGGGCAATGCATGCAGCCAGCCCACCACTTCTTCATGTTCAAGGAGTGCGGTGACGGATGGCAAGCTGCGTAGAATGTCGTGCGGTGCGGTAGTCATGCGCTATTGTGGCCCACTGGTAATCTCTCGTCTCGATAATCTCATTCCACCAATTCCCGTCGATCGCCGACGCGACAGGTGAATCCGACTCGATCGAGGTATTCTACGAAAGGAACGACATACTTGCGACTGGATTGCAGACCCTCCCGGATTTCCGCCACGGTTTGTGGTCCCCGCTCCCGGATCATCCGACCCACGTCCGCGCGCAGCCGTTTCTCCACATCCGCATGAAGATACATCTTCGGCTCCACCAGGACCAATTCACCCAGCGCGACGGCCAGTGTGGCCAGTCGATCCCAGCGTTTCTTGTCCCCTTTGGCCGCGATGGACAAAGCATCGAGCAGCGGCGGCTGATAAGCGCCCTGTTTGATTTCCGCGATCATCCCCGCAAGTAGTTTCTCATCAGCAGCGGACAAGGCTGGCGCAAAGGCCGGCAGGCAAATGAACTGACCGAGTTGTTTGACCAGACCTTGTTTGAGTAAGCGGTCCAGCAGGCCGCGCGC
>CAZKIN010000042.1:12139-15563 GCA_964552515.1 uncultured Phycisphaeraceae bacterium
ACGTCCATGATGCGCGCGGGCGTGAGGTATCCCGGCGTTGCCAGCTCGCAGCCGCGCTCGATTTCGGCTCGATCTATACCGCTGAGATTCAGCGCGGCGCGCTGCCCGCGCTGCAGTGCGTCCGACGTCGCGCCATGCGATTGCAGGTCGCGCACGCGGCACAGATTCCCCGTCGGAAGTATCTGCAACTCGTCGCCTGAGGCCACGGTTCCGCGCAGCACCGATCCTGTCACTACCGTCCCGCGACCCGCGACCGTAAATACGCGATCGATCGCCATGCGAAATGGTTGAACGGGCCGCGGCGCACCGACGCTCCGCGCGACGCTTAGAATGGTTTGTTTCAACTCTGCAATGCCGGCACCGGTCAGCGAAGACACCGGGCAGATTGGCGCATCTTTCAGCGGCGTGGAAGAAAGCAGATCGCGCACTTCCTCGCCGGCCATCTCCGCCAATTCCGGTACGACGGCGTCTGTTTTGGTAAGGGCCACCACGCCATGTTGAATGCCGAGCAGTTGCAGAATTTCGACGTGCTCAACCGTCTGCGGCATTACCGAGTCGTCGGCGGCCACGACCAGCAGGGCAATGTCGATCCCGGTCGCGCCCGCCACCATGGTGCGCACAAATTTTTCGTGACCCGGCACGTCAACCACGCCAAACCGCGTGTCGCCGATGGTGAGTATGGCAAAGCCCAGCTCGATCGTCATGCCGCGACGCTGTTCCTCGGGCAGACGATCGGTGTCGATACCGGTGAGCGCGCGAACCAGCGAAGTCTTGCCGTGGTCGATATGTCCGGCCGTGCCAAGTATGAGGTGTCGCGATGTTGACACCTGGGATTCGGAGGACATGCCGGTCATGTCCCCATTATCCGCTCATGACCGGCGGTCGGCAAAGGCGGAGGTTTGCTTCGTGGGTCGCGCTCATGAACCGCCAAAAAGGAGCGCGAACAGCGCGGCCGTTTCCAGAACCTTGTCATCCGGATCGCTGCCGGGGTAAAGGAACAAGCCGTTTACGTTGTTCTCCGCGCCGTCCGCCGCGCTCCACAGGTACCGACGTTCCATGATGTCGTGCGGGAGGAAAAACGGAGCCGTACCCGCGCCCGGTCGAAGCGTGGTCGGTTGAATGCTCGCGCTGAATATGTCGAAGGGGTAGGTAATCCGACAGTTCTTGTGCGGAACATCCCAATAGGTGCTGGTGGCGATGCGTGAATGACCCAGCGGTTGGTAGAGATTATTTACCCGCATCGGTCGACCATGCGTACCGGTGGGATACATGAAATCCACCTTCCCCTGTTGCGCCGCTGTTTGAACGGCCGCGCCGACTGCCGCAAATGCCTCCGGCGACAGGTCAACATCCAGGTAATGATCAAGCGGAGAACCGGTATAGGGTTCACCGTCGAGCCCGGTATAGTCGGCCCCGAGTGTCGCGGCCTCCGACACCACTTGCGCAACCACGCTCGCGTAAAAATTCGGATCTTCCGTATCCGCCACCGTCTGGAAATCACCAAAGTTGTTCCAGACGTGCCGGCTCCAGATGGTCTTCACGCCATTCTGACGGCAAATCTGAAATGCCAGCAGTGTATTGGTATCCGGCGGAACGCCGCGGTCGCCGCCGCCGATCATCACGTGCGTGATTTCTCCGGTCGCCAGCAGCGGGCGCAGGATGTTCGCGTCGAACTCAATCTGGTGATACCAGATCACCGGCGCGGGCGGCGCACTCAAATTCGGCGCGGCCGGATTCACATACTTGGATTGGCTCATGTACTGCTGACCGGCGTGTGTAAACATGACATGATACCAGATGGTCTGCCCGGTGGGCACGTCGATGTTCGTGGAATAGACGCCGCTGCTGTTCGGCGTCAACGTGCCGCTGAGCGTGTCCTGGCACAGGCAGCAATCCCGCCGCACGCTCACCGCCGATGGCGATATCCCCGGTGCAAATTCGAATGAAATCGGATACCGCCCCGCGGAGGTGCGCAGGTTCGGACCGGTTAAGAAGCGCACCGAATAAGGATCGGGCAGCGGGTCCGGATCCGGGTCGCTACCCAGCGGGTGCACCGTAATGGTCACCGTCGCGAGGTTGGAGATCATGTTCCCGTCACTGGCCGTGTATTGCAGCGAATCGCTTCCCGAAAAATCCGGATCGGGCGTATAGGTGAACGTCGCAAACGAGCGGGGCGTATTGTCAATGGTCCCGATGTTGCCGTGCGCGGGTGGCGCAACGATGGCAAACGTCAAGTCATCGCCGTCCGCATCCGCGCCTGTCATGCGCACGGTGGCGGTTTCACCCTGGATCAGGGTCATCGTGCGATCGTCGGCGATCGGAGCGTTCCGCGACGGCGGCGGCGCTTCCGCTGATACCACCGTGATCTGTATTTCGTCTTTGATAATCCGCTGTCCATCCGTTCCCGTAAGGCGGAACGCCATGGTCACCGTTCCCGTTGGAGTGGCCGGCGCGGTGAACATGGCATTCAGACTGTTCGCATTGCGCAGCGAAACCAGCGGGCCGAAAAGCTGCGTCCACGCCAGGGTGATGTTGGTTCGCGTGGGAGCGGTCACGAACCCCTGCAGTGAAACCGTTTCTCCCGCCGCGACCGCCTGATCGGCACCGGCCGCCAGCGCGAAATTCTGCGTAACGTTGTCGTCCGACGTCGAGCCGTCCACCACCGGAAAGTCTTCGGGATCGGACACATCCACGACGCTTACGCCATCATCGACGCGCAATTGCAGAAACCGGTAGTCACGCATCTGCGTGCCGTCGGCCAGCGTCACGGTCACAAATACGTCATAGTTGCCCGCCCAGTTGTAAGTGTGCTGCACCGTAGCGCCGGTGCCCGTGCGCCGATCGCCGAAGTCCCATTCGAAGCGTGCGCCGCTCATCATGCGCTGGTCGGATATGGCGCCGACAAAGGTGAGCGACAAGGGGTTGCAGCAGAACACCGGCGAGATGTCCACTTCCAGCGCCGCATTGACCGGGTCATCGCCCGCCGGCGAAATGGGGTCATCGTCCGAAATCACGGGATCTTCGTCGGTCACGTTCCCGCCCAGCGTGGGCCGATCATCTTCGATGGCGCCGCCGCAGCCCCACCCCGGCAGAATGATCAATCCCATCACCGCTATGGAAAATGCATGATGGATGGCTCTCGCAATTTGGTGCCACGATACTGTCAGTCCGGCAATGGCATTTCCCGTGTTCATCTTTCCCTCACCTGCTGGCGTCATGCGACCTCCATGTCCCGTTCCGTGAATATGGACCAACCCCTCCGGACAGGGATCTCGTCCGGGTGGAGTACAAATCCGTCAAAGTTTCGAATTAACCCCGTGCACTAACCAAACGTAAGATACGCAGACTTTAGCGGCATGGTGGCCCGATAATCCAGTATAATCTGCCAATTTTGCCCAGATTCTCGGACTTGGTTTGTAACATT
>CAZKIN010000042.1:15663-20515 GCA_964552515.1 uncultured Phycisphaeraceae bacterium
AATCCAGTATAATCTGCCAATTTTGCCCAGATTCTCGGACTTGGTTTGTAACATTCCATCGGTCGAATCAACTTTAGGGACCCACCCGATTGAGGGGGGTGGTCAGTTTTTGGGTCCAATTTCGCGGTCAATCGAACGGGTGCGGATGGTGCAAATTTGCTGTAAATGCCGCATAGTGCGTCATTTAGGACGTCAGATCGCGTTTTACGGTGGGACGGGACTCCCATAATACGGCGGCGAAAATTTCCGACGAGAATCCTACGGCCACTGGAAGTTGCGGATGCCGGGGCGGCGGCGTGCCAGAATGTGGCACACGGCGTGTTGGGCGGGCTGGGAGATACGGTTTAGCGCGCAACGCTTCGCCGCAGAAGCTGCGCATAAAACTCGCGACGGCGTGCTTCGAGCAGCGGCGCGGCGTAGTCGGCCGCGCGCTGCAAGTTCCGTTGAGCGGCACGCAGCATGCGCTGCGGATCGGATAGAAATTCGCTTATTTTTACGGCCAATTCCGAATCCGAACCGGGGGCAACCAGGTCCGCCTCGTCGAGCAATTCCGGGATGCCGCCGACGCGCGTGGCGATGCACGGCAGCCCCCGGGCCATGGCTTCGATCAGCGCGCGGGGCAGCGCGTCGGCCCGCGACGGGAGCACAAACAAATCCGCCGCGTCGAGTGCTTTGCGAATCGCTTCACCCGCTGGCAACTGGCCCGCAAAGTGCACTTTTTCCACCACCCCCAGCGCCGCCGCCAGCCGCTCCAGCGCCGCCCGCCGCAGCCCATCGCCAATCAGGGTCAAGGAAGGTGTCACTCCCTGGCACAAGGGGAGAGCGCGGAGCAGTACGTCCGGTCCCTTGTACAGCACGGCCAGCGATCCTACGAAGATCAGGCGCGACGCGCCGACAAATGAACTGCGGGTTCGCGCGACGATCGCCTCGGGCGGCAACTCAATGCTCGAATAGTTCGTCGTGAAGGCGGACGGCGATGGCGGATAGCTGCGCTGCAAGGTTTCGCGCGTGACATAAGCTGCAGCGCACGCCTCCGCGCATTGCCGCCGCAGGTTCGAAACCGCCTGCGCGCAGGCGACCGGCCGCACGATCGACTTCACGCCACCAGCAGCGAGTGAATCGCGCGGGTCACCCACCACTTCCAATCCAAACGGCGTCCCGCGCCGGCGCAGCATCTTCCACGCCAGGGTCGCATTCGCACACGGCACGCGCAGACAGTACGCATCGCAGCCATCCAGCGCCTCGCGCAATCTGGAGATCACTTCGCCGCGCCGGGCCAGGTACTGCCACGGACCGCGATAGTCCGGCAGATCGGCGAACTCCACGCCCTCGCCATCCGCGCGCGGCAACCCGTCGGGCACGCGCTCCACCCGGCGCACCCGCGCGGCCACGCGCACCGCGTCAAAGGTGGACAGGTAGCGCGACCAGAACGAACGCGCGAGCAACGTGTTGGAGGCATACACACCGCCATCCGGTCCGCGAACAAAGTGCGACGTATGCGTAACGAAAACGCGGGACATGAAGGCCATTGTCGATGGATGATGGATGGTTGTCGAATGGCATGTTCCGTTAACCGGGCGTGCTATTCGAATTTGAGGAAGGGCGGGTGGCCACCGCTTCAACGGTGGGCCACCCGACTTCACATGGTAAAGGGCGCACCCCGGACGCGTGCATAGGTCGCCATCCGGGGTGCTCTTGGAAAGAAGCCGACACGACCGGAAAGTAACGCGACGTTTACGCAAAAGTCCGCACATGGCTTTCGATAAACACCGCAGCCCCGGAGATTTCTCACCCGGGGCCACAGCGCCACCTCAAGGGACACACCCGTCAGACCTTGCCATTGACGATAGGCGGGGCACTCGACCGCAGGCAAGAGGGTTCAATCCTTTCGGTTGGAGAGTTGATCAGACCCGGCGACGCCGCGCCGGGTCGTCGCGGTAGAGTGTGTCCCCCAAGGACGACGAACGCTGCAATCCAGGCATGGTTGCCGATGCGTAGAGAGGCATCGTTTAGCGAAGTGTCGCCGTGGCCGGGCGGCATGAGGTAGTGTGGCCCGGCGCTGCGCTGAGGTCTTTGATCTGTCACCACTTATGAGAGTACGGCGTCCCACTTTGCGACCGTTGATTGGCATCACGCCGCTGCGCTTGGCCGGGCCACGCCACTGGGGAACGGCTCAGAAACATCATGTTTTCTGGTGGTTGGTCGAATCTACTTACTGGTGGACTAGATCTGGGAGCATCCAACAGGATGCCGGCTGGAAGCCGACCTTCGCTAAAGCTTCGGTCGACAAGCCGGCGGTCCCAGTAGCAAAACGCAGTGGCTTATATGAATTTAAAAAGAAAATTTAGGAAATATACATCCTCTCAATTAGGCGCTAGCTTAATCGAATACTCCCTATTAGTAGCTTGTATCGCTGTTATCGCTATCCCTGCGGTAACTAAACTCGGGCACGCCCCTAAACCAGCTTTCTGTCAGGCAATAAATGGAGTCAGTAGTGAGATGGTATATTGGGACACTCAAAACAAAGCATGTATTGGTCGGATTCAAGGAGATCTCGAACAATTATTTTAAAGATGATAAATTTAGAGCGTCTGCCCAGTTAATTTAATACCAAGTCTTCCATTATGAAAAGAACGCGAAGACGAGTCAACAAAACGCCATCCGCCGCTAAAGTCATGCCCAGTTTGAATATCTGATGAGCCCACTTCCATTGATTCCATCCAGCCCCAAAGCCCACCACCAGAGGTTCCATTGGTATAAACCTGGACACCAATAACTATACTCTGACCCGCTAATACTTGGAGGTTGGCGCTTGAAATATCAAAACGCAAATCCCAAGTGGGTTTTACTCCAATAAAGTTCTGGTTTACGGTAGATCCGAAATTAAAAGGTCCGCTTGTAGGTACGGGGAAGAATATATCAGCAATATCACCATCATTTGGGTTAGCAATCGCCGCTGCTTCAGAACTCCAGACCCTAAGCCAATAATCAAGTTGGTTAAAGTCTGACATCGGAGTCATCTGAGCAACAATGCCTCTAAACTCAGTAAGCGTAATATTCTCATTCACTTGCACTGTCGCCGGCGCCATATACCAACTCGTCGGCGAAGTCCGATCCGAAGCAAACGGCCAATTCCCATTTGTCCACGTATTATCCACCCCTATTGAATCCCTCAACACCACTTCGCTCCCGATTGGACAGCCGGTTCTAATTTTGAGCACTAGATCCTGGTAATCAGCTGTGGGTTCACTCGTACTGGTGCTTCCCATTTCATAGAGTGCTAATAGCTCGTTACTTGGTAGGGAGATGAGGCCGTTGCCGTCCATATAGGGGGCCAGAATAGTTGGTATGGAGGCTTGCTCACCATACGGCCCCTGTGCACCTTTTAGATCCATCTTCACTATTGGATCGTCGCCATCGACCAGGATCAGCACAAAGTTCGCGTCATCGCTGGCGATTTCGCGGCTCAAGAAGAAACTGTCGAACGACGGATAGGCCATCTTGCCCCGCACCAGCAGTTCGCCGCCGGCGGATAAGTCCCACGTTTCTTCCATGCCGACCGCAACGTTCGCATCCGCGAACCCCGGCTGCCATGCCCCGGCACCCAGCTTCCAATCCACGCGCGAGGGAACATGCGGACCGTTTTGCCCGAGCGTGATCTCGTTGGCAATCACTTCAACCACGGCATCCGTCCCGCATCCCAGCCACTGCGGCGAGAGCTCCTCGGTGCGCGTCTCTGTCCGGGTGCGCGACGAATCATCAAACGGCACGGTCACCTGCACCACGCGCGGGCGACGTTCGACCTGCACCTTCTGCACGTAACCGGTCACCACGGGTTCACCCGTCCGGCTGGTCTCCATGACCGCCTGGCTCGACACCCGCACCGTCACCGCCCGGGTCACTGCGCCGCCCGCAGACGTTAAGCTCGCATCACCGACACTCGCCATCCGGCGCACGTCTACCGGCGCGGCCGCCAGCATGAACGGAATGAATGCCAGGAGAACTGCGCGGGAACGAACGAACATGGCCATGCCTCGCCTCCGAAAAGTTGAATTTGGACTTGAACAGCTTACCAAACGGGGAGCCTCAAAACAAGCGGAATCTCGGCGGTGGCATGGCGGCGCTGCGCCGGTGTCGGTTAGCTGTCGCAACTGAAGATCCATCGATGTTTCCGGTCAGGAAGGCTGATTGCCCAAGTGAAATGCCAACCTGTCGTTTGTCCACGATGGGCCACGGAACTGCCGACGCCCGGCCAGTTCATTTACCTAACTGCGGCCCCGGCAACGATTTACGAGAAATCCGCAAATTCCGCTTGACTTCGCGCCGTATGTTTGGTATATGTTAACATACGGTCGCCATGGCGTGCAGCCAGCGCCACGGCCGCGCAGCGGGAGGGTCTGCGCCATGCGCGGTGTACATGACGAGCTTTCAAATTGCCGCGCGACCGGTCTGCGCCGATGGGTGACTGTTATGTGGCACACTCGAAAAAAATAACAAAACAAACCCAATCGCACCGCTCATGGGGAAGTGCCGATGCGAATTATTCGCCATCGCTGATGCGGCGGCGCGTAGTCCGCTGGCGAGAAGGGACGGGGATGCACCGTGTGAATAGCGAAAGGCGAATTGGAAATGGACGAGGCCATGAACGCACCACGAGAAGACATGGCCACGCATGGAAGTACGACGCGCGAGGAATATTCCGCGCCTCATGCAGTTCGCAGCCATTCGTGATCTGGCCAGCGTGCCGCATGCGACACCGCCGTTGCGAGGTCATGAACCGATCCGGGGAACCCTCGATGTTTCTCCCTGATGAACGATGTCGACGGCCTGCGCTTTGCCCGCATCGTCCAGC
>CAZKIN010000043.1:0-20425 GCA_964552515.1 uncultured Phycisphaeraceae bacterium
CCGGTTGGTGAACTCGTTCGCCTTCCGCTTCCTGAATCCGGGCGACTTTGATTACAACATCATCGTCGACTGCTCGCCGAACTGCGATGCAACGCAGGCGACGGGAACGCCGGGTGAAGAACTGGCGAATGATCCGCCGTTCATCATCCCGCCCGCGGGTTTTGTCGTGATGCGCGCCACCCAGCTCGGTGCCGTGCTCTCGCCGGTTTCCCGTCAGTTCGGCGAGGATGACGGCAACCTGTTCTGGTACAGCACCGACGCTGTCGATGTCGGTACCAACAATCCGGGCTCGATGTGGGTCAACGGTATCGTGGGCAACAACCCCGGCCTCGCGACCGACGTCATGTCGTTCGAACTGCTCGGCGAGAAGCTGAGCAATCCGCCGCTCGCGGCCTGCTGTGACCCGGCAACGGGCGCATGCACGGACAAGCTGCAGTGGGATTGCGCCTTCTGCACCGATCCGGCGCGCACGCCGTGCCAGCGCGGTCGTGACTGCGGTCTGAACAATCAGTTCCGCTGCACGTCCAAGGACTGGAAGGGTGCCCGCACTCGTGCCCAGGTCAACAGCGATGCCTACAAGGATTGCTCGGGTCGTTACTGCTTCAATCCGCAGAACCCGACTCCGAACACGCTGACCCCCTGCACCGGCGTCGGTCAGGGCACCTGCGTCAGCGGTCAGATCTGCGAATCGCCGTGCGAATTCGCGGCCTGCTGCACTCCGGGCGGCTGCATTGAAGTCGCATCGGCCGGCGCTTGCTCCGGTGCGGGCGGTACGCTGCTCGGCTTCGGTCAGCGCTGCACGCCGAACTGCTGCCCGCGTGCCCATACCGGCGTGGACTGCTGCAAGGATTACTACAACTGTCACACTGGCGCCGGTCCGTTCGTGGACACCGGCACGCAGTGCAACTTCCGCTGCAACGTGACCACGTCACAACAGTGCTCGGAAGATTTCGAATGCCCGGTGGGTGAGACGTGCGTCGTTCTGCCCAATACCATCGCCGACTGCCAGGCAGGTCAGACCTGCCGTCAGGTTTGCAACGGTCCCGACAACGGGGCCGATCCGCGCATTCACCAGGTCAACGTCCCGACCTTCGTCGATGAGAACACCCAGATCGTGGTCGATTTCCAGGGCATCACCAACCCGGCCGTCTACTTTGACGACTGTGCTTTGGGTGGTGCGGACTTCGGCTGGTACGAAGTGTTCACCATCGGCAAAGCCGATGCGACCGACACCTGCGCTCAGGTGACCCTCAACTTCTGCTGCAGCGATCCGATCGTGACCCCGGTCAACCGCGTGGTCGCGAAGGATTGCCCGTGCGCTGGTGCGGAAACCATCTTCGCGGATGAGAATTCGCTCGGCGAGCAGGCCGGCTTCGGCGCGGCTTGCAACAACGACTTCTGCTGCACGGATGGTAACTACTCCATCCAGTGGACGCTGCCCGCCGGTACGTTCGTTTACGGCGTTGTGGCGGACAAGAGCTGCAGCAACAGCACCGAAAGCTGCGAAGTCGACGGTGACTGCCCCGCCGGTACCTGGTGCCGTCGCAACAACGCGGCCTATCAGGGACACATGGTCATCAAGCCGTGTGCGCCGGGCGCCTGCTGCGGATCGCCGGCCGACCTTGGCGAAGCCTTCTGCTCGGTGGTGGACAAGTTCACTTGCCAGAACGAGCGGAAGTATTGCAAGACCAATCAAGCGGCTTGCGATGATTCCAGTGACTGCCCGCCGGGCGATGCCTGCCTGCCGGGTGCGTTCCTTGGCGACAAGGAAGTCAGTCCGGTTCCGTTGTGCACGGGCGATCCGTGCAGCCTGGGCGCGTGCTGCATTGGCCCGGGTAACTGTGCGGACAATGCCGGTGCGGGTATCGCATTCGGCGCCTGCAACAGCCAGGGCGGTATCTACCTCGGCGGTTTCCGCTGCAGTGAGAATCCGTGCCCGGTCTGCCCGATTGAAACGGCCGATCAGTGCCAGTCCGAGGCCACCTCGCAATTCATCCATCCGAACGACCGGCTGGCCGGCGTACGACGCGCGGATGACTTCCGTCCGACGGGCAACCTGATCCGGCGCATCTGCTGGTATCCGTGCTTCATCGGTGTGACTGCGGATCCGGCTGGCTTTGAATGCTCCGCTCCGGGCGCGACCCCGCCGGATTCGTTCATCGCCAAGGTTTACGATGACGATGGCGGTAAGCCGGGCACGCTGCTTCCGGGTATCCCGGGCGGCGGTCTCGCGCTCACCATTGATGCCAAGGCCCAGACGGAACCGGGCAGTCGTTGCTGGAGATATTCAGCTCCGATCCTGCCGCCGGCGGGCTTGAGCGTTCCCACGGGCGACTGCCTCTGGTTGGAAATCACCGGTTTGGGTGAAGTTCAGCCGGGCGGTACCTGCGTCATCATGGCCGTGGATACGGCCGATGGTAACAACTACTCGATGCGTGACGTCAACAACCTGTACGAGCTGGATGACTTCCAGAAGCTCGACCTGGCGTTCTGCATCGATTCCGGTATCGAGGGTGAAACCTCCCCGCCGGGCAGCCAGGACGGTGGTTGCGGTAACTTCCCGGTGGCTTGCTGCAAGCCGGGTAGCCCGACTCCGGACTGCATCGATGGTGGTACCTATCAGCAGTGCGTAGGCACTCAGGGTACTCCGCTCGTCGGTATTCCGTTCCCCTTCACCACCTGTGCGGCAATTGGTGGCGATGCGGGTTGTCCGGCACCGGCCAATGACACTTGCGCGAATGCGGCCATGCCGCCGGCGTGCTCGGGTCAGGTCTCCAATCCGAACCTGGGCATTTGCTCGGTGTCGGAAGGCCCGCCGAACATATCGGAAGTCTGTGACATGACCGTGGGCAGCGCTCCGGCGCACGATTGTTCGAATCCGACGGCGACCTGTGGTCCGCGGCCGGCGAACACCGATGCCTATCGTTGTGGTTTCGCCACGGACAACCGGTTGGCGACAACCGACGGTCCGGCGACTACCGGATCGCAGTGCTCCGGTTCGGGTGCCAACTCGTTCCAGGCGGACATCTGGTACAAGTACACCTCACCGTGCGATGGTTTCATGACCGTCCACAACTGCGGTGTGAACAAGACCTATGACTCCATGTTGCAGGTCTACAGCAGTACAGCGACTCCGGCTACTTGCGTAGCCTGTCCGATTGCCAACAACACGAACAACAAGGGTTGCAGTGACGATAACTGCGGCACCAGCGGTTCGGGTTCGGCTGTTCGGCTGGCCGTGGTTTCCGGTGGTTGCTACACCATTCGTATGGGTGGTTGGTCACAAATCGGTAGCGTTTCCGATGCCGGTCAGGCCCCCAGCGGGTTGGACATCGGCGTCGTTTGCAATCCGATCCTCACCACCCAGACGGCGCTGCTGCCGTCCGGTGCCCAAGCGGTGCATAACCGCCAGAAGAACCGGTACATCTCGTTCGATCCGAATCCGTTGAACGGTTCGGTAGCGTTCCGCGTTCAAAAGGCCGCGGTCGCTAACAACGCCGGCTTCTGCACCGGTAATCCGGGCGCGGCCTGCACAGGCGCTCCCGCACAGGGCACCTGCCCTGGCGGTTCGCTCTGCGTAGCTCCGTTCCCGACCGGTAGCCCGGCCCACTCCTGCTGGGTACAGACGCCCATTCAGACGGTGGGTAACGAGCAGTTCGTGGCCAAGTGTGAAGCAACCCCGGTCTTCCGTACCTGGACCGAGCCGGTGGTGCATGTGGGAGACTGCGAGATCATCCCGACGTCCTCCTACACCGTCTTCACCAATGGGGCGGGTCCTGTTGAGAACCCGACTGGGTTGGCTCTCAAGACCATTGATATGCCGACGTTCAACTCCAAGGTCTGGGGTGACAACGTAGGTATCAACAGTGGTATCGAGTGGACCGCGCCGAACCGCTTCACGAACGTGCAGGACGTGCTTTCGCTCCTCGCGTTCATCAGCGGTGCGGCCGTCAAGCCGCATTTCACGGTGGGTAACATGCAGGCGACCAGCGCACCGGACTCCTGCTTGAACCCGTTCATCAACGTGGCTGACGTGTTGATCGTCAACCAGGCGATTTCGGGCTCGACGTACGGTGCCCCGTCGACTGGCAAGATCACCAATACCTCAACTTGCCCGGTATGTCCGTAAGCAGGTGGAAGTATGGAGATCATCGGTTGGCGATTGGCTTGGTTTGATCGCAGTTGATCAAGCGGGTTAACGCGAGCCGAAGTGAAGTGCAGTACATCGGGACGGGAATGGTGGCCCTAAGCTGCCGTTCCCGTCCCTTTTTTACGCGCCGCCGGTTTGCGTTTGTTCCATGGCCATGACGCGTTGCACCAGTCGGCGCTGCGCGCCCACCAGGTCACGGCACAGCAGATCAATGCGCCTATTCAGGTCGCGCCGTTCGCGTATCACCCGCCGCACCAGATCACGCATCGAGCGATACCGCGTGGCGTGTGCCATGTTCTGCTTCGCGCCGCGCATTGCCGCATCCACCGCATCGAGCAATTGTTCCATCGGAAACGGCTTGCTCAGCACGTCGCGCACGCCCAGGCGCAGCGCCTCGATGACATCTTCCGTCAGTGGATCATCACCAAAGAGCACCACCGGCCGCGCGCCCATCGACAATATCTGTTGGGCAAACTGCACACCCGAAAAGTCGCCGAGATCCATGTCGGCCAGAATGACGTCGTGCGGTATTGCCAGATCCGCATCCACCGCTTCGAGCGCATCCGCCACGCAGGTGATGTGCGCATCAAAACGACTCACCAGCGCCGCAACAAACATCTCGGTCAGTTCGGCATCCGGCGTCACCAGCAGTACGCGCATTCGTTGGTCATTCATGGCCGCGCGACCTCCCTGATGGTTGGCATTCCGACAAAGGCGAAGGTTGCGTGCTGCTCCACGGTCCGCGACCGCGTAAGGCGCCGCTGTTGCTGCGTCGTCCGGACAGCGCATCCACCGCCGGACGGCGCGCGCTGCCTTCTGTGGAATTCATTGTTGCTGCTGCGATGGAGTGTTCGTTTTTTGCCGGACGGGCTGAAGGTGTCAGCTGGTTGACATCTGGCTGTTTGGTGCTGTCGTCGGTCTGGACGGCAACTCGATGGTCACCGTCGTTCCGACGTGGGGGGAGGAATCGATCCATAAATGTCCGCCGTTGACGCCTGCAAGCCGGTACGCGCGGGAAAGTCCCAATCCGCGTCCACGACCTGCGGGTCGATGGGAGAAGAACGGATCAATGGCCCGCTCGGCCACCTCCGGGCTCATGCCCGCTCCGTTATCCTGCACCTCGATCCGGACTGTTTCATCGGAAGCTGTCGAAGGTGAGTTGATTATCACACGTGCAGGCTTTCCTTCGCTCGCCTGCACCGCGTTGCTCACCACCGCGTCAAGCATTTCCGCAAGATGTCCGGCATCGGCATGTACGGCGCATTGGTCATCCGCCAGCGACAGCGAAAGTTGCTCCGCCGACAGCGCAAATTGGGTTCGCCAGCGCTGGCAAAGCACTTCCAGCATGGGGCGCAGCGGTTGCAGAATCGCCTGTGGCGCCGCTGGTTTCGCAAATTTCATGAGTTCATTCACGATTTGCGATGCCTCATTGGTCTTCTCCACAATGATGTTCAGCGCCTTGGCCCATTCGGCATTGGGGCAGTCGGCGCGCAAAAGTTGCGCCCGGCCGGAAATGACGCTGAGCGGATTATTAATCTCATGCGCCGCTCCCGCGGACATTTCCGCAATCATCGAAATCGTGCGTGACCGCACCAGTTCGCGCTGCGTGCTTTGCAGCCGTCGGGTCAGATCGTACAACTCTTCCTGATGCCGCTCGGCGTCGCGCTGCGCATAGGCCCGCGCGGCGGCAAGGCGGAATGAATCGGTCAGTGCGCACCATTCCGCGGCCCCGGCCTGGGGCATCGACTCATCGGAGGGAAGCAGCACCGCGCCCACCGTTTCCTTGCCATCATGAATGGCGATCGCCGCCGCATAGTGTGGCACTACCATGTCACTGGTCAGGGTGCGCCACAGTCCCAGCAGAACCGAATCAACGTCCAGTCCGTTGGGTCCGGCCCGCAGTTCCGTCAGCGCCAAAGTCAGCTTCTCGTCTTTTGGTGTCACTCGACAGGCACTTTTCACTCCCGAGGCGACGCCCAGGCAGGCAAACTCGCTCTGGGAATCAGTCATCAACACGACCGCGTTCTTTACTTTCCCCGCCGTCGCCAGCGAAAGTGCGGCCAGTCGGCAAACGTCCTGCGCCTCCGCATGCGGTCCGATGCTCGATTGGAAGGAGTTCATCACGTCAAAAAACAGGCTGCGCACGGCGAGCCGTCGGTTGGCGTCGTGCAGTTCGGTGTTGAGCGCGCCCAGTTCGCGGTTGGCCTTCTGCAGCGATTCCGCAAACAGGTGTCGTGCATCGGCGTCATCCAGTCCGAGTAGTTCATTCAGACCTGCGAGGCGATCAGGCAGGTGTCGCGCCGCTTCCTGGAATCGTTCGGGTGTGACGCCGAAACGCCGCGCGGTTTCATCCAGATCATTTCCGCCGCGATAGCCGGAAAACCCGACCTGCAATCGCCTGACCAGCCCGTCGGCCAGATGCACGAGTGCCACCAGTTTGGCATTCTGCACCGACGACGGAAGCGCAGTGGGATCCATGTGATGCAGCCAGACGCTCTCCACGATCGCTGTCGGCAGGTTCCATCGTGTCGCCAGGCGTTTGCCCGCGACGGTGTGGTCCAGCCCGAAGACTTCGTGCTCCGCGTCACAGACATTCTGGCGCCGCTTTTCCACTCGTTCCGCCACCCGCGCATAGCTCTTCGGAAACCCCGCATCCAGAGCCAGCTTGCCCATGTCATGCAGCAGTCCCGCGACAAAGGCGTCGCCATGGTCGCGCGCGCCCAGTACCGCCGGCGCCAATTCTTCCGCCACGCAGGCCGTCGCTACGGCATGCCGCCACATCTCGCGACGCAGCGCGGCCGCCTCTTCATTATCTTCATTCAATGGCAGTGCCGCGTGAATCTGCACCGAAAGAACGGCGTTGCGCACGGCCTTGAAGCCCAGTAGCGTGACGGCTTGTTGCAAGGTGAGATGACCGGTCCGAATGCCCTTGTCCGATCGGCAGGCGAATTTCAGAATGGACGCGGTTAACGCCGGGTCCTGGGAGATGATCTGCACGACTTCGCGCGCCGACGAATCATCACTCGAGGTCAACGCAATCAGTCGCGCCGCAATCGCGGGAAATGTCGGCAGGGCGTCAATTTCATGCAAAATGAGTTCCGCGCGCGGCCGCGCCGGAACACTGGGTGCCTTGGTTGGAATGCTAAGCGCTGGCATTTCGTTTCCGGTCGTCGGCGATTGAAAAAGATCTCGCCCTCGGTCCGCGAGGGGACGCGCCATGCCGCCCGAATCGTGTGAGCTATTCAAACCCCAAAGCCCACGCCCCGGTTGCCGCCGCTCGGAAGCAAATGTTCTGATTCGGCCCGCCTACGCTGCAACGACCAGCTTGGCGATCCGGTCAATGACTTCCGTGATGTCGAACGGCTTGCGAATGAACTCATTCGCGCCGCAGGACATCAGTTCCTTGATCTCGTCAGGATCTGCAACCCCGCTGACCACGATGATCTTCATGTGTGCCAGCGCCGGATTCGCTCGAACGGTGCGGCATACGCCTGTTCCGTTGATATCGGGAAGCTTGAAGTCCAGCAGCAGTACGTCCGGCCGGAATTGTTCGGTTATGATGCCCGCCTCATAACCCGTGGTCGCTGTCCGATATTCAAATCGCCCGTCACGCTCCAGCAGCTCGGTGAACATGTCCACGATGGCGTCGTCATCATCAACGACCAGCACACGTCGACGTCCGCTTTCCAGCTGATCCAGCGGAATGTTATTTGACTTCATGAATGAAATCAGAGAATCGCGCGGAATGCGCCGAAAGCGCGATCCCGGTACTCGAAAACCCTTTAGGCGACCGCTGTCAAAACAACGGATCACCGTTTGCTGGCTGACCTTGCAAATGTCTGCCACCTCGCCAGTGGTGTAGACATCTTTCACTCTGTTTTCCGCCATGGCCGCGCCTCTCGCCATCAGATTTGACACTCCATTGCCCTTTCACTGAAGCGACCTAATTCACTATCTTTCCCAAGTTCCCTATACCGTACCTTTTGTATCCTATAACGTCAATAGCCGCTTCGGACGCAGCACAAAGACGCGCCAAACTATCCACATTCTCCATTCGGTTATCCAAGCCTGATAACGTGAATCAGTCCGCTTTTCGCAGTACTGCCAGTCAGCGCTTGCCGGGGACCGCCGGCACGTCTACGCTGGACTTTTCAGGAAATTTGCAATGCCCCAACCACTCAACGTCGCAGTCGTCGGTGCCGGCCACATGGGACGCCACCATGCCCGGGTTTATAGCCAAACCCCGGACTGCCGCTTGGTAGCCATCGTTGACAAGGACATGGACCGTGCGCGCAAGATCGCGGCCGAACACGGTGGAGAGCCTTACGCGCGGGTTGCCGACGTTCCCGTGGACCTCCACGCCGTCACTGTTGCCGTCCCGACGGTCTACCACGCCGAAGTCGCCATTCCACTGCTCGAACGCGGCGTGCACGTCCTCGTGGAAAAGCCGCTTGCCCCTGACACCATCAGCGCGAAACAGTTGGTCGATGCCGCGCGCCGCACCGGCCGCGTATTGCAGGTCGGCCACTCGGAGCGGTTCAATCCGGTCGTACAGGCCATGCTCAAGATGGAACTGACCCCGCGCTTCATCGAAACGCAGCGCGTCAGTCCCTTTACTTTTCGCAGCGCGGACGTGGGCGTCGTGTTCGACATGATGATCCACGATATCGACATCGTATTGCACCTGGTTCGCAAGCGCGAGTATACGTTGGATGCGGTGGGAGTGGCCGTGCTCGGTCCATGCGAGGATGTCGCCAATGCGCGCATTCGTTTCGGACCGCACGCGGCGGTCAACATGACTGCCTCTCGCCTGGCACTCAAGACCGATCGCCGCATCCGCATTTTCGCGCCCACCGGTTATCTTTCCATGGATTACCAGCGAAAAAGCGGAGTCGCCATCAAGCTGGACGCCAACCTTGATGTCATTCGTATGGCACGCGAACGCAACTTCGAGGATCTCTCGCAGATGGCCGGCTTGGATTATGGATCACTCGTCCACGTCGAACCGATCGTGGTGACTGATGTGGAGCCCCTGCGTGCGGAAATCAGCTCCTTCCTGGAGTCCGTTCGCACCGGTGGGGCGGCCGCTGTTTCCGCGGAAGAAGGTTACGCCGCCGTGGAAATGGCCGAGCGGATTACCGCGGCGGTGCGCGAAAGTGCCACCGCGTGGCAGTTGGATAAATGAATGAATGTTCGCCGCGGCGGCTCTTCGTTCTGCTATCTCCGGCCCGCTCGCTCCAGCGCTTTGAGCAGCGGATCATTTGAATCCGCGACAAAAGCTGAAGCCTCCGCAAGAACCGATTCTACCATCCGCCCGCCGCCTTGATACAAGACCTGTTGCACGCCTTCCGCCGCCTTGCGCACCGCCGTCAGTTCCGGACTGCCCAGCAGCTTTTCCTGTACGATCGACGTGAACCGCCCCAGGTGTTTTCCCAAGAGCGCTCCCGCTCCACTCGCCATGAGCAGGTGCGACAGCGCGCCCGCCACGGCACCCTTGGCGGCAATCACCGTCAATGCGGCGAGCGGCCCCGGTGCCGCGATCAATACCAGCGCCAATCCCACCGTTCCAACTCCCAGCGCGCCTTTGATGTGTGGTGTCAAACCCGCACATTCTTTTTCCACCTTGTCCATCCATCGTGCCATCGCTGCTTCAAAAACCCGTACCGCCTCCTCGATCGGATTCGCATCGATTGGCGGCATTTCACGCTGCGGCGGCTCTAACTTGGTCCACTGGCGTATCTCATCCCAGAAGGCGCTCGATTTCTCCAGTTGACGAAGTTCGGTAAACAACCGCTGCAGAAACGTCTCTTGGAACACCCGGGCGACCTGTTGACGATCGTGCGCCGCCGAATTCTTGGATTCCTGGCCCGCACCGCTCACCAGCGCGCCGATCACCGGAACCTGCTTGAAAAACCGCTGCAGCTTGCGCGATTGCTCCGCCAGCCAGTCGCTCGTTTCGCGCAACCGCAATACCCGCGCGGCCGCATCCAGGCTGCGCCGCTCCTCAACGGTCATCAGCGCCCGCATGCATTCTTCGCGCGCTGGCAATCGACGCTTCACGGCCGACTGCAGCGAAAGACGGAATTGTGTCAGCCGCGCATGCCGTTCCGCATTTTGGTTCAAAACGTGGGTTGCGGCCTCGCGCAGCGCTCCGCGCAGTGCCGACCGGCGATCCACCCGTGCCTTGCCCAGAAATTCATGTACGCCGTCCAGAGTTCCCGGCGGAAAACGGCAGAATCCCCGCCCGCGACGAAACTCCAGAATCAGCATCGCATCGGATCCCAGTTGTCGCGACTGCTCCTCCAGGGCCAGCCGATCGGCCGCCAGCAATTCACCCTCCGCGGTTCGGTTAAACAACACCATCCGCCGCTGCCCGAAACGTGTCGATTCCGTTCTCAAATGTGAAATGGACTGCCGGTCAAACCAGCGTTCGTGGTCCACCACCACGAGCAGCGCATCAAACCACGGCAACAGTGACATCGTTACGTCACCTTCACGCAGCGCCGCCTCGGACGTGAAGTCCGGCATGTCAAAGAGCAGCACGTCGGCGGCGCTGTCCACCACATGGTGCACCACCGAGAGAGTCTGCGGATCACCCGGCACGGCCGCTTCCAGCTCAATTTCCAGCACCCGATGGCCCGGCAGCAGGCCGCCATCTCGCAGCAGGGGCGCGACAACGGCGCGATGCTTCTCGTGCACCGCGAGAATCGGCCCCAGCGTGGCATGCCCTTTGGCCGTCACGCAGCTCGGCTGGTGCCCGGCCAGCAGATTGTTGAACACCGTGCTCTTCCCCGACGAAGCGCCGCCGACCACGCCGACCAGTGGGGGTAGCGACTCCGCACCACCAAGCGCCAGCCGTCCCGCCGTCGCCCGCGCCCATTCGGGAATTTCGAACCGCCATTGCGCGTGCAGGCGTCCCATCTCCCGGGCGAGCAGTGCATAGGCTTGCATTTCGGTTTCGGACATGCGGTTGATTGTCGATGGAAGTTTGGCGATTGTCGAATGGCCGCGAGCTCACGCGGTTTCACGCGCGCCCGGCGCGCTTCGGCACGCCATCAGGTAACAAATCCCGGTACGCTCGATAAGCAGCCAGCTGGACTCTCATTCCTCACCCTTGCTCCGCCGTGCTTGCTTGCGCTCACTGACTTGCCGTTTGGAGGTAAGTCGCCGCTCCTTCGCCGCGCGGCTCGGACGGGTCGCGCGGCGCGGCTTCGCCCGGCGCAGGGCAGCCTCGATAAGTTCCGCCAAACGCCCGATCGCCTCATCCCGGTTCATTCCTTGCGTTCGATGACGCGAGCTTGTCACCATGATGCGCCCGTCGGCGCTCATCCGGGTGGAGAGCTTTCGGCGCAGGCGTTCCACGTTCGCAAGGTCCCAGCGTGGATCTTGATCAAACGCATACAGAACCGTCACCCGTGTATTGACCTTGTTGACGTTCTGTCCGCCCGGTCCGCCCCCGCGCGTGAATCGAAACTCCAGGTACTCCGCACTGATCTCCACGATGCATGGCTCCATTGATGGGGCGATGTGACAGATAAGGGACGCTTCAACGCCAACCCGCTGACTCTTTTACGGTGCCACCAAAGAACCCTGTGGCTGCTTCGCCGCGCCCTGGGCGGCATCACCTGACTTGTTCCCTTGTCCATTGGTCGCGGACGTTCCGCTGCCCGCACCCCCTTGTGAAGTCGCGCCCGCCTGCTCCTCCGACGCACCAGGTTCTTCTTCGGTGTTTGCAGTGGCCGGCGCGCGCGGTGGGGGAGGCGGCGCGGGAGCATAGCGGGGGGGCGACGTCGCGCCGCCCGACATCGCCGAGTCCCCTTGGTCCGGCCCACCCGGATAGACAAACCGCGAAAACCACTGTTGCATGGATTGGGTGGTAATGTCGTTCGATTCCGAACCTGCCTTGGGCGTTGCCGGCGGCTTGGATTTCAGGTCGGATTTCTCACTGCCGCCGGAGGATTCCTTTTTCGCTTGGGCGATAATGGCATAGTACCACTTGGCTTTCAGCAGCGGGTTGGACGCTCCCAGGTCGATCGCGGCATCAAAGTCCGTCGCCGCCGCCGCAAAGTCCGCCAGCGCCCCATGATATTCGCCACGCATCGTCAGCGCTTCCGTGTTCTTCGGCTCCTTGGCTAGGACATCGCTCAGATCGCTGATCGCATTCTTCATGCTTTCATCGTTGCCTGACTGTGCGAACACCGACGCGTGCGCGATCGCCCGGGCCAGCAGGGCAACGACCAGATTGGGTGACCGTGCCACCGCTTCATCCAGTTGGCCAATCGCCTCTTGGGGACGTCCAATTTGCAGAAACAGTAGCGCTTGGATGGACTGCGACCACGGTGCCAACGGCTTCGATTGACCGGCCCGCGCAAGATCCGCAAGACTCGGATCCGCTTCGCCGCGCAGGAAACGCGCCAATCCCCGCCAGAGGTATCCAATCGGGTCGTCCTTCTTCAGCGCCAGCAGCGCTTCCGCGCCCGCTTCCATCGCATCATAATTACCGATCCATGCATTCAGCGCCACGCCCAGAAGTTGTGCCTCATAGTCATCCGCCCTGACCAGCAGGTAAGACTCCACACTCTTTAGAGCTGCCGGCGGATCGGACTTACGTTTCTCCCGCGCCAGATTGAGCAGCTTGCCGAATTCATCCGTCGCCGGTTCTGCCTCCTTCGCCATCGAATCAAAAAAATCCTGCGCCGCCCGACGCGCAATCCCTTGAGGCGTGCGCAAGGACTCTTCGGATTCTTCAGTGACACCGATTTCCGGTTGCTTCACTTCCGGGTCCCCGCCCGAGAAGAAGTTTTGAACGGTGGGCAACATCTTTTCCGCCAAACGCAACGTTCCACCCAGTTCCGGCGGCATGCCATCCACCATCAGCGGCGCCGTGGAAAGCAAACGGTCAAAATCCTGCTTTGCCTGTACCGCTTGCGCTGTGGCTTGCTCCAGCGATTGAGTCTTGGTCGCGATCTCCGTCTGCTTGCGGAACAGTGCGAACGACAAACTCGCCGCCACCATCAGCGCCGCCACGCCCAACACCGCCACCGGATGCCGCGAAGCGAATCGTTGTAAACGTGTGCTCACGCTCGCGCGACGCGCCCGGATTGGCTGGCTGTCCAGAAACCGCCGCAAATCATCGCGAAAATCACCGGCCGTCTGATAGCGCCGCCGCCGGTCCCGTTCCATCGCTTTCAGGCAGATCGTTTCCAACGCCAGCGGTATTTCCTGACGGATATTCCGCGGTTGCACCGCGTCCGAATTGGTGATCTGACTGATCACCCGCTCGCGCGTCTCTCCCGGGTAGGGGGGCTGACCCGTCAGCCATTCGTAAAGCGTCGCACCCAGGGAATAAATATCTGTCCGATGGTCGATGCTCTCGCGATCTTCCAGGATCTGCTCCGGCGACATGTAAAGTGGCGAACCCACCATCTCGCCGGTCATCGTCACTCCCGGCTCGGCCGAGAGTCGCGCCAGCCCGAAATCGGTAATACGCATGTGCCCGTCGCTGCCGAACAGCAGGTTGTGCGGTTTAATATCCCGATGCACCACACCCTGTCGGTGCGCATAGTCCAGCGCGTCGGCTATCGTGGCGATGTGACGCGCCACTGTCGCATACTGTTCAAGTCCGCGCGGCCGACCAAACGTGTCCGCCATGGTCCGGCAGAGTTTCCGCCGCGCGGCATCCATCGCGTCGTCCGAAGTGCTCGATGACGCGACGTCGTCATCAAGGCGACCTCCGGATCGTGCCAGCACCACCGTTTCGTCCAGCACCGATGCAACCGGCTTCTCGTCAATCCCTTCGCGCGCGACGGTAAGCACCCCCGCAAGACTCGGACCATCCACCAGTTCCATCGCGTAAAAATAAACGCCGCGCTCCTGTCCCTGCGCGAAGATCGGTGTGATGTGCATGTGATGCAGCTTCGCCGCCGCTTGCGCTTCGCGCTGAAATCGCTTGATCGCATTCGGAGATGCGCTGATTTGATGCGCCAGAACCTTAAGCGCCACCGTCCGGTTCAATGACTTTTGCCACGCCTCGAAAACGGTCCCCATGCCGCCGCGACCAATCTCCTGGCGCAGTTCAAAATCACCCAGCACCTGCGCGCGGCCACTCCCGCCACCGCCCGTCGCGGTATCCTGTGTTGCGCGTTTTGAATCTTGAGGGTCCATGGCCGACGCACCCTGCCGAAATCTCTGCCCGGAAATAAAACTGTTCGAAAAACTACCCGCGGACGGATTTACAAAAACTTACAAAATTCTAGCCCCGACCCGCACACTTGGCGAATCGGCACCACCGAGCGACGAAACAACGAGTCATAGGCTGGTCAGTCCTCTTATCGGCCCTGAATTCGCCTTTTCTCCGCATTTCCGGGCTTATCTATCGCATACTCTGCCCGAAGTGCATGGCGCTGGCGATGAGGATTCCGACCGATTTTTCTAATAGGTCTCTATCCTGGGCAGCACCGCGCTCATTCTCGCGAAATTGGCATTTCCGACGCTTACCGCATGGGCGGATTCGGGGCGTTCGAAACGATATTTGCAAAGGCGTTCGCCGCATGCAGCCGGCCCAGCCGCAGGTAACTTTGCACCACATGGTCAATCGCCGCCAGGTCTTTTTCTGTAACCTTGCGCACGACCTTCCCGGGAACACCCATCACCACGCTGTCGTCTGGAATGATCGTGCGCGGACTCAGCACCGTTCCCGCCGCAATCAGGCATCGGCTGCCGATCTCGCAATCATCCAGCAGAATGGCGCCCATGCCGATGAGCGTTCGCGCCGCCACGCGCCGGCAATGCACAATGGCCCGATGACCCACGCCGACGTCATCACCAATATCCAGCGGCGTGCCATATGGCGTATGAACAATTGTCCCATCCTGCAGATTGACCCGCGCGCCGATGCGAATGGGTGCAATATCGCCGCGCACCACCACGTGATGCATCAGCGTGCATTGATCGCCCAGCACCACATCGCCGCCCAAGTAGCACGTCGGAGCAATGTATACCTCGTGTCCAATTCTAGGTTGCGGATATGAACTCATGGACCGAATTGTAAATCGCGGGGCGGTTTCGCACTATAGCACGAAACGTTCTCACATGGCGTTCAACAGCGAGAAAATCACGGGAATAGTGAAGCAATCACCACTTCAGACAAATAGAGCTTGCTCTACTTCGCGACTTAATCCGGGTACTTCGCCGGCGAAACTCCGATCTCCACAATGCTGCACGCCAGGATCGGATCGAGTCCCAGTTTGCCCGCTTCGGAAACCAGCTCATCACTCTCCGCACCCGGATTAACGAAGAATTCCTTCGGCTTTTTCTTGGCAATCCCTGGCAGTGCCTTTACCCCGACCGCCGGCGGAAGGTACAGCGTTACTCGGTCGACGGCCACCGGAATTTCCTCTACCGATGTGAACGCCTTCATCGATTCAATCTCGCCGCCTTTGGGATTCACTGGGTAGACGTCCCAGCCTTGCTCGCGATAGGCGCGCACCGCCTTGTTGCTGAACTTGCTGCGATCCGCTGACGCACCCACCACGGCCACTGTCTGCTTCTTGCCACTCATGTTGTATTCAACCTCTGTACTGCGGCCTTATCGACCTCGCGCGAAAAACAGGCCCGTCGCGATGCAACGGGCCTATCGTAAACTCTTTCCGGTAACCGTGTTGTCGAATTACGCAGCCGGTGCGTTCTTCGCCTTGCTCTTCTTTTCCGGTCCGCCCGTGCGTCGGGTACGTGTCGTACCGCTGTCGTTCTCGTCAATCACGCGCTCGGCCCGTTCCGCCGGTGCCTCTTCCGCGTCACGCGTATCCGTGGCTCGGGTCTGGTTACGCTGCTTTACTTCCGTCGACTCAACCACGCGGGCCTTCGGGGCTTCGTTCGTTGCCGCAGTCTGCACTTGGGCCGGACCGTCGCCTCCCGCCAGGAAGTAATACGACCCCGCACCGAGGACTAATACCGCCACAACACCAATCATGACCTTTTGCTTCTGTTGCGGATCCATGATGTCTGCCTCCCAGTAATATTAGTTTTCGCCTGCGCTGGCTTAACCTATGGTTATTCTGTACCCGGTATACCCAAACGTCAACCTGTGACATTCGTAAAACACCTGCCAAACGGCGATTTCAGGGATCCGCAACCGACAACTTCCAGCCACCTCGCTCAACACCCCGACGGGAGCGGTCTTTTTATTTTGATCTTCCCTCCGTCGCTTGGCCTTTTGCGCGACGGTCCGCCGCTTTCATCCTCCGGATCGGGTCGGACGGGACGCTCGGGTCGGCCTTCCTCGATCACATTCATTTCCCGAGGCCGGTCCCTTTCCAATGGCTTTTCGACCTTCGTTTCCCGTGGCCGGGGCCCCTCTATGGAGGCTACGACTGTCGTACCCTCCTGGTTCTCATCGGTCGTCAACCAGTACCCGCCCATGCCCAACACCAGCGTCGCCACGATCCCCGCCACCACCTTTTGGTTGGTCTCTTGGAACATGTCCGTCTCCCCAAAAAAGCGTTCACCGGATTCCGCGAAGATCACTCTCCGCACGATCCTTGGACGCCTCACGCCGACGGAAGTTCCCCCAAAAAAGACCGACCGCGCGAAACCCGCACGGTCGGTCGACAAAATCTCTATTTTTGTGGAGGGAGCTGTTCCGCGCCGCCACTGTCCCGGGCTTTACGGCGACGTCGTCGTCGTTCCGCCGGTGGTCCCGCCGGACGTATCACCCTCATCATCCAGCGTGATGAAGAACGCGGAGATCAGCGCCGACGACAATCCCTGCGTCGTCTCTTCCAATCCCACCAGAATCGTGTCGCGGACGCGTGGATCACAGCCCGAAAGCTGGAACACCGAACCACCCACCGCCGCCGCCACGACAAACCGCGCTACCCGATGCTTCGTCATGCCCCATTTCGTCATAGCTGTTCACTCCTGTCCTTTGGTCCGCGTTGTGCAGCCCCAGTCGGTCTTGCGTTCGGAATTCTCCGTCCGTTTCAGTGACCGGGCAAGTTCTCGGTCCTTTGCCAATGTTGCGAGCGGCGTCTACAGGCCCAAACCTGCTACTCCGGCCCACCGTTTATACGCATCGGCGGCACACCGGTGACAGTTTAGAACTTCCGATATACGGGACCAGTTTGTCAAACAGCGGAAAATGCGAATTTCGCACTGGGAATGAACTTTGGACAGTTATCAGTAACTTGATGCGAAGCCCTGGGCCACCGCGTTTCGCAGCGGAGCCAGTGCGAAGTTGTTTCCGGGGCATTTCGTCCCTTTGTTCACCAGCCCATGCGTCGTAACCCGGTCGGCCGAGATGCCGCATTCGCGCGACAGAAACTGCGATAGCTGTGCCAGGGCAGCCATCTGCTTCCGCGTCGGACGCGTCTTGGTGAAGTCGCCCACCAGGCAGATGCCGATGCCGTGCTCGTTATAGAAATTGCCCGGCGTCTTGCAATGCGCTCCGGTTTTCTGCTTGTGCCACCGCGAACCAACTTCGATCATCCCGTCCGCCGTGCTCGTCCCGTTGCCAATCACAAAGTGATATCCCAGTTCATCCCACCCCTTGTCCCGATGAAACCGGTCAAACGTTCGGGCATCGCCTGTCGGCGTGGCGCTGTGATGAATGACAATCGTCGACCAGCGCGAGCTGATCTTCCCACCATTTGGAAACCACGCCGGCCCTGCATAGCGCGGCGGCTGCGCGGACTGTCGACCTGGCGGCTGCGCGGGATGTTGCTGCCGCGGTGCATTCGACGTGTGAATCGGAATGTTCGATGGACGCCGCTGCTGCGGTGGGGGGGCTTGTTTCGCCTTATGACAACCGCTCAGCAGCGGGTGAACCGCGCAGGTCAGCATCAACAGTCCGACGATCCGCACTTTCCGCATGGTACACATTCCAACTAACAGGGTTTTCCAACGGCCGGGTCCGACAGGATACCGTGTGCGGCCGGCCTATGCGCAAGCACAACCACCGAAACCGCTCGCCGCGCCGCACAATCCCCAAGTTATCGGCCAAAACAGCCCTCGCCGTCAAGCGAAATCGCGCCCACAAATCGTGTTGGCATGCCCCGTGCAGCCTGCAATCCTTTCATCGTTCACCCGATCCGTCGGCCGTCCGCCGCAAGCCTTAAAGAAGGGTGCCATTTCCGCGCCTCTCCTTTTCATCACGCGCCGTAGCCATCTGGTGCATGGTCTGGACGGCCGCGCTTCACGCAAAATCGGCTTCTTAAACCCGCTCCGGATTACGCCCGATAAACCATCGACGCGCCGAGCGTCACCAAAGGAAGTTCGATGTCGTGAAACAGACGAATGGAGTCGCACCGATGCGGAATCATCCAACCAGAAACGATTCACCCGTCCTTCCGCAGTTGACCGCGGAATGGGATCGCTGGAAGACCGTGGTCCGTGAAAGCCCGGCCGTTCGCGCTGCCAAGATCGCCGAGAGTCGCGCTGCCATCGCATCCGGCATGTATGACGACGATACGGTAATCGAAGACACGCTCGACAAAATGATGGACGCCATGGGCGTACGCTTCCACGATTGAGCAGTACCGTTGCGTGGGTCCCCGACCCGCCACGATGGAGAGATACCTGTCGCGATTCCTCGGTGGCCCCGTCTCTCCGTCGCATTCTCCGTGATCCGTAATTTCGAAGTCCTTCCATTAGAAAAGGATGAATCCAATGTCCCGCTGCATATACTTGGCCACGGTCATTTCCCTGGTGCTCATGGCCTCGGGCTGCACCAGCAACGGCTCGGGAACTGCGGAACTGACCGCCGAACAAAAGACCGCCGTTGAGCAAACCGCCGCGCGCGTCGTCTCCAGCACCCAGACTCTCGCCGCGGGACTCCCCGCCGTGGATCGCGTGGACACCAACGAGGACGCGGATGCGTCGGTCTGTCCCGCAATTTCGCTGGAATTGGTTGACTCCGCGCTCACCCTCGCTCTCGACTATGGAACAGGTTGTTCCGCCGCCAACCAGGGCAACGCCTTCATCAGCGGTGCTCTTGCCATCACCGGAAACTCCGTGACCCGCACGCTCGATTTCACCTACGACGAACTGTCCATCGACGACCGTACCGTCGACGGTGCCATCAACCTGACATTCATGCCCGCCGCGGCCGCTACCACCGTGAATGCCGCTTACGACGTGCGCGCCTCCGATCATGGCCGCGCCACCGGCGATGCCGTGGTCAGCGTCGACTTCGTCACGCGTCAGATGACCATGACCACCGGCACCCTCACCTTCGTCAACCTGGACGACGAAACCTCGACGGCTGTGGCCGAAAATCTTTTCTACGACCCGGTGCTCTACGGCAATTTCATTCCCGCCGGCGGCACCATCACCTTCGAAGTGCTCAACGATGCCACTCCCGCCGGCGACGACACCATCGACATCGTGGTGACCTTTGACGAGCAGTCGCCCGTCACCCGCACCGTTTCCGTCACCGTTGGCCGGGTCGACGCCGGAACCGTGACCCTGCCCGACATCGCCCCGCAGAGTTAGTCCGTGTAGGTGACTGTCAATTGGCACTAATGGTGCGCCGCGGCCAGCGCCGATTTGGCAAACCGGTTTCGCGGCGGGGAATTTTTCCTTGTTCCGGCGGTTGGTTTTTGCGTTTTGCAGGTCGAACATTTCGAGTCTCCTCGGTACAGAACACGTCTCACTCACCCTATTAGACACCAGGGGTGGTTGCGGGAGCGCGCCACCCACTCCTAAGTGGTTGCCAAATAAGGGGTTAGGGGAAATGGTAGCGCAGAGGGGTGTGAAAATGGGCAGCTTTGGCGGGTGCGTGGCGGAGCGGGAATGAGCGGGTTTTGAGTGCCAGAGTTGTGGCACAAGCAATTGAGTTGATGGTGACTGTTAACGCACACTCTCGGCGCGACGGCCGATCGAGTTGTGCATTGTGTCAGACGTGGGACATGGTGCGTGCCGCAGTTTCCACCACCGCCAGCGCCACCAACAACCGCCCGGGCGCCGCTGTGAGCAGGCTGTGGCGCGCGGGGTTTGCGAAGGGGCTAAATTGCCCAGATTTCCGGAGAGGCGCGTCCGATAACCGCAACCTCCTTAAGTAGGACTGAGAGGCCTGTGGGTCGATCTTTGGGGGTGCCATATGCGTGGCACTCCATGGCATGTACTGGTGTCGTAAAGAAGGAGTGTTTTCACCACAGAGGCACTGAGGGCACAGAGAATATTGGGGATTGCGCAAGTGACAGAACGAATGCCGGGGTGGTGGCACAGAATTTGGGGTATGGAGCTGGTTTGCTGGAAAGTGCCAGTACAATGACATAG
>CAZKIN010000044.1:0-7540 GCA_964552515.1 uncultured Phycisphaeraceae bacterium
ACCGGGAGCGCCTGCTGCACCACATTGGCGTAGCCGTCATCGAAAGTGATCACGACCGCGTTTTTCGGCCATTGGCCGTCGCGACGACGGGCTTCCCAAGCGGCACTTAGTGTCATGGACTGGACACCCATACTGCCAAGTGCCTCCATCTCCGCCGCGAAGAGCGCCGGCGACACCGACACCACCGACCCACTGTCGTCGATGGAATGGTATGTCAGAATGCTCAAGCGGTCGCGGCTTGACATGACTGGGATCGGTCACCTATGGCATAGCCGAGAAACTCACCCCATGACCAGGCGATCATGAGCAACTTCAATACAGGCAAAGCGCGGAGAATCTGACCTGCCGTTCGCTGCTGGCGCAACATATGGCCAACGGCACGCTTCAACAGAACCAGCGGCAGTATCACGGTTCCGAGTGCCAACAGCACGCGCCGCACCCCGATTCCCTTCCGCAAGCGTGTATGCGCGAATACGCGGCCCCATTGCACGCGCTCGCGGATTGCCGCTCCCACGCTCATGGGTGGACGGTGCTGAAATACGAGCAGTCTCGGATCGAGCTGTACAGGAAATCCGCGCTCGCGCAGCGTCCAGTGCACATTGGTTTCGTGATATTCATGCCCCCACACATCGCGCACTGCCTCCAATGCGTCACGCTTGTATGACACGTTGACGTCGGAAACGAATTCCGCCGGACCAGCCGCCAGTGGGCGACCATAACGCCCGAAGTCGCAATAATACCATGCCCAGTTGATTGCACGGTCCACCTCGTTATCGATTGCTCCGCCGATTGCACCTTGCCCCTGCTCATGCACGGCCAGAATGCTGCGGCACCAGTCGGCGGCGGGAACCGCATGGTCTTCGGTCATCGCAATGATGCGGCCTTTGCACGATGCAAGCCCTTTTGCCCTGCGATGATCGTAAAGACGATGCTGCAACGCGGGAGTGGAATCGCAAAGTCCCTGATGCTCCACCTGCAAGAAACGGACAGCCGGGAAGTCTGCGGCAAGTCGCTCGACATCCCTGCACCAGTTATCCCACGGTACGATGATCTCCGCGTTCAGATGCCCCACCTGTGGGACTATCGCGCCGAGACATCGCGACAGACAGTCGGGACCGCCGACCACGGTAATAACGATGGATAGATCCAACCTGATCACCACTGAGGAATTAGATTCGCCGAACAATGACGAGTGAAATGCGTGCCGCCTGACCGACAAACGCTGATTGACCGCACCGTCAGTCCGTCGGCAACTTGTTCGGCATCAGGGGCACGGCCACGGGTCGCCCTTCGCGCCAATGCTGCCATTGCCCGATCAGGAATCCCAGCCCGCAATACCAGAAGTACAGCCAGTGCCAAGGAAGAGACATCAGTGCAAACATGACGCCGCGCTGCTGCGCGAAGTAGCGATAGAAATCGAAATTGATTATCGTGACTGCCAGGAACAGACCCAGCGCAACCCAACCGGCAAACGGCGCGAACAGTGCCGCAATCGCCCCAAGCGCCGTCAAGTAGGCGAGTGCGACGGACAACCGCTGTGTGCCGGTCACGTTTAGCGTGTTCGGCATGTCCTTCGCACGAAGCATGAGCTTGGTCCACGGAACGCCGCGATCAAAAATGTCGGTCTTCAGCAGATTCTTGACCGTCCACTTCTTGAGATGCTGACACTTCACCCGGTTGTCCAGCACAATGCGGTGCCCTGCCTGCACCAGCCAGGTACCCAGTTCGATATCTTCGATCGCCGGTCGACGATAACGTACCTCATCGAACCCGCCGAATTTTATGTACACGTCGCGGCGCATCGCTCCGCAACCGCTCCAGAATGTTTGGACATCTCCGTGCGCAGTCAAATGCACATAGTGGTGAAACAGGTTTTTGTATTGCGACAGAAAGCTCGGATCGCCCGGCCTCTCGTCATACGTCCCGATCACGGCATCAACCGAATCATCGGCGGCGAAGGCTTCGGCAAAGCGTTGTAGCGTGTATTCATGAACTACCACATCGGCATCAATGAACACCACATACCGGCCATTTACCTGAGCAACTCCGCGATTGCGCGCCCGCGCCGGCCCGCCCGGACCCACGATGCGCAGATAATTGAACCCGAACCGCGCAACGATCGGCTCGATCGGCTCTGTTGATCCATCATCCACGACCAGGAGGTCGAAATCCTGAAAAGTGGATGACTTGAGCGCAGCAAGGCAGCGCTCCAGGTCGCGGCTGGAGTTGTAACACGGAACGATAACGGAAAGTTGGGGTTGGTGGCTCGATGTCATGGCGTCTTATTTGGCGATGCGGTCATTCGTCCGGTCTTTTTGCAATAACGCTACTTGACGTAACCCAATCCGCGTAAGCGCTCCACATCACTCTGCTGCAGTTCCTCAGAAGCCGCGCCCTCCACCGGCTTGGGTTGATACGACTCGGTGGCCTGACGCCATTGCGAAAGTCGCCCCAGCAGATCGGCCTCAACGGCGGGTTGAAATCCGGTAAGGTTATCTCGTTCCTCCAGATCCAACGTGAGATCGTAAAGTTCATGCAGCCCATTTGCTGCGGAGATGAGCTTCCATTCAGTCGTTCGAATCGCCTTCCGCGACGTGCGCATAGCCACAACTGGAGATCGAAATCCCAATCGCAATTCCAGACCGGTTAGCATGGGCAGGAATGGATCAAGCTCCAAGAAAACTTCACTGCGCGGCTGGAAAGTACTTGGCGACAATGAGCGTCCCGGCATATCGGGGACCGAATGGGCCAATCCCGCTGATTCCATAACGGTGGGAAAGATGTCTACCAACGAGCATAATCCCTGAACGCGCATGCCGACATTTGCTGTACCCGGATAGCGAATGATCAAAGGAACATGAGTCAGATGATCACTGAGCGAAAACGCATGCCCCCAGCGTCCGGCCTCCCCCAAGTCTTCGCCATGGTCTGCGGTAACGATCACCAAAGTCGGTTCCCCCTTGGTTAACCGCTCAATCAAGGAAAAAATCTCGCCCAATCGGCGATCCTGATAGCGCACCTGTGCCTCATACATGGAACGCGCCAAGGCCTTCGTCCGGACATCGGTGGTACTCCGCGCGTGCAGCGCTTCCAATTCAAGATCGGCATTGAAACGCGTCGTCTCCCAATAGCCCGCGCCTGGCGGAAGGTGGGCACAGCGTTCCGCGTAAGGCGGCAGGTAAGGCCCGTGTGCTTCCAGCAGATTAATAAACAGGAACCATGGCGCGCTGCGCGTCGCTCCGACCTCAATCCCTTCCGTGAGATTCTCAAGATCTAAAACTACCTCTGAGCTCCCTTTGTCTACCCAACGCTCCGGCACTCCCGCCTGCCGAACAACGCTATGCATCGAAAGGTCATCATACGCGCCGTGCATCAGTTGCTTGTGTTCAAACCCCTGCAGCAGATTGCACAATTTCAGATAGGAGTTACTGGTCAGCGCTAGCGTACGATAGCCCGCATCCTTCAACAGTTCCGCAATGGTCTCAAACTCGTCATCCAGCCAGACCTTATGCTCATAAGAACAGCCATGCGTAGTGGGGTAAAGCCCGGTGAACAACGACGCGTGTGCAGGAACAGTCCACGGAGCGGGACTGAATGCACCTTCATAAATGGTGCTCTTCGCGGCAAAGCCATCCAGCACCGGCGTCAAACCGCCGGAGTGTCCGTAACACCCCAGCATGTCGCGGCGCGTCGTATCCAGAACGATCATTAATACATGCGGCCGCGCCTCACCATGGCCGGCCGCGCTTACATTCCACGCTTCCGCGGCCGGTTTCAATCCGGTCATCCACGACAAACGCCCCCGCAACGCGCCCATGGCTGCCATCGCCAACACGACAATCAACGTCGAGGTTAACCCAACCGTGAGTGTACGCCATGGCCGCAACACTGCGGACCATTTGCCGATCAACGCAGCGGCACATGCGAAGAACGGAACCCCAATCAGCAACAAAACCAGTCCACGAGAATTACGCAGCGAACTCGTCCCGACAAGTACAAACGTTGCAAGCAATCCCACAAATGCAAAGAACGCCAACGATGCCACCAGCAATCGGCGTGTCAGAGGCAGGCCAAGTAACGCGAAACCGATCCGCAGCACGAGGGCGAAAACGACAAATACGCAAACGGCTGGAATTACTGCAAAACCGACCGCCACCAGCCAATCCCGCGCGGCCAGCCTCGGCGCATGGTACACGCCGTCCATCAATGCATAGAGCGTCCCGCACAGCACGCCGCTGCCCAGCGCCGCGCCTATCAATTCCAGCATGGATATCCGGTTGTTCGAGTCTTGTACGCTGGTCATTGGCAGTTTAGAAAATACGCCGGGCGATCCGCGAAGCTCGTTGCGCCGGCATGCGGATTGGGAGAAATAGGTCGATTCAACCGTTTGCATTCCAGCAAGGTGCTCACCACCCGCATGTAATTGCGCAGGAACGGCGTTTCGGCAAATTCACTTTCATAGGCCGCACGGCCTTCACGACCCAGCCGATCGCGCAAACTTGGATCGCTCCGCAGCTTTCCGATGGCGTCGCGCAATTCCGCTTCCGTGTGATACAAAAGTCCTCCGCCGTGTGTCTTGACGATCTCCTCCAACGAACTCTGTGCAAACACGATCACCGGCGTGGAAGTGGAAAACGATTCGGCTGCCACAACGCCAAAGGTTTCGTAACACCGCGACGGCACCAACGTCGCTATCGCATAGCGGTACAGTGCTTGCAGTTTGTCATGCGGAGTGCGCCCGATAAAGCGGATATTTTTCGCGCCCCCGGCCACCGTTTTGAGTTCGCTCTCGTAATCTCCGCCACCGGCGATGACCAGGTCAACATCAAGCCCTCGAAACACGGGGATAATGTCCTGCACGCCTTTTATCTTTTCGAGGCGACCGACGAAAAGAAAATACGGTCGGCCCTCATTCACTTCGGCGCGCTCGATTTTGGGAATGGCCGGCTCCGGATGAAACAACGGCAGTTGAATCATCGTGCCCCGGATACCACGCTGGCGGTGCATATCCATGGTAAACAGGCTCGGTCCGATGAACGCATCGATATGGCGGGTCGCGCGGCGCATCAAACCGCTGTAGCGCCACCACTGCGGCGGACGTTTGCCCTTAAGCTGACATCGAATGCATGTCGGCTGTGTACACACTTCACGGTTCAACTTCCATAAGACGTGCATCGGACACACCAGCCAGTGTTCGATGAGTGTGCAAAGCTTAAGGGCAGAACCCATGCGGAATGCGTGCGGCCCGCCGAGCAGTGACACATTATTGTACTGAATAACGTCGTACGCTGATTCATCGAGTAGCTCGCGCAGCTGCGGCTTCTGAAAGCAGGGCCGACCGAACTGTTGCACCGCAAGCAAGCCCAGTTTGCCCAGCGGCGTGCGTACAGGATGAATGGTCACATTCTCATGATCGTTATATGGATTCTTCGGAGGCCCCCCCGCGAGCATTTCGTACGCTGTCGGACTGTGCAGCACCGTCACCCGATGCCCCAGTTTGGCCAGTCCGTTCGCCAACCGATGCGCGTAAATGCCATCACCACCGAAGTTGTACGGCGGATAAAAAGTCGTGACGAAACAAAATCGCAATGACTCGGTCATAGGGTTGGCGAATTTCGTTTGAGCGGAAGGCCGTCAACGCGTCGCGGAGCGCGGCGCTACAAATTCATCAAAAACTGCCAGCAACTGATCGGCTGACTTTTCCCACGTAAACTGCGGTGCGCGCTGCAGACTCTTTACGCGCAGCTCTTTCCGCAAACCGGAGTCTTCAAGTACGCGGCGCATTGCTTCCGCCAGCCCTTGCACATTATGCGGATCAAACAGGATCCCCGCCTCGCCCACCACTTCCGGTAGCGAGCCGCGATCACTCGCCACCACTACAGCCCCGCAGGCCATGGCTTCCACGGCCGGGAGCCCAAATCCCTCGAGATAGGAAGGAAACACAAACGCCTCGGCCGCATGGAACAGATGGGCCAGGTCCGCATCCGGCACAAATCCCGGAAAGTGAACCCGGCCGCCAACTCCCCGCGACTTCGCCAGTTCCACCAGGTCGGCATGGCAGGTGCGAAACACATCACCGCGAAAGTCCCCGACCAGTACGAGTTTTACATCGCGCGCGATATGCTCATTCGCCAGTTTCGCGAACGCTTCGATCAATGTACTCAGGTTCTTGTGCGGACTGATGCCGCCCACGTACAGGAAAAATCGTTCCGTCACACCGATGCCATGCCTCTGCCGCGCTATGGCTTCAGTTGCGTTATCCGGCTTGAAGTTTCGAAAAACCTCTGACGGACCTTCGGTGATGACGCGCACACGATCTTCCGGGAGATGGAATACCTCCATCAATCCCCGCTTAGATGCTTGTGACACAGTAATGACACGTGCACTGCGTCGCGCGGCATGACGACATTTCAGATTCCAGAAGAACCGGCTGCGGCGATTGTGGAAAATCAGGTGGGGAAGCGTCTCCGCAATGACATCGTGAAACGTGACCAGCACCGGAAACTTACCGCCCACGGGAAAATATGAGTACACTGCCGGGAAGAAGACCAAGTCCAGCGCCTCGCGCTGCACCAGCTGCCGCATCGCCCACATATCCCCCAGCGATCTCCGCCCGTCCGCCGCGGCCGCCTCCGCTGCGGCGACCGCAGTGCCGGCTACTGCGATGCGATGCCCATCGGGAAACTCAGCTCGGTCGGCCGTCTGCCGATCGGCGAGAAAAGTATATTCGTGCCCCGCGTTGCGCCGCACCAGCGCGGCCACCAATTCACGGATGAAACGGCCAAACCCCCGGCCATTGATCCAACAGGTTACATCTATGCCAATGCGCAAGGGAGAATTCGAGCTAGCGATACCGTACGCCCACGATGCGGTTGTAGATCATTCCGACGACCCAGCCAATCAGCCCGCCGAACAGTGCACCATAGAACATGCCGACGAATGCCCCGCCCCACGATACGTGGTACCCGGGAAAGTAATGGCCGAGCAGCTCCAGGTGCTTGCCAACGTCTGGCCCGCCCTTAATCAGCAGCACGGCGGTCGCCGCAAACAACCCCGCGCCGCCAAAGAAGCCGAAAATAAGCGCGAGAACACCCGCCTTAATTCGTGCCACCGAGTGACTGACCTCGTCATCATTGCGATTAACGACTGACTGTTGACCGGCCATGGCCTCTACTCCATTTCGGCATGTGCAACCGGCTCATGACCGGCGGCTTGCGCGTGCGTCAGGCACGCACTTTCACACTTACACTTTGTCCAGAATGTCCTTGCTCTCTTCTTGCTCAGCCCGGCGCTTGACCAGATGAGTATAGGCGGACATCGCATGATTCCGCAGCCAGGCCCCGACGTAACCGACAATGAACCCTCCAGCGCCGGCTAGCAGGAGTCCCTTGAACGCTCCGCCCCAGGACACCGTGAATCCCGGCAGGTAGTTGCCCAACAGATTCAGCGTCTGTCCAACCATCGGACCACCCTTGAGGATGAGCGCCACCGTGGCCGCGAACAGTCCCGTGCCCGACACAATTCCCAAGGCCGCGCCCAG
>CAZKIN010000044.1:7640-16631 GCA_964552515.1 uncultured Phycisphaeraceae bacterium
GCCTTGCGCATCCGCACGACCGTGCCATCTTCAACCTCATCCGGTTGCGCGATGCCGATGTGCGCACATTCCTTGACCCCCAGGTTGATCAGCCGATCGTCGGACCAATCCCAATGCTCATCGTTGTCCCACAGGAAATACTCCAGACCGAGCGAACTCTTGCTCTGATCGGGCACCATGTGCGGACTCCAATTCTTGTAATTCTGAATGCGCCCCATCTTCACTTCGGGTGTGTGAATATAAATCCAGTTATCAGGAAAAATGGCCTCGCGCTTCACCATCAGCACCACCGTCAAGTAGTCGCGATAGCGCAGTCCGCTCGCTGCTGCCAACACTTCGTCCGGAGGCTTGGGATCCAGCGCATGCATCAATTCACGAAGTGGCATCGTCGAGAAGAAATGGTCCCCGGTATACTCCGTGACATGTCCGCGCTCATCCCGCGCGTACACACACTCCACCCGGCCATTTCGGTGCCGAATGCGCTGCACGCGCACACCGCGCAGCGTGGGACTCTGCTGTGCGGCAAGCAAGCTTTCGCATCGCTCCCACATCATGCCCGGACCAAGCCGCGGGTACTTGAATTCATCGATCAGCGTCGTGATGACCTGGCCATCCTTGGTCTTGCCCGCACCGAAAAGTGCATTCCTCACCGCTTCTTTCAATGACAAATTCTTGATGCGCTGCGCGGCCCAATCGGCGGAAATCTCCGTACACGGAATACCCCACACTTTCTCGGTGTAGGTCTTGAAGAAAATGTTATACAGCCGCCAGCCGAAACGGTTCGAAACCCACTGCTCGAAGTTGCTTTCGTTCGCGGTCGGAAAGAACTTCGCCTTGGCGTAGCTGAGTCCGATCAGAAACGTCTCTACAGGTCCGAGCCCGGTTAAGGCGTTGCCCGCACGCAGCGGATAATCAAAAAAGTGACCTCGATAATGAATGCGCGACATCCGCGGGCGGAGCATGAACTCCTCGCCGAGAATCTCATCCCACAGCTGGTTGATCAGCGGAACCTTGGAAAAGAATCGATGGCCCCCGATATCGAATCTATAGCCTTTATAACAGACCGTGCGCGATATGCCGCCGACGAGCTGATCCATCTCCAGCACGGTGGATTTCACACCATGCTTGAGCAACTCGTACGCGGCCGTTAGTCCTGCCGGCCCAGCTCCTATGACCACCGCACCCGACACTTATTTCTTCCTTTCGCTTCACTGGCAAGGCGGAAAGTGCGCAGACTCCGTCCCCGTCACGTTCCCGAACCCTCCGACCGTTCCCCCCGGGCATTCATCGGCGAATTACCCATTTCGAGGGATGTAAATTGCCGCTCGGCGTTCGCGGCCTTGAATCCCCTGGCTTTTGCGGACCCATTGCGGCGAAAAACGGCTTCACACCGTAATTCCTTTTGTGCGTTGAACATAACGCCAGAAAAGTGAGTATAATGCGTTGCCGATCGAATGAGCAAGAATTAAGGTGGTGGCCGTGTAACATGGTCCCAGAACGATGATTTCTCGCCCTTTAACAACCAAACTGACCCACTGGCATGGATAAAAAATACCCGCCCAATCGCCGGTTGACCATGTATGTGGGCCTCGTCCTGTTAACTGCAATCGTTTACGGCCAAGGCATCATCCGCAGCCAGGGGGAGTTCATCGACGCCCCCCACCATTTGCTCAATGGTATTTTCGTCCTTGATACACTGACGGATTTTGGTAACGCAATTTCCGACCCTCGAGCATTCGCGATCAACTATTATCAGCACTTTCCTGCCGTGAACATCGGCTATTACCCGCCGGTATTCCCGATCTGCGAAGCGCTGGTTATGGCCGTTGTCGGCGTTTCCGGCGCCGCCGGACAACTGACCGTCCTGCTCTTCGCCGTAATGGCCACACTTTTTGCTTTCGCCTGGTTTCGACTGCGCGTTGACGACCTGTGGGCCCTTTGCGCAACGGCTTTGCTCATGTACGCGCCCTACCTCGTCTATTGGGGCCGCGACATCATGCTGGAAATCCCGGTCCTCGCATTATCTCTTGCCTCCATGTATTGGTTCGAATTGCTGCTGCGCGCCGATCGCCCCACATGGCGCGACAGCCTGCTCTGGGCGGCTTGCACCATTCTCGCCATGTGGACCAAGCAGCACGCACTGATGCTCCTGGGCATTTTTGCGGTGACCACCCTGACGACGCACCGCTTCCGACACCTGACACACGCATCAATACTGTCGGCCATTGTGCTCATCAGCGTCTCGGCCGTCGCACTCATCTGGGTTCAGGTGCGGGTAGGCGGCGACGCGGTGGGGCACAGTGTGGGATTCACCCGGCAACATGTCGCCGACCGCTTCAATTGGAATCAGTGGAAATACTATTTGCGACGCTTCGATGAAGTCGTGTACTGGCCCTTGCTTGTCGCCGCCGGCCTGGGACTCATCAATGTCATCCGAAAGCGCGTCGCTTATTCTTCCGTGATACTCGCCTGGCCGATTGCTTTCTACTTCATGCACTCCTACATGAAGGCGCAGGACATTCGATATGCCATACTCGCCATGCCGCCGGTTATCGCGCTCGCGGTCATCGGTGTGCGCAGCTTGGGAACCAGCCCGCCGCAAACCGGCGAATTAACGCAACGCACGGGACTTACCACCAAGTTGGCGATGGCTGGCCTGCTGATCTACACTGGCATCGGAACGCTGCGCGTCAGCGTGCCACCCGTTTCGCCCAGCTATCGACAGGCTGCGGATGAACTTTGCAATCGCATCGGGCCATATTCCTGTCTCACATTTGTTCCCGAACGCGCCGCACGGCCGGCGGTCATGCACCGCCTCGCCATCGAAACTGGATTAACTGGCGAGAACGACATTTATTCCTTCGGGAAAATCTTGCGGGCCGCACAAGTCCTGCGCGGCGGGGTGGAACAATGGCCCGACACCGCGACCATATCCAAGTCACTCGTCGAATGGAACGTGAAGTACCTGCTCATCGAAGAGCCCAGCCCATTGAATGAACGCACCGAAGAGTTCGTGATTCAGCCATGGCTGGATGAAATCGCCGCCCGCGAGTTCAGACTCGTGGCGGAGTACCCCATTGACCTGACCGCCCCGCGTTGGCCGGTGCGTATCAGTCGCAACGACCATCCCTTGCGCACCCTGAAATTATTTGAGCGCACTGCGCCGATGGAATTCAACCCCCAAGCCGATCCGCCTATCAAACCACGGCGCGTGCCGATTACGATCAGCGGCTCAACTTGACCACGAGTCCTTCTTCCCCCCCCCGGCGGTTCGGCTGTGCGGCATTGGCTGTCGGAAAATTGCTCGACTGGCCGTGCCCGATCACATACATCGCACCAGCATGGTCCGCGATCGACGATCGACCATAATCCACGCCGCTTCCGCCAAGGTACGTCGCGTATAGAGCCGACGTCAGCGTCGCATTCAACTTCACCGCAAAGAAATCCGCCGAACCCCCGATAGTTTGCTGGAACGCATCCCCCGTCGTGGGAAAATTTGATGAGTAAGTCGCTCCGCTGATGTAGATATTCCCCTCTGCATCAATGCCGATTCCTTCCGATCCGTCGCCATCGGCGCCGCCGACAAAGGTGGCCGCCATTAACGTGGTCCCATCCGACGATATGCCCGCAACGAATGTGTCCCCGGGGTAGTTGGTTCCCTGCCCCTTGCCCGCGCCACCCGTGCCGCCGTACGTCAACTGAAACGCGCCGCTGGTCACCGGAAAATCAGTCGATTTGGTGGTCGCGGTCACGTAGGCATTGCCGTTTGGATCGAGAATCAGTCCGTGCGTTTCCGTAAACTCCTGATCGGAGCCGCCGATGTAGGTGCCAAAGACCAACTCCGCTCCATCCGCGGACAGCTTGGCGAGATATTCGTCATTGCGGCCATTGGCGGACCGATCAAAGGCATCGCCGGAAACCGGCGCATCGGTCGAGTCAGTAAATCCAAACACATACACTTCGCCAGTAGTGTGCACACGAATCGAAGGTGTCTGCAGATCGTCAGCCGAACCGCCGAGGTAAGTAGCCCATTCAACGCGCGACCCGTCCGCAGAAAATCGCACGATCACGCCGTCATCGCCCCCGCGAATAGACGTTTGAAAGGTACCGGCCGTGATGTGCTGATTACTTCTAAAGACACGCGTCATGATTCCGTGAACGCGACCCGAATCATCGATGTCGATGTCCCGGAAAAAACTTAAGTCATCCCCGCCGAAATAAGTGGACCACAATAGCTGTGTTCCATCCGGCGATAACTTGGCCGCAAAACCATCCTGCGCGCCGTAAAGTTGGTTGGGGCTCGCATCCCCACCGAACGTCGGCTGTACGACACCGACGGTCGTCGGAAATCCGTCACCGGCCCGACCGCCGACATATACATTCCCATCATCATCCACCTCTACCGCATAGGCCCGATCGTAATTCGGGCCGCCCAGATAGGTGGACCACACCAGTTGCCCGTCTGGTGTCAGTTTTGTGACATAAGCATCATGGTCGCCGGCGCCGCCCACCGATCCGCCGCCGGATGAAAAGGTTGTCTGATAAGCCCCGGTGGTCACCGGAAAGTCGGTGGAATCGGTTCCACCCACCAGATAGATATTTCCATCGCGATCGACCGCGACATCCCGCACCGTATCGGAACCGCTGCCGCCGAGATACGTTGAAAACGCCACGTTATACGGACCCACAGCGGCGCTGACCGCAATGGAATAGGTGACCGGTGCGCTGGTCAGCGCTCCGTCACTCACCGTGAACGTGAACGTATCTTCTCCGGTAAAACCATCCGCGGGCGTATACAGTACGGTCGCGGCGGTGTTGGCGCTGTTGTCCAATCCGGACAGTGTGCCATGGCTTGGCCCGGCAGTCACCGTAAAGGTCAGATCATCTCCGTTCACGTCACTGCCGGTCAGCGTCAGTGTCGTATCGGTGTCACTTCCGGCCGGGGCGGACTGTGCCGCCGCCACCGGGGCGACATTGTTCCCCTCGGCCACACAGGCACTGCCCGCTTCATCGCAGATCATTCCCGACGCACACGGGTTGTCACCCGCCACGCAGGCTCCATCGGCTCCGCACGTCTCCACACCCGTGCAAAACAACCCGTCCCTGCAATCCGCATCCGACGCGCAGCTGCCGCCCGCACAGGCATCGGCCGCCTCGTCACATGATTGGCCATCCGAACAAGGCAACACACCGGCGACACAAGCGCCGGAAACGCAAGTCTCGATTCCATCACAAAACAGGCTGTTTTCGCAATCGGCGTCATTCACGCACTCGCGCACCACACCACCCCCCTGCCGCGCCGGACATCCGGCCGACGACACGAGATAAATCGTGCCCAGCACACCAAGCAATCCCAACCGTGCGGTCATGAAAAACTCCATAGCAATTGCCGCAGCCAGAAAACAACACCGTTCGACGAGGAACGGCCATTCTATCATCAAATCGGCCAAAACTGCGGATCAATCATCGATATTCGACGTCTGCCATTGCACGAATGTTTCGCCAACCTGAATACACACGGGGCGGTTGCGGCACGGCGCCACCCGTCATAAGTTATTACCATTAATTAATTTACGATATATTGCCCACGCGGGAAAGCCTCGGTACATGGTGGTCGCAGACGCTACCCGCGCTCTTCCAACCCAGGAAATCAAACGGAAATAGTGCCACCTGGTGGCACGCCACGAGCCTGCGATTTCACCACCCCGGGCGCACCCGGCCGCCACCCAAACGCAACCTGGGCGCCACCTGAATGCGTGCAAAAACTAAATCACGCCATACAGGCTCCAAAACCAGATATCACAAGGTCCCATAACTGATTCCTGACGGCAAAGAGAGACCAAGCGAGCCCTGGCTGGAAAACAGTCCAGCTCCGCAGTGACGGTTATTTGTCACTATCGGCCGACATGGGGGGCGGCAAGGGGCCAAAGATGCGCGCGATGTTGTTGGCCGCGCGAACAACCTGCCGGCGGTCACGTTTTGCGTGGAACTTGCCCGTGAGGGAGACCTGTTCGAAGAGCACGCTGTCGGCGGTACGCTTGCGCCGCGGTTTCAGCGCCGCCTGCTCCAGCGTTCCGGTCAGCGTTTCTTTCGCATCATCGAGATAAAAGAAAATGGAGCCCGCCCCTTCATAGGTTGCGCCAGTGCGACCGCAGAGAATGGAGTAGGTCACCATGCCGTTGATCTGCGAGCTTTCGGAGAAAGTCCGGCCGGGAATCGGCTCCCACACGCTGCGCACATAGACGACCTGCTCGGTACTGGCGAGGCTGCCGGGTATGGAATCGTCGATGCGCCGCAGGACGAGCTCCAGGTTTCCCTGGCGATCGAAATCAAACCAGGACTCATCGAAAACCGTTTCGTAAACACGCGGCTGAACATTGGCGGAGCGGTCTTCAATAGTGAATACTGACTGGGGCGCGGCACAACCGGACAGCACACACCAGACCAAACCGGGAATAATGGCCAGTCGCCGGCGTAAGGAGGGAATCTTATGCGTAGGATGTTGGAATGCGGAGGCCGGGGTGCTGGTGGAAGTCATTTGCATGTCGGCGGGACGATAATTGGGGTTTCGCGGCCCGTCAACCGGTCGCGCCCCGCGGAATCATTGTCACAAGCGGTAAGGTCAACCGGATTGTGCACTGCGAAACGTAGATTCGCTTTCGATTTTGCCACTTCTTACCTATAATTCGTAAACCAGACTTCGGCGAAACTTGCTATACCGGGAAGGGGCGGGCAGGCGTACATGATTCAATCGGCACAACCGGGACCGCGACAACGACTCGGGGTTGTTTCCTATCTGAATGCCAAGCCGCTGATCGCGGGCCTCGAGCGCGACTCGTCCCTGGAACTGTGCTTTGAAGTGCCCGCCAAACTGGCCGGACTGCTGGATACGCGGCAGGTGGACGCGGCGCTGGTCCCGGTGATTGACCTGTGGCAACCGGGCAGGCGGTGGAATGTCATTTCCGACGCATGCATCGGCTGCGACGGCGAAACGTATACCGTGCGGGTGTTCTCGCGCGTACCGCCGGAACAGTTACAAATATTGCATGTGGACGGCGAATCGCACACCTCCGTGGCGCTGGCGCGGGTCATCTGGGCGGAGGCGTACGGCCGCCAGCTCAACGTGGAACCATTTGACGGCGCGGACCGGTCGCAGTGCGAAGGCGTGCTGCTCATCGGCGACAAGGTTGTGTCACACACCCTGACCGATTTCGATATCGAAACCGACCTGGGCTCGGCTTGGAAATCGCTGACCGGGCTGCCGTTTGTTTTCGCGGTATGGGCCATGGAACAGGATGGGGAAGTCGGAGATCTCGACCGGAAGTTGTCGCTCGCGCGGGATCGCGGCGTGGCTTCCGCGCAGGCGATAGCCGAGGATTTTGGTCCCGGCATGGGCTGGCCGGTACGTCTGGCGACCCGCTATCTGACGAGCCGGTTGAAGTTTCAACTGGGCTTGCGGCAGCGCATGGGCATGGAACGATTTCTGGAACTAGCCAAGAAGCACCAGCTCGTGGGCGCTGAACGGGAGCTTGTATTCGCATGAGCATCGCCGCCCCTTCGATACCGAGCGTAAGTTACAACACGCGATTGAGCGATGCTGATGCGTTGGCCATGTTGCGCGAGTGCAGCATACATGAGCTGGGGCGGCGGGCGCATGAAGTGACGATGCGTCTGCACCCGGAGCAGTACCGCACGTACGTGGTGGATCGAAACATCAACTACGCGAATTACTGCACGGCGAAGTGCATCTTCTGCAACTTCAAGGCCGACCCACCGGGGATGGACAGCGGACGCAAGGACCTGCCGGACGGCTATATCCTGACACTTCCGGAAATCGGCGCTAAGATCGAAGAACTGCTGGCGATCGGCGGAACACAGATTTTGATGCAAGGCGGACTGGTTCCGGCGCAGCAGCTTCCGTTTGAATGGTATCTGGACCTGTTGCGTTTCATCAAACGGGAATATCCGCAGATCCACGTACACGCCTTCAGCCCGCCGGAGATCCATGCCTTCCAGGAGGAGTTTGGAATACCGGTGCGCGATGTGCTGCTGCAATTGCGTGACGCGGGCCTGGATTCCATACCGGGCGGTGGAGCCGAGATCCTGGCAGACCGCGTGCGCAACAAGATTGCGCAGGGCAAAACCACTACTCTGCAATACCTGAATGTCATGCGGGAGGCGCACCGGATCGGCATGCGGACGAGCATCACCATGATGTTCGGGCACATTGAGACGCTGCAGGAACGCATCGAGCATTTGCGGCTTATCCGGGATCTGCAGGATGAAACCGGCGGATTTTCGGCCTTCATCTGCTGGACTTTCCAGCCGGGTGACACCCCGCTCGGGCGCGCGCCGCGATTTCCAGCGGACACACACGAGGAGCCGGACGGAAAGCACCTGGTGCTGGCGGACGCCCACGAGTACTTGCGGATGTCAGCACTTGCGCGTATCTATCTGGATAACATTTTCAATATCCAATCGAGTTGGGTGACACAGGGCGTGAAGATTGGTCAACTCGCACTGTTCTTCGGCGCCAACGACATGGGTTCGGTGATGATGGAAGAGAACGTGGTCTCGGCGGCGGGCACGACGTTCCAACTGACCGAACAGGAAATACGCGCCGCGATCACGGACGCCGGGTGGACTCCGCACAAGCGCAATTTCCATTATCAGCTCGTGTAGACCACCGCATCTGCGGAGTGGCAGGGCTCCCGGGCGTAAGGTTCGATTCTACTCCCCCGGGTTACCGAAGGTGGTGTCGACACTTTTTTCTCTAGCATGATTTGACGTATTTTCGGTACAATGCGCGAGGCGTGATCCTTCAGGCGATGGTGGAATCGAATCATTTGCCGGTAACTTGCGTCCGAATCCGGGTGTCAACTAAGGGAGATGGTCCATGACCAAGTCAGAGACCATTTGGAATCGGGCGAAAACAGCGCTGATGCTGCCGGGGCATCGCGGCGAGGAAGATGTGTTTCTGTTTGAACACGC
>CAZKIN010000044.1:16731-20313 GCA_964552515.1 uncultured Phycisphaeraceae bacterium
CTGCACGAGGATCACGCGCTGCCGATGGCGGTGATCAATACCTGGTACTACGTGGGCTCCAAGGATGAGGCCGAACGGCGCACGGGCTTCGCCCATCTGTTTGAACATCTCATGTTCATGGGCACGCGACGGGTGCCGGACAATGCCTTTGATGTCATCATGGAGTCAGCGGGCGGCCACAACAACGCAAGTACCAGCGAAGATCGCACCAATTATTACTCGCTGGGGCCGTCGGAACTACTGCCCACGCTGCTGTGGCTGGATGCGGACCGACTGGAAGACCTGGGCAAGGAAATGACGCTCGAAAAACTCGACAAGCAGCGCGAGGTGGTGCGCAACGAACGCCGGCAGACCAGCGAGAACACGCCGTACGGAAGGGCGATGCTGAAGGTGTCGGAACTGATGTTTCCAAAGGGGCACCCCTACCATCATCCGGTCATCGGATCGCATGAAGACCTTGAGGCGGCCACCGTGGATGACGTGAAGAATTTCTTCGCGAATTACTATGTGCCGAGCAATGCCTCGCTGGTCGTGGCCGGTGATTTCAAATCTGAACAGATCAAGCCGGTCATCGAAAAGCTGTTTGGAACCTTGCCGCGCGGGTCGGACGCGGTGCATCGCGAAGCGGAAGCGGTTGCGCTGAAAACGGTGAAGCGTCTAACCATGACGGACGAAGTGCAGTTCGCCAAGACGGTTATGGTGTATCACAGTCCGGCACAGTATTCCGCCGGCGACGCCGAAATGGAGTTGGCGGCGAGCGTGCTGACGGACGGCGTGTCCAGCCGTCTCTATCAGAAGCTGATCTACCAGAATCAACTGGCGGTCGATGTCTCGGCGTTCCAGTCTTCCATGAAACTGCAGTCGCTGTTCTATATTGATGCGACGGCCAAACCGGGCGTGAGCCTGGATGTCCTGGAGAAAGCCATCGACGAAACAGTGAAGGAGTTTCTCGCGTCGGGTCCGACCGAAGATGAACTGAACCGCCAGAAGGCGAAGACGGAATATTCCAAAGTCGCCCAGTTGCAATCGCTTCTGCGGCGAGCGGACAAAATGAACGAATATCAGGCGTTCTGGAGCGAGCCGAATTCGTTTGAGCGCGATCTGAACCGCTATCGCCAGGCGACGACGACCGGTATCAAGGAATGGTCACAGAAGGTGCTGACGCCGGATGCGCGGCTGGTGTTGCGCGTGATCCCTGAGCTTGAGGCGACACCGGAAGCGCGCGATGAGAAGCCGGCAGTTTCCCAGGGAGCCAACTTCACGCCGCCGCTCCCGGAATCGTTCACGCTGTCCAACGGAATCCAGGTACAGCACTGGAAGCGCAGCGATCTGCCGATCATGCGGGCCGCCTTGCTGGTATCGGGAGGTGCGGCCCTGGATAGCGCACAGTCCGGCCGGGCGGCACTGACGGTGGACATGCTGGACGAAGGCGCGGGGCAGCGCAATGCGCTGCAGTTTGCCGATGCGCTGGATTCCATCGGCGCGAGCTTCTCCACTTCCTGCAATTACGATGGGACGATGCTGGCTGTGTCCGCCCTGTCGAGCAAGGCCGAGCAGGCGATCGAACTTTTTGCGGATGCGGCGCTGCGCCCGACCTTTGACGCCAAGGAATGGCAGCGCGTACAGGCGCTGCATGTGGAGGGCCTCAAACAGGAACTGGACGAGCCTTCGACCGTTGCGTCATGGGTCGGTCTGCGGGCGTTCTTTGGGGACGACCATCCGTATGGCAAGCCGGTCGATGGCACACCCGCCGCGGCGGAAGCCATCAAACTAAGCGATGTTCAGGGTTTTCATCGCAGTACGTTTCGTCCGTCCCGCGCCACATTTCTCACTGCGGGCGACTTGACGACGGAGCGGGTGCGCGAACTTCTTGAGAAATCGTTCGGAGGCTGGAAGGAGCCTGCGGAGCCGGCACCTTCGGTTTCCCAGAACCTGCCCAAGCCGGACACCCGCGCGATGCGCGTGGTGATTGTCGATCGTCCGGAAGCCGTGCAAACGGTGATTCGTTTCTACATGCCGGCGGAGAATTATTCCGATCCCCGGCGCGTTCCCCTGGAACTCCTGAACATTATCCTGGGCGGAAGTTTCACCAGCCGGTTGAATCAGAACCTGCGCGAACGCAACGGATTCACCTATGGCGCGCGGTCGGGTTATGTCATGGACCCGAAGGTGGGCTACATGTCCGCCGGCTCGAACGTTTTCGCCAATGTCACCGGTCCGGCACTTAAGGAGTTTCTGGCGGAATTCGCGGCCATTCGCGCGGGCGACATCAGTCCGGACGAAGCGGGGAAGGCGCGAACGACACGGCGCGGCGACATGGTGGAGTCCATGGAAGGACTCACGGGACTGGTCAATACGGCCGCGCGGATGGTGTGGAACGGGCGAAGCTTCGCCGAGCTGGGCAGCGACCTGCAGTCGGCGCAGAAAGTCAGCGAGGCCGAATTGAACAAACTGGCGAAGGATGCCATTCCTCTGGAGCAGGCTGTCCTGGTTCTGGTGGGCGACAAGGCGCTGATCCTCGAGCAGATGCAGGGTCTGAATCTTCCGAAGCCCGAAGAATGGACGGCGACAGGGGAGAAGAAGTAGAAAAGACGGCGCAATATGTGCTGGCCTATGATAAACTGGATCGCGCAGGAATGGTCCAGATGAACGAATGATACACTGAGTGAAACCATGTTGGACGTCTTGTCAGGCATGCGCAACATTATCCTCGAAGTGGCCGATCGCTACGGCGCATACGATATCCATGTCTTCGGTTCAGCAGCGCGCGGCGACGCGGACGAACGCAGCGATATTGATTTCCTGGTGCGTATGAAGCAGGGACGCAGCCTGCTCGACATGGGCGGTATGTTGATGGAACTGCAAGCAATGCTCGGCCGCCGTGTCGACCTGGTGACGCGGGAAGGGTTGCGTGCGCGAATTCGAGACCGTGTCCTCAAGGAGGCGGTGCCGCTGTGAGGGACCCAGCGGAACGATTGCGCGAAATCCTGGAAGCCATTAACGGTTTCAAACTCGGTGCGGTGGAGGGCGCTCAGCATTTGACAAAGATGACATGTTGTAGGTTTGGGTCCTGCACCATCTCCAAGTTATTGGAGAATCGAGCCGCGCGCTTCCCGAAGACTTTCGACATGACCGTTCCGAAATACCCCGGCAACGGATCATCGGAATGCGGCATATTCTCGTGCATCATTATTTCGAGGTTGATACTGAGGTTGTCTGGCGAGCCGTGGAGAATGACTTACCTCTGTTGAGACTCCAGATTGCGTCGCTGCTGGCACGAATCTCAGATGATTCGGGCGCTGTCAGCTAAATGAAGGCCGCTCAAACAAGAGAGTCATCGTTCAATGAATCAGTTTGTCCAACTCGCGACCAGTGTCAACGTGGCGACCATCACCATTGCCCGCCCCGATTTGCACAACGCCTTCAACGAAGTGGTGATTGCCGAATTGACCGCCGCATTCGTTGAAGCGGGTCAGCGCGCCGACGTGCGCGTGGTCATTCTTGCCGGGGACGGCAAGAGCTTTTGCGCCGGGGCGGATGTGCACTGGATGAAGCGCATGGTCGGCTACAGCGTCGACGAAA
>CAZKIN010000045.1:0-20258 GCA_964552515.1 uncultured Phycisphaeraceae bacterium
GCACGCCCGACCGCGTGGCCGCTTCTTCATTCGTATAGGGTACTACCGCTGGATTGCTCATTACCTTCGTGCCTCCGTGCCTTCTTCACTTCACTGCGAAACTGAATCGATCTAACGTCGCGTCATAACCGAGCAGGGCAAACGCCCTGGGCGTCTCCGGATCGGTCGACGACACGAACACGTCACTGACCAGTGGTGCGCCTTGCTCCACGCCCGCGTCGTCGAACGCGATCACTGCAAACTTGTGCATGCTGTAGGCCGGTGGCACTTCCACCGTGATGCCCACCAGTTCCGGTCCGGTGCCCAGGACCAGCTCGCCGAGCAGCCCCGCGCCGAGTCCCGCTTCCCGAGCAGCTCGCGGCCGCGTGCCGCCGAGGATCACTTCGCCGAGCAGACCATCGCCCAGCCCGGCCACTGCGGAGGCCTCCGGGAAGGCCCGCAGGCCGCGTCCCAGCAGCGGACGCGTGTAATCGACCACGCCGCAACCCAAGTCGCTGTACGCGTTCAGACGCGTCTCTGCGACCCAGTCTGGGTCACACTCGACGTCGAGGTTGATCGTGGTGAGCGCCATCAACCAAACTCCTGTCCGAAACGCAGGTCACCGATTTGATACGTGGTCTGCACCTTGCCATTGCTGTCCTTGCTGTACGTTTTGGAAACGATGTCGCTGAAGGTGGCGAAGTTGATGTCGATGCCGCTGCATCCTTTGCACGCGTCGCCCACTTCCCACCCGCTGTCTGCATCCAGCCAGGGAACTGCAATGCTGGCTGACGCCGTTTCAAATCCCGACCGTCGGCGCAGCTTCGCGGCGAAGTCGGCGAGCGCGAAATCATCCTCCCGCGCCTCATAGGCCGGCTCGTCAATTGGCGCAGGTTGTCCGCCGCTGATATCGAACAGGCTGTTCTGCCCGCGCCGCCGCAGGTGCTGGAAACGCGCTGCCACATCGACGATCGCCGAACGCAGCCGCTCATTAGTTGCCGGGAATTCCCTGGCTTCAATCCTGGTGTCACCTTCGATGCAGCAGGTAACCTCAACGGCAAACGTTCCGTTAATGATCGCTTCAAGCATGGTCTTGGAACTGGTGTCGTTGGGATCGGCCCGCAGCTGGGCATCGGTCAGCATGTTCGCGGCGTCAAAGCGCAGTGCGGCGCGCTCTGTGTCGATCACCGGTTTGCCCGCGTACGGACGCCAGGTACCGGTGAAACCCAATTCCGGAAGCAACGGATTCGCCCAGGAGAAGTCGAAGCAAATGCGCACATAGGGAGCGCGCTGGCTGTCAAATACGGCGCGGGCGATGGTGTCCCGAAACGGGCGGCGGCGCACTGTGGCAAAGACTGGGTCGGTGATGTTGCCGCCGAGCACCGAGTGCTGATAGATGCTCGCCCCGTCAGTGGCCCCGCTGCCGGGAACGTAAGGTTGATAACAGTTGGAGTGCCACGCATTGCGCGCATAGCCTTGGGTGTAATCCAGCGTGTCGGGGAAGATCCACAGCCGGCCCACGTCGCTCACCAGGCGATGATCTAAATGCTGACCATGGTAGATGGACGTGGCCTTGCCCGCGTCGTCAAACTCATCACTCTCGCCGAGCTGCGTCTCCCAGAAATCCAGCGCCGCGTCGCGTTGCGCCTGCGTGGTCAGGTTGTCGAGATGCAGCGATGGCTTCCAGCCTGGACGAAGCAGCAGACTGCATTCGTAGGTGCGGATGCCGCCCTTCACTTGGGGCAGGTTGATTTTGTTGCTGACGTCCAGCGTCAAGTCACATCCGAAGCCCGCCTTGTTGGCCTCTGCAAAGTCCTTCGGCTCCACGCCGGTCTGGTCGGTGAACGGAGCCTGTCGCGGCAAGTCGCGCACCTTGGGCATGACCATTCGCCGATCGCTGGGTGTGGCCTGTTCCTCTTGAGCGTCCTGGAGGGCCGCGAAGACGCGCAGCGCAAAGCGGGTTCCACCGCTGGGCGTCTTGCCGCGCCGAATCATCGTCTGAAAATTCAGACCCACGGTCTGGCATACCATGACCAGCGCCTCGCGTGCGTTCATGGCATGGCATGCCAGGTCACTGAGCCGAGTGACCATCGCACCCACGAACGGATCGCTGGCCATTCCTGGTGCACCGGGCGGCTGCGGAAAAAGATCGATCAGGGCATCGGTGTCCTGCATGAAATCCGCGACTGACACGGTGAAGGGAGAACGCCAGATGTGCCACGCACACAAATATCGCAGCGCATTCACCGCGCTCCAGTGCACCGGCGATGCCTTCACCAATGCTCCGGCCGGCGTCGGCGGTCCAACGAAACCCGGAGGGTCCACGGCATCCGCGCTTTCCCACTGCGGCGCATCCGCGTCCACCGGCAAATAGATGTAGTGATCGTGGCCTTCGAAAGAGACCTTTAAAGGCTGCGCGCTGCGGTTGGGTTTGCCGCCAGGGTTGAACACCAGCGGAATGGCGTCAACGATGCGGAAGTCCTGATCAGCAGGATTCCACGGCAGCCAGGGCTTGCCGCGCCGCACTTGCCCAAACACCTGGCACTCGGGATGGAGCGCGAGGAATTCATCGCCCTCGCTGATGCAGGTCACCGTCAATACCTGCTCGCGGCCGCTCCAGCGCAATGATCGTTCCAGCGGATAGCCCTGGAAGAGAATCAGCGGGTCGCTTTCCGTGAGGCCGGCACCGATGCGCACACGCTTATTAGGCGACAGCATCTCCAGCAGATGCGTGAAGTGCTGATCACCCAGCTTGGGATTTCCGGTCGGGTTGCCCTGTGACAGTCGGCTGGCATCCAGCCCGGCAATGGTCAGCGTGGCCGTGTGCTCATTGTCATTGAGTCCCAGCGTTATCTTCGACCAGTCCACCACGTCGGGCGGCGTCACGAAGTTGTCGCTGTTCGGCGTGGCTTCCACCTGCACGCGCAGCTCCGGCCGGCGGCCCGACCACGACGTGGGCGGACCGGTCAGCACGCTTCGCGGCTGCGGCGCTGGCTCCCTTCCTGGACCTTCTCTTCCCGGTACCGGCATGGTGCTGGAGCACCCTTTCTCCCCGCTTCGCGGGTCTAAACAGCTTTTTTCCAGGACGTCGAGTCGCCATTGCGTGCGATGGCCGCATTGGCCCACATCATCGCCTGGTCGACTGCGTTGATCGCCAGCGATTGCTCCGGGCAGCATGGCGTCAGATCCCGGATCAGCTTGGCCAGGTCGCAGCAGGCCGTGCGAATTTGCTCAAAGCGCTTCGCCTGATCACCCACCGGCGGATGATGCATGAACCGGTTTTCCAATTGCGCGTCCGTTGGTTTCGTATGCACGGGTTCGTTTCCTTATCGTCCGAAGTTGTTTTGAAAAATGGCGTAGTCCGCCAGATCCACATCACAGTCACCGTCGAAGTCACCCAGACCGCAAGCTGACTGACAGTTGGCAGCGTTGATCGGGCCGCTGGTCAGGCGCACGCCGTCCACCGTATAGGTCTCCAGCACCAGCCGCGTTCCCGCCGGCACCAGCGTCACCGGCATGGCCAGCGTCGTGGCACTGATTTCCGCGACGTCCAGCGCCGGGCCCCATCCGCCCGCCACGCCGCATCCGGAATCTAGCGTTCTCCGCACATGGCAGTGCCAGGCGTCCGCGAGCTCGGCCGCGACACAGCGCACCACGAATTCGCTGCCCCACCCGTATCCCGTCGTCGCGTTGCCGTCCGCGTCGACGAACACCTGCACGTCGGCAACGCCGGCGGGCAGTGCCACGCATTTCGCGGGTGCACCCAGTGCGATCAGGATGACGAGTAGCAGTGTCATGGCTTTACAGAATCCGAAACTCAATCTCCAGCGGAACCACGATCCGCCCTTCAGGTGTCGTCAACCGTCGATCCAGAAACCGCCACGCCCGGATGCGTGCGCGGTTGGTGAGCACGCGTCCGTCATAATCCGTGAGCTGCGTATCGCGCACTTCATTCGCGTTCGACTGCTGCAGGATGCCGCTGCTGTTGCGCGGGTGCCCGTGCAGTTTGGCGTCCAGTTCCTTGATGATCTCATCCAGCATGTCCGCGTCTTCGACATTGAGCTGTCCACTCCATACCGTCGACCCGCCGGCATACCCGAGCACATCTTCGAACAGACCCACCTGTTGCGCCGCCGCGTTCTCGGCGATGAAGGCCTGCTCCGGTCCGCGCAACACAAACAAAGTGAACAGCGCCTCGCCCGCACTGGCGCGACTCCCGCCGGGCTGACCGAGGTCTAGCACCGTCACGCTGTTCGTTCCACCGTACTTTGGATGCCCACCTGCCATTCACTTACGGCCTCGCATCTTGAATGACGTTCTTCTTGGAACCACGCGCACCACCATTGTTAATGATCGTCGGCTCCCCTGTGTTCTTTTCGATTCGCTCCAGGATGCGCCTCAAAGACTGCGCCTCTCTGATGAGTTCCGGTGTCGCGTCCTTGACACCTTCATCAGCGAGACGACGTTGCGCGATCAATAGATCATGAGCCTCGGTGGAGCGTCCTGCACCACGTAACTGTGACGCCTCTTGTTCAGAAGAAAGGAATGAAATCGAAAGCCGATCCTCGAAATTCGCTCCCTTGCCTTCTATGTCGGGGAGCTTCTTGGCGATCTCTGCGACTTTCGCGATCTGGCTCTCCGGAAGTTTTCCGAGTGGTCCGGGTAGCTGGCGCGTGAATTCTTCCGTATGGAACGTTGATCCGTCTCCGGACTTCAACTCCTTGATCGCCTTGGCACCTCCCGCAACTTCACCCGCTTGCGTTTGCTCTGTTGCAAGCGCAATGTCGACCGCACGGCGCGTTTCGTTCTTGCGGAGGTCCCGACGCAAACGCTCAAGTCGCCGCTCCTTCGAGGCCTTGGGGTCGATGGTGATTCGATCTTGCTCGAGGGCGAACGCGGCCCGTTGAATTTCTTCGTCGCTCGCGCCGGTTCCCGTGAAGTTACCCACTGCCGTATTGATAAAGTCTTCGCCCAGGTCTCCGGACTTGCTCTTGATGCGTTGTGCCTGTTGTAAGGCAGCTGCTGACGACTCAGCTGTTAACCCGCCCTCTTTGCGTTTCGCGGCGATTTTCTCGATAGTGGATGCCTGATCCTGTCCCCGTTTTTCCAATTCATTGAGGGCCTTGGCCTGTTCGCGAATGGATGCGGTGACTTCATCCGTGATGCGCTTGCCCTCAGCCATGGCGCTGAAGATGCCGTTGATGGCCGCAATGGCGGCACCACCCGCGCCGATCAGCGCAATCGCTTCGACGTTTTGTTTGACCGCATCAGTGACGCTTCCGAGAACATCCTTCAAGTTGATTTCTGACGCCGCAACGTCACCGCTCACTCGCGCCAGGCGAATCAACCCCAATGCCATTTCACCCAGGCGGGGATTGATCCGATTAAGTATCCCCACCAGGTCCTGCGTCTTCGTATTGAACTGCTGCTGTTCACCGCCCAGCGTGCGGATGAGTCCTTCCTGCTTGGCGATCGCATCATTGAACGCCAGCATTTCCCCGACGCTGCGCCCCGCCGGACCTTTCGCCTGCTCGGCCTGGAGTTGCGCCAGTCGCTGCTGCGCTTCCGCAAGGGCTTCAATGGCGGGGCGTGCGAGTTCCGCGGCCTCGGCCTGCCGCTTCAGCGTTTCTGCCGTATCTGACTGTTCAATGGCATCCGCCGCCGCCTTCGCACTCTCGGCGGCAAAAGCCAGTTCGCGGCCGAGGACGCCTTGCGACTTCGCCAGCTGTTCCGCATGCACCGCCGCCGCCTGCGCAGCCGCGCCCGTCGCGTCGATCGACGTCGCGATCTTCTGCAGCTCGCTCGCTGCTGCCGCGCCGCCCTGCACGCCGGCATCGATCGTTAATTTGCTGACTGACTCGCCCACTTCTCGTTTACCTTCCCTACGTGCCTTCGTGCCTGTGTGCCTCCGTGCCTTCTTCTTCTAGGCCGCGTTGGCCACGTCGATCAGGCGCGTCGCCGCCGTCGCGTGATTGACCGTGCGGATGGTCCACGGATCGGCCGGGTCTCTGAAGACCAGCGACCCTTGCAGCGTGAATCCCGTCCAGCCTTCCTGGCCGCTGCGCTGGCGATTGGTGAACTTGCAGTTGCGCAGCGTGATTTTCTTGTCCACCAGTTCTCCCGCCCCGTCGAGCGTCACCACCAGGTCCGCCGGACCCGCCTTGAGCAGTTGCGTCGCCAGGTCATAGCTTCCCGAGGCGTGCTTGGTCGAGTCCCGAAATCCCAGCGTCACGCTGATGTCATTGAAATCACCGCGTTCGATGGCGGTCTGCCCGACGTCCGCGTCGCCCGAGTCCGTGATCAGCCGCGCCGCCAGGCGGAAGGAGAAGTTCTGAATGTGCAGGATCGCCTGTCCCCCATGGGTGCATGTCTTGATGCGATAGAGGCGGTCCGGATGCGTGCGCGTGACCGGCCCGGCCACGCCCGTGACGAAGGTATGCACCGCTTCAAAGTCGTCGTTTGAGTTTGCGAAACGGTGTTGTGCCTGGAGGGAGGCCACCGCAAAATCCTCATTCGCCGTAAAGTCCAGCGCGTGGAACACATAGCCCGCCAGCGTTCCTTTGATGAACGTGGCCGCGCCGCTTTGCGGGCCGAGCCATTCCGCGGAGGCCGCGCCCGGCACGGAAATTAAAAGGTCGATCATCTTCAGCACGTCCGTGGTGCGGATCGTCGAGCGGATGAATGCCTTGGCGTGCTCGTGCGCCGTCGGCCCCTGCGCGCCGTCGAAGCTGTTGCGCACGATGCTTTCGTATCCTTCTTCCACGGAGATGCTGGTCACACCGCCTATGGCCAGCGCCGATCCGGCGAGGCCCGCTCCGGCGAACAGCAGTCCCTGCACTTCGTCATACACCCGCTTGTTAACTAGAGGCATCGTTCAATTCCTTTTCTCTTTGCCTGCTCCCGCAGTGCGGGTTGCCTGCTGCCCTGCACTCCCGCAGTGCGGGTTTGCCTAAGCTGTTCTCACCTGATCCACGGTGACGTAAATCGCCAGGATCACTTGCTTGGCCTCTTCATGCACCAGTTCCGCATTAAGCACGCGCACCTTATGTACGGCGAAAGTCCCATCATTGATCACCGTGGTCGGATCGCTCAGCGGCTTTTCGCCGTCGATCGCATGCCGTACCAGGTCCCGCAGTCCATTCGTTCCCACTCGCGCCGTGCCCGTCGCCGGCACATCGCCGCGCCGCGCCTCCGCGTTGTTGCGGAAGTTCTTGGCTCCAATCGCAATCACCCACCTCGGGCGCGTGAGCTGCTCAACGCCGTCGAGATAGGTCAGCGCCTCATCCGCATAGAACACCTGCGCCGTATAGGGCCGCGCTCCGGCGAACAGATGCGTCTTGAAATCATCCACCGTGTGCTGCTGCCCGCCGCCCCACGGCTTCACGTCCTCCGCGTTGAACACGGGCGCACCTGAAAACTGGATCGCCTGAATCTTGGCGATCAGCCAGTCTTCGATCTGCGAGGCTATGCTTCCGTCATGCGCCACCAGCGTGTCTCCCGTTGCCTCTTGCCTGCTGCCTGTTGCCTAAATCCCTAGCCACTTCGGAATCAGCTTTTCTTCGACCTCGCGCGTGTCCGCGTCACTCCAGAAGAGGAAGGGCCGCGCGGGTTGATCCACATACTTCGCGATCGCGTAGAGCAGGATGCCGTCCTTGCGTTTCTTGCCCTTGTCCGGCTTGATGCGCCGCCCTTTGCGGTTCGCGTTGGGTTCCTCCAGGAGCGCCTCGCTCTTCGCCGGCAGCAGCAGTACTCCGATGATGTTGGGCCGCTTGTTCGTGGGCAGAAACACCAGCTCGTCCTGCGTCGCCTGGGGCAACTCTGAAGGCGACAGCTGGGCGATCTTCAATTGCCGCGTCAGCGGAATGGCGAGGGCCTTGGCATCCTTGGGATTGATCCGCCCGCCGTGCTGTACTTGAGCGGCATAGCGCAGCTTGGTCCCGATCTCCACGCGCAGATCGGACAGGTTGAATACTGAGAAGGCTGCGCCCTCTCCGGTCCCCGCAATCGAGCCGGCGAGCAGTCCCGTCCGAACCCCGCCGACCACTTGCTTGAGTACGCTGGGCAATCTTTCCGCCGCCGATTTCTGGCCCAGCAGCCCGATCTCGTTGAGGAGCGGGCGCGGGTTTCGAAGCGCTTTCGGAAGCCGTTCGAAGACGGCTCGATCGCCCGTGATTGACAGCGATAATTTCAGTCCGACCGCCATGCATCATCACCAATCCATTGCTTCCGAGGTGGTGCCATAACCGCCTTGCGGTTCCTTCGAGGTTGTCGCCGCCGGCGTGGCGGTGGCCGGCAGCGGGATCTCGCCCTTCGCCACCATCGTCAGCCATTCCTTGGCGCTCTTGTAGAGCTTCTCGTATTCATCCGGCACCGGCGGCCGCCGTGCGAAAAGCCGCCACAAGGCGATGTCCGTCGCTCGCCCGCGCAGCGCCGCGTTAAGTTCCGGATGCGCGGTCAGGTCAACGGGTACCCGGTACCTTGCGGCCAGGTACCCGTTGACTTCCGCTTCCGCTTCCTGGATGACCGACAGGATCAGCGTTTCGTCTGGTGTCTCGCCACTGTCAGCGCTTAGTTGCGCCGCCGTGGCCAGTCCCACCCGATTCACGATTTCGCTGACGCTGACGTACATCCCGGTCACCGTGGAATAAAACGGCAGGTCGCTCATGAGCGCCAGTTCGCTGCCCAGGTACAGTGCGTCGAACAGGCCCATGGTTGATCCGCCTTGCCTTTACTTGCGTGGCCGATTGGCCCGCAGTGCTTCGATCTCCCGCGCCGCTTCATCACAGACCGTCTCAATGGGCACATCGCCCGACAGCTGCATCGCCTTGCGCAATCGATCTGAACCCGTAGCCCGCCGCGTCGCCTTCTGCGGCCCGTGGACGCCCGGCTTCAGCACCGTGCCGGGCGGATCGATCGGTGCCAGGGGCTTGACGGGCTTGGCCTTCGCGGCTTTACCCGCGGCGGTCTTGTCTGGTTCCTTGATTACGGCGTCTTCGCTCATTGGGTTACTCCTCGCCTTTCGGCTGTTGATTTCCTTCAATGGTGCCAGCGGTTTGTCACCATCAATTGAACGTGCTGCGCACCGCGTACTGCCACGGGCCATAGGTCATGGCATAGCGGGCACGGACGCCGTACAGGTACTTCTCGCGGCGGAACTCTTCGTCGCTGCCTTCCGCCTGCTGCTTGAACTCCATGGGTTCACGGTCCTGAAAAACAAACGGCCGCAAAATGCCGTCCGTCTTGAGCAGGAACCATTCGACCGCCGAGGTGAGCCAGGGGAAAACCACGACATCCGCCATCCCCTGATCCACGTTGGTGGTGTTACCGATGACCGACGCACCGACCGCTTCCCGTGCGGCGTCATAAAGCGCCGGCGGCACCAAAACGATGCCGCCCTTGCCGTCTACCGACATCGGGTTTCCGCGATCGTCCTTGAAGGACAGCATCGCGGTCCGCGCCTCGCGGAGCGCCTGCTTGAACTCGGCGGAGGTCACCGCGGCGTGATTGGTCGCGTCGAAGGTCAGGTCGTTGTCCTGGTTGCCCGACGCACCGCTCGCGTGATTGGCACCGAAGAACGGCACGCCGTCATAGCTGTGGAACCCCGCGCTTCCGCCGTTGGTGAGCAGCAGCGCGATGAGGTAGTCCTTGTGCCGGGCGGCCGTCTGCGTCATTTGCTGGATGCGCGTTCTGATTTGCCCCGTCTTGTCGTCGGAGATTTCATCGCGATCCACTTCGATGGTCGACTCGTACTTCTTGTTGGGAATCGAGTAGGGAAAACTTTCCAGTCCCTGCGCCACGCGCCCGGTTCCCCATTCCCGCATCTGCGGCAAGGAGCCAAGGAACTGGTAGTTTTCCGAATCGTGTTCGGAGGCAATGCGCGTCGCGATACGCTGGTAGATCGCTGCCGCGTCCATGGAGGTGTACAAATCCTTAAACTCGCTGCGCAGACCGCGCGACAGTTCGGCGAGTTTGGTACTGATGACTGACATCCGTGTCACTTCCTTTCTGCAATGGGCCGGGAATTCGTTTCCTCGTCCCGTGCCGTTTTTCCTTACTTTTTCAAACCCGCTGTGCGGGCAATGGTTTCGTGCCTTAGCGGCTCCTCTAAGAACGCGCACCCGCAGCGCGGAAGCGATCCAGCCGGAGCACCGCGGTGGTGTCATCCGAGGTCTTTTCGATGAGGACAAACGCACACAGCACGGCGGAAGTCGCGACCGCGAAGACGGTGCTGGGCAGCACGCGTACGCCGTCGATCCACAATTCCACCGTCCCGGCCGGGCGGACGATCGCCTTGAATTCCTTGTAGGCCAGCGCGGTGGCATCGTTTACGATGGTGGTGTCTACCGGTGCCACGTCGGTGACATTGTTGTCACTTTGTGCGTTGATGGCCGTACTCGCGCCGTCCATGTGGAACGCCGCGAGGTTGACCATGTCCGCGTGGTCGATCGACGCGCGGCTGTTCGCAGTGAGCGCTGTGCCCAGCCCCCAGTCCGCGTCGAACGCGGCGGCATCCCCGTTGGTGGGCAGATGCAACCGTGCCTCGAAGGTCACTCCCTTGCTCGCCAGGAAGATCGCTTCGGTTTCCACTGACGCATGGGCGACTTCCGCTACGGCATCGAATTCCAGGTCCACGCCGCCATTGGCTCCGACCACGTTCTTGACACCGAGTCCCAGCGCCGAAGTCAGGCGCAGTCCGCCGCTGAACAGATCGCCGGCGGTGGCACCGGTCACCGTCACCGGCGACAGGAAATCATTGACGATTTCCAGGCAGCCGGTGTCCGAAGGCAGCGGCTTTTCGCCTGGCGTTTTCAAGCGCAGCGCGACCAGGTTAGTGTCTTCCTTGTGCAGCACCCGGCCCACGTAGGCATCCGGGTGACCGCTGAAAGACAGCGTCGCGTCGTCCGTGGCGAACAGCGCCTTGCCTGCATCCTTGTCCGCGATGGAGGTGAAGGCGTGCGTGAAGTCGCCGGCCACGCGCACGCGCACGTTCTTGGCCGCCGCCGCCCCGGCGGAGTTGTCCACTTCTTCGTAGGCCAGGCCGACCAGTTCGTCGCCCGGCTCAAAAGGTTTGGCCATGCCGGCCGGGTCCTTGCCCACCCAGCCGTCCCGATAGATGTGCCGCGCTGCGCCCACTTTGAAGCTGCGCAGCTGCTGATCAACCATGCATCCGATGTTTCGATTTGCCGCTAGTGCGGTCATATTGCTCTCCTTTACCTTTGTTCTCTTAACGCCTGTCCGACGTGGCTTTCTGCTTTACGCCACCAGCGTCTTCAATTCATCCGTGGTCAGGTCACCATTCTTGGATAACGCCAGCGCGTCATTCACATATGCCTTGAGGCTGGTGACCTTCTGCGCCGTCGGGCTGCTCGCGAATTCGCTCTTCGCCTTGGCGATGATCGTGCTGCGGTCCCCGCTGGGTACGCTGCCTCCATCCTTGGTCAGCGGTTTCTGATGACCGAGTTGGGTCACCCGTTCATCCAGCCAGCGCTTCGCGATGTCGCGGTTGGACAGGGCCATCGTTCTGATCGCCTTGAAGTCCTCCGCGTTGCTCTCGCTGACCACGCCCTTGAGCACATAGGGCGACAGGAAGTCGGCCAGATCGCGTTCCTCCAGCTTCGCCTTCAGGGCGGTCAGTTCCGTCTGGAAGCTGCTCGCGCTTTCCTTGCCCTGTCGCAGCGTGTTGATGCTCACCGTGATTTCGCTTTCGCTCGCACTGTCCGCCAGGCCGAGCGCCTTGCGCACGTTGGTGAGCGCCGTTCCCTCGGGTGGCTTGCCCTCGCGTTTCTTCAGTTCGTCCCGGATCGCGGACAGGACGGCGGTCATATCCGTGCCATCCTTGATCTCGATCCCCAGCATGGCCTTCAATTCTCCCACCAGTACGGCGGGGTCGGCGGCCGTCTTCGTCGCATCCATCTTGCTCTCCTTCTGCGGTCCATCCTTGGCCGCCAGCGCCGGAAGTTTTTCAATCGCCGGGGTATTGGTCAGTCCGGCGCTTTGCACCAACACTGCCCGGCCGTCCGATTTGCGAATCGATACCACGGGAGAGTGGTACCGGTATTCACCGCTCTTGATGTGCTGCCGCGCGGCGGGCGTCCATTTCGCCGTGGCGATGACGCCCTTTTTTTCTTCGTAGCGCAGGCCCTTGATCCACCCCGCAGCCAGCGCCTTTCCGTCCGGCGGCGCATATTCCCCGCCGAGCGACTGGTGTTCGTAGTCCACCAGGATGTCATTGCCTTTGCTCCGAAATGCGCGGTCCACTTCGGCAAAGGCCTGGCGATCTATGAAGAAGTTACCCTTCGTGGTTTTCACCTGGCCGTCCGGAATGAGTACAAAGTCCACCGTATCTTTGCCGGCGCTTTCATCGATCAGCACAAGTTCGAATGCCGGAAATAGTTTTGCATCACTCAAGGGCGTTCCTCCTGTATCGCGCATCCGCTCTTCAATCGCGGCGCGCAGATCATCATCCAGTTGCGACAAATCCAGCGGCCCGCGCGCCGTCGAGAACGACGGATCGGGGGGCACCGCAATCGGCTGCACTTCCTCCGAGGCTTCCAGCGGCGTCACGAATCCGCCGCTGTACGTCCACACGGTGAGCTGCTCGCGCTCCACTTGGTCGGCGGTCATCCCGACGAACGTGCAATGGCAATTCCATTCCCACGGCGGCGTGTGGTCGAACCAGAAGGCGTCGTCCGCTCGAAACACTTTGCCGTGCAGCGCCGCATGCGTGGGGCGCACTCCGTTGACCCCCGGCGTTCCGTTGCCCGACGTCAGGTACTTGCGATACGGAAAAGTTCCGCGTGCTTCGTCCAGCGCTTCCCGCCGCACGGCGCTGTGTGCCCCGGTCGTGTTTTGAAAGTACGTGAGCCGCAGCTGCGACAGCGCGGGAGCATCCACGCCCGCTTCGGCGAAGTCCGCCAGGACTTCCTGCCGCCACTCGCGGTAGGTCTTTCCTTCGGAGATGGCCGTGGCCAGTTGGGCGCGCACCGCCTGCAGCAGCTTGACCTGGTTCACGGCAGCCAGGCCAAACGACCGCGCCTTCTGCGCGGCGGTCAACCGGTCCCACTCCGAAGAGAGCAGCGGCGCCTTGCCCAGGAAGTAATCCCGCGCCTCCGCAAAACTGCGCGGGGCAAAGTCGGCTGTACTGATGACGGTTAGTGGCACTCATGATTTCCTAAACGGCAGGTGCTTCCTGCATAGTTCCGATGGCCGCTGCGACGACGGCCGCTTCGGCCAGATCATTCGCCAGGCCGTCCGTATCCATACGTGCCAGCAGGTCCGTTCCGAGCGCCTGCTGCGCCGTCTCAAAACTGTCCGCGCTTTCCAGCGCGGCGATCAGCGGGTCCAGCGTTCCCCTTCGATAGCTGCTCGCGCCGCGTTCCAGGGCCGCTCGTTCGAGGTCGCTGATGCCACGCGCAATCTCAATCGCGTTCATCGGTTTCCTCCGTTTCCTCTTCGCCGGCGGGCTTCGGATCAGCCTTCTTCTCTTCACGCGGTGGCACGTCAATGATCGGCCCCGCGAACGACGGCGCGGCGGGCTTACCTTCGAGTGTCTGTTCACCGTCAGCGGGAGGCGGAATACCCAGCACGCCGCGTGCGTAGTCCTCGCCCACGGCAAGGCCGATACTTTGTGCCTGCTGAATCAGTTGCGCAATCTGTAACCGGTCGACCGCTTCCGGCTTGACCCGCTGGAAAGTGGGCAGCGGCATATGCCGCCAGAATTTGAAGTACACCATCGGGGCAATGAGTTGCGTGCGGATGGTCTCGGCTTCCGCCATGATGTCGTCGTCGCGGAGGTCCTCGCGCACTTCGTCCTGCACCGCGCCTGCGGCGTACGTTCCCGTTCCACCGGTGGTGTCGCTGGTCAGATTGCCGCCGAGCATGAGCTTGGCTTGTTCCTTGCTGACCCATTCGACCAGATCGCGATGGGGTGACGTGCCGCGCTGACTGCTTTCCTTCATCTGCAGATCCACGCCCTTGGAGAAAGCGCCATAGGACAAACGGCCCATCGTCTCCAGCAGCCGCAGCAGCTTGGTTTTTTCTTCGTCCGTTGCGCCGGGTTCATACACCGCCCAGCGGATCGGCATGCCGAAGAGGTTGACGTATTTGCTCCAGTCCGCCTTGGCGATTTGCTTCATCAGCCATTCGCGTGCCTGGGTGAGCAGCGGCGCGGACCGGAATGGCTGCATGGGTGATCCATGCGGGATGTGTACGATGAAGTCCGGAGGCAGCGCCGGATAGCCGGTGGCATGATCGCGGGTACGTACGCGCACCAGGCCGGGGATGCTTGGGTCCATCACCAGTCGCTGCGGGGCCACGGGAATCAGATCGACGGGCCGGATACCGTCCCAAACGATCTCCGAGACCGCCAGGTTGCGGCCGATGGCGGTAGCGCCGTGTCGCAGGAATCCGCCGAAGCAATCCATCGCACCCAGCACATCGCGCACATATTCCGCCGCTTCATCCGCTTCGGCCTTGTTGACGTTTCCCTGTGCGGAATCAGCCGCGCTTTGCACTTCCCATTCCAGGGCGGTGAGTGCGCGGCGGCGCGTGTTGCACACGCTCATGAGATTGGGGTCGAGTCGTTCCATGTCCTCGCACAATTGCAGTCCCACGTCGAGTGCGCCATCGTGGGCCTGGTTGATCAGGCTGGAGAGTTTCTGATGGTCGAGTCCGGACGTGAGCGACTGCACCGCCAGTTCATAGACCGGATCACCATCGCCGGTGATGAAGGTGGACTTCGGGCGCACGCCCAGTCCGAGCATGCGCTGCCAACCATGGCCCGCATGCGCTAACACCTTCGTGATGATTCCGTTTCCCATAACTAGGCCTTGCAATAGGGACTAAACCAGATGCGTTCTTTTTCGCGGTTGGTGTATCCCGTTCCCTTGGCGATCAACCCGAATCCGCCCGTGGCTTTCCACGCGAAGACTTTCCAACCGCGCTTTTCCAGTTCGTTGTGTTCGCCGTCGTAACCACACAGCGCCATACGCAGGTGCTTCAAGCGATCATGCTGCATGCACCACTTCCGTACCGCGTGCGCCACGGACAAGTCCTCGCATCGATAGACGTCCTGGTACCGGCCAGCCTCTGCCGAGTAGGGCGGGTCGAAGAGAATTGCCGTCATGCACTTCGATTTGACCGCCGAGGTGATCGGTCGCGACCAGTCACCGCACAGGAAGCGCACGCGATCGAGACGCGCCGCGAGTGCTTTGATCCACACCACCCGTTCGTGGTGCATGCGCCGCGAGATGCCGAATGGCATGGCGGTGGGCCGCTTGCAGCCGCTCTTTGTTGCGGTGGGGCCTAATCCTTCCCCCCGATTGCGTTCGTCTCCCGGCCCGTAATAAACCCCGCTGCAAAAGCCGCTGCCCAGCCAGGCGTTGTGTCCCCAGCACCACCAGGCGGCGAGCTTGGGATGGCACCACTCGGTATCACTGCGCAGCTTGGTGATGAGTCGCTGCTGCCGACGATGTTCGATCAACCATTTGTGCCGGGCTTCTAGTTCCAGTTCGTGCACCATGCCGCCCAGGTGCCGCGCGACGACGTCGGGACGTTGCTGCACCGACCGCCAGAAGTTCAGGACGTAACCGTCCATGTCATTGGCGATCTCGGTCCCATGCGCACCACCAGGTCGTGCCAGCGTTGTGGCACCGCTGCCAAAGAACGGTTCGATGAACAGCCGCACTTCGCTGGCATCAAAGCGCCGCCAGATTTCATCCGCGACGCGGCTCTTGCCGCCGAAGTAGGTGAACGGTGCGCGGAGTTTCGTAACGCCGCGATCCGGCTGATGCTTCTCCGCGTGTTTGGCATAGGCTGACGCGCCCATGGCCATCATGGCTGCGATGCCGGGCACCGCGCACGCCATGACCCTGCTGCCTGTTGCCCGTTGAGTATTGCCTTTCTTGCTCACCACATTCTCCCTCCTCCAAATGAACCCGAGTTGAACGGGCTTCCACCCGGCTCCTCGGGGATGGCCACATCGATCGGACCGCCCGGCTGACTCGCCGCGCGGATGGCCAGCGCCGCTGCCCAGAAACGATCCGCGTGTCCGTCGTCCGATCGCGGCGCGTAGAGTTGAATCTCTCCGGTTTTGGTGACACTGCGTTCGACGCTGTGCAGATCGTTCTTGATGCGGTCGCAGTGCGGAATGCGCATGCTGCGGTCTTCGCACTTGGTCCTGATCATGCCGCCCATTTCGGCTTTGGAGGAGCGCGTGAACACCACGCCCTCGGCTCGATCTTCGCCGAAGCGACGCACGATGTTTTCAGCGGTGGTCAGTCCCAAGCCGCTCATGTCAATGCACGCCCGGCGCACACGCGGACACATCAGGACGCTGGCGATGATTTCTTCCTGCTCGCTCATCGGCATGTTGAAGATTTCGAGCAGGCCGACGCTGATCAGCATCTTGCCCACGCGTTCAAACACCCAGATGACCGTCAGATCGCGGCGGCGGCCCAGGTCGACGCCCAGATAGAATTCGCCGTCCGTGCGCTCGCGCAGCTGCTTGATGTCCAGTTCGCGCGGGAGCTTGTGATCCATACACGCGAGGATGTCTTCGAAGGTCAGCAGGGCCGACGCCTTGTCCAGGAACTCGCACATGAATTCCTGGCGGTACAGCAGGTCATCACCCATCGCTTCGCGGAGCGTGGAAATGTCCACGTCCTTGAGGCCCTGGGCTACCGCGTCTTCGATCGTGATGGTTTGCTTGCCGAACTGTTCGTTGGACAGCAGCTCATAAAACTTGTTGCCGCATCCGCGGGGCGTACTGGCCACATCCAATTCGCCGTGCCCGCGCAGGATCGACGGGAACATCGCGCCCCAGATTTCGCGGTCATGCATGTGCATGCCGAACTCGTCCAGGAAGACGTCGCCGGTGAAGCCGCGTGCCGTATTGGGATTGGCCGGGAGTCCGACCACGCGGATGCCGTGACTCGGGATGTACACCGAGAGTCGCTTGATCTCGACGCCTTCGAAGAAGCCTTCGCCGGCCTCTTCGAATTCGCTGGCCAGCTTGAGGCTCTCGACGTGCTGCCGCACTTTGAGCATCAGTTCGGCGCTTTGCCGTTCGCCCGCCGACAGGAAAAACTGGTCGCGCTTGCGGGCGATGCCGCGCATCAGTCGCCGGAAGCTCTTGCTGAAGCTCTTACCCACCTGCCGCGACCAGCAGTTCCACCGGAATTGATCGGGGCTGACAATGTCTTCGCGCTGATACGGCAGCATCACGTCGTCGAGGACCACGCGAATGGCTCGCTCCAGCGCCTGATGGTTCCTCTTGTCCGCTTTCATCTAGTTCGCTGCCTTTTCTTCCGCCGTTTTCGCCAGGACCGCGTCCGCTTCTTCGTGCTTGCCGTAACTCTTCAGCACGCCCGCAATCATGGCGGACACATCGCCGCCCGACGTTTTCGCCACCGGCGTTTCCGCTTCCGCCGCTTCATCGCTGACCCCCACGTCGTGGGCCAGCTTGAGAAACTTCACCATGACGTCCGCGCCTTTTTGCTGGCGGGTTTCATCCACGCCTGGCGTCAGGATCATCTGGCAGATCGTTTTCAGTCCAGCGATGATTTGCGGGGTGATGGCGTTCGCCCCTTCGAGCACCGCCGTTTTCATTTCGCCGAACAGGTCGAGCCGCCGGCGGCGCTGCATGCTCTTGGCCAGGTTGTAGAGACTGGCGCGTTTTTCTTTGCCGATCCCCAGCGTCACCATGACGTCTGGGACTTTCCAGCCTTCCAGGAGCAGCTCCACGCATCGCGCGTACGCGCCCGGTTCCATGTCCCGCGCCCAGCGCGGCACCGGGTCCGGTGAATCCTGTTGCAGGTTTTCACTCTCGGTTGCCATTACGGTTCCAATGCCGGATCACGATTGATCGCGTCCGCAATCTCTTTGCCTGTAAACGTCAGGGAAAACTCCTTGCTTCCGAACGCCTGATTGGGCCGCGCGTTGACGCATTCGATGTAGCCCTTCTGCGACAGGTAAACGAGGTCACTGCGCAAATATCCTTCCTCCACGTCGGACATGATGTAGGCGAGCGATTCAAAGCTAAGTGCCTGCATTCCATGCACGTGATTGAGGGCGTCGATAATCTTGCGGCGAATCTGCTTGATGAGCAGCGCCTTGGCTTCCCTGGGCGTCATTGGCGTTCCTCTCCCTTCAGCGTTTCCGCGAGTCGATCAATGCTTGATGCCACGCCGAATTCCGCGTCTATGCGCGCGTCCAACCGGGCAAGCCCGGTAATGATCTGATCCATCTTTTCACGGCTGGAGGTGGACACTCTCACCCATTCGCGCACGTCCAGTTTGTCCCGCTCCACTTCGCGCAATCGTTCGTCGGTCCTATCCTCCAGACGAGAGATGCGCGTCTCGAATTCTTTCTTGAACTCCAGCAGCTGCTTTTCCACGCCATCGCTGCGCTGCCTGGCTTCGGATCGCATGGTCCGCAGTTGCAGCATGAGCAGCGCTTGCGCCAACCCACCCAACAACGAGACCAGTCCGATGATTGCCTCAATGCTCACGCTGTCTTCTCCTGCCACCAGGCCGTCACGGCCCGTCGTTCATTGCTGCCCAGGTGGGTCAGGCCAATGTCCACCGTGAGTCCCGGACAGTGCCGCGTGACTGCCGTGGCGATCTCGCGGACGAGTCCTTCGCTGTCGCCGGCGACGCTGCCCGTCACGCGCTGTTCCGCGTTGACCCGTGACTCCGCGGCGGCGAGCATCTTGCCGATCGCAGACCGCGCATCTTGCAGGCGGTTAACCGCCGCGATGCTGAGCGGAGTGCCGGGAGATTTCGTGGCGCTATTGCCCATCGCTCAAAACGTCCTCACTGGGTCCACGTTGAACAGCATGCCTTGCTTCGTGTTTCGTTCGCTGACCGCCTTGCGGCGTTTCTTACGTCGCACGAATTCAAACTTGGTTCGTGCCATTCGGGTTTCTTCGTACGCCGCGTATTCCGCCGCGTCGCGAGCGAGCCAGTAGCCCTCGCCATTCGCGCACACCATGTGCCCATGTTCGCGGGCGTATTCGACCGCCTCGCGGATGCGCCGCTTAACTACTTCCGCGTTGCCGACGATGTGGAGATCCGCGGCCAGCTGCCTCGCGGATACCGGCCGCTCGTCTTCTCCGAGGTTCGCTGGGCTCGATTCGATCTGCGCGAACTGCAGGACTTTGACGAGCAGTTCCGCGCGCAGCTTCCGCACTTTTTCGCTCGCTGCTTGTGTTGAATCGCCAGCCATCCTTGGCTCCCGTAGGGTGGGTCTTGACCCACCGGTTAATCAATCCCGCTGTGCGGGCTTACTCTTCGAGTGTCGCCAGCTTGTCATCTTCCGCCGTGGCGGTCCCGGCCGCTTTCTTCTTGGCCAGCAGCCATTTCGCGATCCACAAGACGCCAAAGCCGGACGCCGTCGCGACCATTCCGTGATCCATGTCCAGGCCGTATTCCGCACCCACGCCCACGAGGATCGTGGCGAGTGCGGCGATCATGTGCTTCTTGCGAAAAGCCCGCACGATCTTGATCAGGTTGCTCACAATCAGTCCTGAAGTTGCTGCCATACCGGGTCACACTCCACAAAATCGCCCGTGCATTCCGGCTCACGCCGTGGCTCTAACTTTGCCGCTCCACCTGTGTTTTTTGCCTCTTCGATGGCGGTTCGCGGTGCCTTCGAAGCGTCGATGTTCACCAGCGAAAACGTCGGCTTATGGCATCCCAGGCACGCGGCGATCAGGACGATCAGTCCGACCGCCGCGATGCCGATGACTTTCCCGAGGGAAAGCCCGACCCAAAACATGGGCCAATTCCATGGCCGGTGCCCGCATTTTTCGCAGTGAATTCGCATTCGTCCGGCCCTCTTCGTGCCTCCGTGCCTGTGTGCCTTCGTGCCTTCCCGCTACGGCTTCAGCGTCGTGTTTTCCGCCGGTTTATCCGGTAGTTTTTGCGTCTCAAACGTGGCAGAACCCGGAAGCCGGGTACCGCCGTTCGTCGCCGCCGGCGGCACGTTGGTTTGTTGGCCGGGTGATGTCGCCGAAGGAGCGATCGGCACGCCCGCCAGGGCGTTCACCGGTCCCATGAGCGTGCCCAGCAGCGGTGCCGAGGCCGCGAGCAGCGGCGCTGCCGACTCGACGACTTTCGCTACCGCCGCGCCGCCGCCCTGGGCGGCGATGGCCAGCATGTTTCCAAACGCCTGGAAGTTTTCACCGACTGTTTTTTGGGCTTCGAGGTAGTAGGTCGTTTCGATTCGGCGGAGCTCCACCAGGTGATCCGCCCGCGAGGCCTCCGCGTTGATCACCGGGG
>CAZKIN010000046.1:0-12139 GCA_964552515.1 uncultured Phycisphaeraceae bacterium
TGGCACTTTGGATTTCCATCCGCCACGGTGAGCCGGACGGCCGCTCCGCGTACCTCGGCCTCTGGCTGAATTCCATCACTCATTACGCCCGCCTCATCACGCTCTCCGTCGGCGCACTGCTCCTGCTCATCAATTGGGTGCAGCCCGTCGCCGAAGAACGCGGCGAATATTTCGCCCTTATTCTTTTTTCCTTCGCGGGCATTCTGCTCACCGCCTCGGCCAATGACTGGCTGGTCCTCTTCTTCGCGGTCGAACTGGTCAGCATCCCTACGTACGTCTTGATTGCCCTCAGCCGCATCGACGCCCGCGCCTCCGAATCCACAGTGAAGTATTTCTTCCTCGGCGCACTCGCGGCCGCTTTCCTCGCCTACGGTCTGAGCTTCTTCTACGGCGCCACCGGCACCACGCAGATTCATCACGTCCACAATGGCGTCGCCACGTCGGCACTGGCCGCTGCCGGCGGTTTGACCGGCGCTGCGGCCCTGGTCGGTATGCTCCTGGTTGTCGCGGGCTTGTCCTTCAAGATTGCCGCCGTGCCGTTCCACATCTACGTGTCCGATGTCTACGAAGGTGCCGCTTCCCCGGTCACCGGACTCCTCGGTTTCGTGCCCAAGTTCGCCGGATTCCTCGCCCTCACCAAGGTGTTGCTGGCTCTTCAGTGGCACCTGCCCGATTCCGTCACCTGGCTGCTCTGGATCATCGCCGCCGTCACCATGACCGCCGGCAATGTCCTCGCGCTCCTCCAGCACAACGTCAAGCGCATGCTCGCTTATTCCAGCGTCGCCCATACCGGCTACATGCTGCTTGGTCTATTGGTCGGACCACTGGGCGGCGTCGGCCCGCTGCAAGGCGGCCTCACCGCCATGTTCTTCTACATCGCCGCGTACGGCGTCATGAACCTCGGCGCATTCGCCTTGCTTTCCTTCCTGCGCGTGGGAGACCGCGAAGCGGAAACGCTCGATGACCTTTCCGGCGCATCCGCCCGCGCGCCGCTGGCCGCATTGGCCTTCGCTGTCTGCATCTTCAGCCTGATGGGCCTGCCCCCGACCGGTGGTTTCCTCGGTAAGTTGTACCTTTTCGGCAGTGCCTTCAGCGTGGCGCCGGATCATCCCTTCCGTGCGGCCTTCATCGCATTGGCGATCATCGGCGTGCTTAACTCCGCCATCGGAGCGGCCTATTACCTCCGCATTGTCGCCGCGGTTTACCTGGGCAAGAGTGGCGAGCCGCTGACTGTCATTCGTCACCCCATGGCACGCGTCGCTTTGCTCGTGTCGGCGCTCTCCATGCTGGTCCTCTTCGCCAGGCCCGGCCCGCTTATCCGCCGCGCGGGTCAGGCGACCACTGTCGTGCACCGCACGCTTTCCGAAGATGTGGTCCGTCAGGCCCGGCAATCGCCCGCGATTAACGGTGGCGATGCCATATCCGCTGCCGTTACCGCATCCACCCCGCCCGTTTCGCGGTAACATGTTGTAATGGCTTCGCACCTGACCCGCTCTCAGGTTCGCCGCGTGGACGAACTGGCCGTATCCCGATACGGCATGGTCGGCCTCCAGCTCATGGAGAACGCCGGACGCAATGCGGCGGAAATCATTGACACACGATACGGTCCGCGCGGTGCTGCATTCATCGCCTGCGGCGGAGGCAACAACGGCGGAGACGGTTTCGTCATCGCCCGCCACCTGCACAATCGTGACTGGTCGGTTACCTGCATCCTCGCCGCTACGGAGTCGAAACTTTCTCCCGACTGTGCAACCAACTTTGGCATTGTCCGCAAGATGGATCTTCCGGTGCGACATATCATGGAAGGATCGCAAGTGCCGGCCGCCATGTCGGGGCACACCGTCCGCACCGTATTCGTGGACGCGCTGCTCGGCACCGGTTTTTCCGGAGAGGTCCGCAGTTCCATGGCTGAATTGATCGCTACGCTGAATGCCGCACCGCGTCGCGTGATGGTGGCAATCGACGTTCCGTCGGGTCTGGATTGCGACACGGGCGCGCCCGCGAGCGTTACCATCCGCGCCGAATTGACTATCACTTTCGTTTCGTCGAAGATCGGCTTCCTGTCGGCCGGAGCGCAAGTCTTCATCGGCGAAGTTGTCGTGGCGGATATTGGCGCTCCACGCGAACTGATCGCAGAGGTACAAAAAACATGAAGCTGACCGGACGATTTGTTCTGCTTCTGCTTGCGTTTCCGGCGATGGTTGCGGCGTATCGTCCAATCCTTCAAAAGTACGCGCTCAAGAATTACGAGAACGCACGCTTTACGACACAAACTGCTCACTTTGAAATCCATCACGATTGCGTGCTCGATCAGAACTGCATCGACTTTGATCGTTTCGAGCAGACCCACGATGCCATTGTCGGGTATTTTTCTCGACTGGGATTGTTCCTGCGGCCCATCAACCGCGAATCGAGAATGCGCGTTCGCATCTTCGATGACTGGAATACTCGGAGCCAGGACATTGCGGCGGTAGGTCTCAATCTGAACGAACGAGCTGCGATCTTTGACGCGCAACAGAATTGTGTGTTTTTTGTAGCGCAGTTTCCTGGATCGTCGCTTGATGCCGCTGTGCAGGAAGCATACCTGCGCACTGTATTGCAGCATGAAATCGCGCACGAGGTACTGACCAATTCCAGTGTATTTGCGTTTGGTGCCATTTATCCGCTATGGCTTTCCGAGGGATTCGCCTGCCTATTTGAAGTCCCATTACCATGCTGTAATGGAGATCAGATCCCCGTGAATGATCTAAGACTTGCCGATATTGGATCGCCCCAAGAACTCCCCTCTATTGGAACCTCGTTGAGGCGGATTCGTCCATGGGATGGTGAAAAGGTGAATTCGGCAAAGCGCTACGCCCACGCTTGGGCGTTCGCCCATTTTTTGATCCATCGTCACCGCGATGGAATGCGATCTTTCTTGCAGAAAATAATGACAATTGAGCCCAACCCGGGAGACGTTCACCATGTTGCTATCGATGAATTCGAGGCCGCCTTTGGTCCGGTCGATGAAGTAGATAAGGCGTGGCGTGCCTACGTGGCGGAATTGCTCGCCCGCGCCAAAAAACCGGACCCTGTCGCGCCGCCACCTGACGCGAACGCGGCACCTTGAATCGGCCCGGACGTGACGACTTTCTCGCGTCACGCTATAACTTGGGTCGGAGGACCAATATGGCATCACTCAATCTGCGCCGCTTCGAAGTCCAGGCCCGCCTCGGACTTTATTTGTCCCTCGCCGCCGCGCTACCCATGCTTATCGCGGCATGGTTGATAATTTCACGCTTCCAGCGCGATCTTGGCCAGATCGTCTACGGCTCCGGCGGCAAGTTCCTTCTCGCTTTCTTTGGGATGCTCCTCGCCTCCATGCTGCCCGCGCTCATCGGTTTTGGCCTTGGTCTCAGCAGCGCCGGCCAGCGCCGCAACGACGCCTCCAAACAATCGTGGATCGGCTTCTTCCTCGGCGGCACCGTGCTCACCATCGATCTCATTTTGGTCCTTGCATTTCTGATGCTTCGCTTCAAACTGCCCACCTAGAGCGGGCTGCGGGCATTTGCCTGCGCGGGCCTCATGCCCGATCGTAGCTCGCGCCGACAGAACCCGTTTTCGAGGCATCGCCATGCTCGCCGCCCACCGCCGCATTCTGTTCGACATGCTCTCCATTCCCACCGCGCCCTTTGCGGAACACCAGGTCCTGGCATACCTTGAAGATTTTTGTGTCAGGCGTCCGACACTAAAGACTACGCGCGACGCGGCGGGCAACCTGCTCGTTCACCTGAAACAGGGGAAGCCCAGGCTCAAGCGCCCCGTCTGCATCACCGCCCACCTCGACCATCCCGGCTTCGTCGCCGACCGCATGGCCGGCAAGGGCATGGTGGAGGCCTTCTGGCGCGGCGGCGTTCCACCCGAGTACTTCCCCAAAGCCAAGGTGCGTTTCGACGTAAACGGAAAGTGGGTGACCGGCACCATTCGCGACACCACGTTGATTGACCGCAACGGACAATCCCGCGTCAACGTCGCCAGAATCAGCGTGCCGACGGACATTCCCCCCGGTGCCGTCGGCATGTGGGACTTTCCCGATCCCGTCATTCGCGCTGGCCGCATCTTCGCCCGCGGCTGCGACGACATTGCCGGCGCTGCCGCCATGGTTTGTTGCATCGAATCGCTCACCCGCAGCAAGCGCGCCGCTGAGGCATACTTCCTTTTCACCCGCGCCGAGGAGGTCGGCTTCATCGGGGCAATCGCCGCCGCCAAAAAGGGGACCATCCCGAAAAAATGCGTGGTCATCGCCATGGAAACCAGCTCCGAGCGCCCGCACGCGCTGATCGGTGACGGTCCGATCCTTCGCGTCGGCGACAAGGCCAGTACCTGGACCCCTGCGGCGACAGCTTACTGTCACCGCATTGCCCGTGAACTCGCCGCCAGGGATAAGTCCTTCGAGTTCCAGCGCAAGCTCATGGATGGCGGCACCTGCGAATCGTCCGCCTACTTCACCCTCGGCTATGAAGCCACCGGCATCTGCATCGCCCTGGGCAACTACCACAACATCGACGCCCAGCGCCGCCGCCTTGCTCCGGAGTACGTCAGCGTCAGCGACTTTGAATATGTGATCAAGTGGTTCGTCGCACTCGCGTCGGCCAAGGTACCCTATACCGGACGCGACGATGCGCTGGATGCCCAGATCGCCGGACTCGAAAAAACCTGGGCCCCGCTACTCCGCCGATCGCGCCTCCGCCCCTGTTAGGTAGTCCAGTGTCCTCGAGGCCTCTGCCTGAACGATGGATCCCGCCCTTTACTGCACTCTTCGTCTGCGATTCTCTGTTTATGGTGCCAACTTGCGGACAGTCAGTCCGCGCACATGTCCGTCGCGCAGAGAGTGTACGTTATCAGACAGTCAGAATTGCCCCGCCAGTGCCACGACTGTGGCATGTTCCGCGCTCCCCATCCTTTCTGCCCTCGCCCTGATCGAAATTGCCTATTTTCACACTTGCGGCCGCGTGCTTTTTCCGTAACTCATGATTCCACAACCACTTACGATGGGAGGCGCGCCTCCGGAATCACCCCGAGTGTCTATAGGGTGTGGGTACCATGGAGTCTGTCCAGATGACCAGTAAGTTTCAGAATGACCGCGACCCCGGCATCAGCGGCCCAGCCGGCCGAAAAACTTCCGCTGCGGCGGGGTTTTGCCAAATTGGCGCTGGCCGCAAGACACCTATAGTGCCATATATGGGTCACCATCCGGTGCCGGTCTTGCCGTGCGACGTCAGCATTTTAACTCGAAGAGTCTCACGCCACGGCGGCCGAATCGGTGATTCCATCGTCCGCCGCTTTTCCGGCGCGGAGATTTTCGTACAAGCGAATGTGCTGATCCATGCAGCGGCGCAGGCTGAACACTTCGTACGCCTGACCTCGCGCCGCCTCGCGATAAGTGCCATGATTCTGTCGCTGTACCAGCATTTTGGCCAGCGACACCGCGCGGCTTTCTCCTTTGACGGATTTGAAAAGTAGCCCGTTAACTTTGTGCGTGATCAGTTCCGCGATCGCGTAATCGGCAATGCCGACCACCGGCACTCCGGCCGCCATCGCCCAGGCGATTGCCGTGGTGGGTGCATCGCCGAATGGCGCAACCACCAGCAAATCCGCGGCGGCAAGCAGGTTCAAAAATGCATGCTTTTCTCCGGGACAAACGAGCACTTCCGGTCGGGGCTGGTGCGCATAGAAGCGCTGGATGCGCGCAACTTCTGTGGAGTTTCCGGGGACGATAATGCGAAAGTCTGGAGTCACAAAAGACGCGAGCTGACAGGCAAACGACGCTTCGAGATGGCCACCGGTGCGCGTGGCCGGTTCGGTAACGATGACCGCATAGTGGCTCTCCGGCATCTTGAGTTCGCGGCGAATGTCAGCGCGTTTCTGGCGTCCCAGCCAGGCAAAATCAACACCCGGACGAATCAGCGCGCAGCGCTGCGGCGGAATTCCGTTCTCAATCAATCGACGGCGCACGGTTCCACTGGCGCAGGCGATTCCCAATCCGGTGGGGCGGTCCAGGGTGCGCAGCGCCATCATGTCTCGAGGCGAAAGTCGCGGGTCGCAGAGATGAACTACCAGTGGCACTTCGCTGGTCGCGGCGGCAATCGCAGTCTCGATGCTCCATGTATGGATGATATTCGCCCCGAAATTGCGCACCGTTTTGCGGATCATTGGCGCGGCAAGCCAGGGCAGAATGTTCATCCAGGGGAGCGGCGCAGCGGGAAACGGCAGGGCGGCCGGCGCTGCTGACAGGCTGATGACTCTTTGTGCGTAACGATCCGCGGGAAGGCGGTCGATGAGCTGCGTGAGCGCGGTCGTTTGCTGCCAGTCCGCCGACGCGTCTACCAGATGGAGGATTCGGGTCATTGCGGTTTTTCGAAGTCTCCGAGGCGATATTCGTAGAACAGTTTGGCGACGGCAACAGAGAGGCGGCTCATCAGTTCCTTGGAAATTCGTTCGCGTGATTTCAGCGGAACGAGTTCGCTGCCGGTCATCTTGATGCTCAGCAGTCGGCCTTCGGGCGTGGATGGATAGACCCGCACCCGCAATCGGTCCTTGGTTTCCAGGACATTGAGCACCTTGACCGACACGGTGCAGCGCGCCGCCGCGAGGGCGTCTTCGATCTCTTCGCTGACCAGGTAGTCCTGGATTTCCAGCCAAAGAACCTGTTCCGCGCCCAGTTTTTCCCCGATCTCCCGCGCGCCGCGCCGTGCGAACTCCGGATCGGTCTGGCGGTAAGCGGCGAGCGATTCTTCAGGAACAATCTTCAAGGCCGCCTTGTTGCGAAGCAGTTCGTCGGCCACGCTTTCAGCCAGGTGTAACTTCGACGGGGGATAAGTGACTTTTTCGGATTGGTCGTCCACCATGACCAGGACAGGCGCGGTGGTCAGGACGAATTCGGGCTTGATGAGTTGGCCGCGCCCGGCGCCCAGCATGTAAAGCAACTGGCCCTGGGAATAGCCGCAGCCCAGCAAGCCCGCCAGCATGGTACAGCCAGCCAGGATAAGTAGACCAAACTTATAATTCGACGGAGTGCTCATAGAATTTTCGTGCGGTGACCTCGGTGAACATTCGATAGACCTGTTCGCGCACCAAAGGCGCGTTGGATGTGGAAAAAACGACGGGCGCGCCTTCCGGATATTTCACGCGAACGGGAACCAGCTCAAAGCGTTCGCCCTTGCCGGCGCCGCCGCGAAGGTCGAGGACGCTGACGGAGGCCTCCACTTGTCCCTGCAGAAACTGCGGCTGGTTACCGTCACGAATTTGAAATCCGAGCAACTCCACATAGACGACATAATCCGTCTTGAACTGGGTTCCCACCATGGCCGGGTCAACCTGCGCGTCGATATTTTTCTGGATGAAATCCTCAACATCGCGCGGATCGACAAAAGTAGCAGGCTGTTGTCGCTGTGTGAGTTCGGTGGAAATCTTGTCCACCAAATAGGAGGCCAGCTCAAAACGGACAAAGGGGTAATCGTACAGCGTGGAGCGGTCAGCCCAGACGAGAACAGCGACCCGGTGGCCGGGCAGTTTGTCGAACTCCGCAGCGAATTTCTTCTTATGGTCGCCGACGAAAATGAAAGGGGTGAGAAGATTGCATCCGGTGATGCCCAAGCCGATCGCGGTGACGAGGGCGGCCCATTGAATCCGTCTTGCCATCATGGCTGGTTCCCTAAAGGTATGCACAAGTCGCGCCGCCAACGCATCGGGCGATCGACAAGTGCGGCTACCAGATGGGCAGGGTACCACTCAAACGTCCTATTGCAACCTTGACGCCCCAGCCGAGCAGCCACACGACGACAGCGAGCACCGCGAGTCGATTGAAAGATAAGATGCGCGGGTTGGGTTGCCAGGTCCGGCCGGTCATTGCGGCGTATCCGGCGAAGACGGCTACGAGACAAGTCATTAACGCGAAGAGTAGCCCCGCCGGCTGGGCGAGGAAGGCGCTGATCCAGCGCCCGCGAACGGTGCAAGCGAAGGCGGTGGTCATGCCACAGGTGGGACAGGGGTAACCGGTGACGATGGGCGCGAGACAGGGTCCCATACCAAGTTGCTCATGGGTGCCGAACCCTCGGGCGTCCGGTGACAGGGTGGCGGCGCAAAGAAGCAATGCGATGGAAAACAGTGACACCAACCCACCCAGGACGCGACCGGGGATTCGATTGCCCATGTCGACCGGAACAATCCAATTCGCCGGCAAATGCGATTCGGTTGGAACCATGGGGGGCAGCTTGCAGGGGCGACGCGGGTTCGTCAATACAATTGCCGACAATCGCGTACTCTTGCCCGAATTATGTGGGAATAAGCGACCCCGGGCGGGCAGCTTGGTTATCATAAGGGGCCAAGTTCGCGCGGATAAATTGCAGCAACCGAATCGGTTGGGTGCAGGGCAGTCCGCTTGCTATAATGGGGGACGGGGAAAACAACCGAAGTATGGGTTATTGCCGGGAAACGGCAGAGGTCTAACTATTGCGGGGGTGTCAAAGCCATGTCGCAACTCCAACGAGTCATTTTGTCCGCGCGGCGGCGTTTGTGGGTGAGCCGCTGGTTGAATCAATTTTCCTTTGCGGCGGCAATCGCCGCGGGAATCTTCGCACTGTTGGTTCTGGTAGAGCGAAGTTTCGCGGCGCCGATTCCGTTGATGCTGTGTGGAGCGGGGCTGGCATTCCTGACTTTGCTCGCGTCATTGGTGTGGCTGTCGTTGACAAAGGAAACCGAATTGGAAGCGGCCGCGCGGCTGGATGAAGCGGCCGGCCTGCGCGAGCGCATCAGCAGCGCGTGGCACTTTCGAACCGTGGACGATCCGTTCGCACGGGCGGTCGTCGGCGATGCGGAACATCTCAGTCGCGGACTGTCAACAAAGAGTCACTTACGATTGCAGTCACCAAGGCCGCTGGGATGGACGATGACGGCGCTGGTTGTTTGCGCGGCGATGTTCCTGGTCCCGCATGGCTGGCTGGCGCAGTCGACCGCCAAGGTCGCGGACGCACCGGCGGAATTGGAACAGACCCAGATCGCGGTCAAGCGTGAAATGGAAGAATTGAAACAACTCGCGGAGAAGACGCCGGCGCTGCGCGAGTTCAGTGAAGAGCTGAATCAACTGGACAAAGAGGCCGGAGGAGATGTCAAACGGCCGATCGATGTGCGACACGAGGCGGTGAAGAAGATTGATCGGCTTTCGGACGCGCTCAAAGAAAAACGCGAAGGGTTGAAACAGGAAGCGGCGCAGGAAATGCGGCGACTGCTGCGGCGCGTGCCGGGGCCGGAGGATAAGCAGGCCGATACGGAGAAAATGGCCCAAGCGCTGCGGCAGGGCGATTACAAGAGCGCGAAAGAGGAGCTGAAAGCGCTCAAGGAAAAGTTGGCCAAGCTGGAGGCACAGGACGGGGAAAAAGAGAAGGAACAGGTCGAGCAACTGCGTAAGCAGCTCGACGAACTTGGCAAACAAATCGAGAAGGCCGCCGAGGCCCAGAAGGAAGAACAAAAGCTCCAACAGCAACTGGGTATGGATGACAAGGCCATGGAGCGGCTGGTTGAGCAATTGAAGAAGGGCGACCTGGAGCAGGCACGCAAGGAATTGGAAAAGAGCGGACTCACGCCGGAACAGGCGCAGAAGATGGCCGAGAAAATGCAACAGCGCCAACAGGCCGGTGAGCTTGCCAAGAAGTTGGCACAGGCCATGAAGGGCGCTGCGCAATCAGGTGAGCAATCCGCCGACGCATCGGCTTCCGAATCTTTACAAATGGCCGAGGCGCAGCTTTCCGAATTGGAAATGATGGATCAGCAGATGGCGGAGTTGGACGCGGCCATGGCGTCGCTCGATGAAGCGCGCGAATCGCTGGACAAGCCGTGCTCCTCGTGCAAAGGAACGGGCAAGCAGGGGCAGTCGTCCTGTTCTAAATGCCAGGGTAAAGGCATGGGTGAAAAACCCGGCCGGGGCGGCATGGGCAAGCGTGCCGGACAGGGTGAAGGTGGACTGGCACCGGAAGAGGCGACCGATGTGGACTTCAAGAAAGAGAAGCAAAAAGTCACGTCGGGCAAGGGGGCGATCATCGGGCAGGTTCTGGTGGATGGCGAGCAGGTGAAGGGCGATGCCAATCCGCAGTTGGGCGAGATTGCTTCCGCCGCGGAGCGTGACGCCAGCGATCGCATCAACCGGGACCGTGTTCCCCGTCAATACCAGAAGGCCGTGAAGGGTTATTTTTCGACCATGCGCGAGGCGATGGGGGGTAAGGAAACGCCGGTCGTAGAGCCGCCGGCCAAGCATGGTGACGCGCCCGCCACTCCATGATACGTTGGTGGAATATGGCAGGTTTGAATCGATAGCAGCACCCGGATATAGTACCCGTACGGGACAGGTGTTTCGTCAGAGGCATCGGTTGACGCCCGTTTCACGCTATCCAAAGTGTGCGGGCAAATCAGGAGCCTACGTTTCATGAACGCGGCGCTCATACTTTTCAGACAAGACGGGTCGCGGAGGGAGTTTCCCCTCAAGCCGGGTGTCATGCGCATCGGCCGCAAGGACGATTGCGACATTCGGATACCGCTCGCCGAAGTCTCCCGTCATCACTGCGAATTCATCATTGACAAGCGCGCGGTACGATTGCGCGATCTTGGCGCGGCGAACGGTACATTGCTCAACGATCAACGCGTCGAGGATGAAGAACTGGAAGCGGGCGACGAAATCCAGGTCGGCCCGCTGATTTTCGTGCTCCGCGTGGATGGCAAGCCGGGCGAAGATGAAATGAAGCGCAAGCTGGCCACGCATGCCGCGCAGAAGTTGAAGTCGCGTGCGGCCACGGGTGTGGTGACCAGCAAGCACGTTCTCAGTTCAGACGATGAAGTTGATCCGATCGCGGCGCTCGAAGCGCTGGCGTCCAGCGCGGACCAAACGGCGATCAATCCGGAAGACCTTGAAGAATGACACATCACGGACAGTGATCGGTCGCAATGAGTTCTACTGGTTGAACGGTTGGCATGCGGCGCACGAGTGATTGAGAATGAATCCGCCGCCGTCAACTATCGCTGACACACCGAAGTCACCTGTCCGATCCGTGCAAAAGCGCTCCACCGCCGGGCAATTGATCCTCCTGGGCGCGGCGACCGTCGCGCTGATTGGTTTCATCCTGCTGATGGGAGACATCCGCAGGAAATCGGCTGCACTCAAGCGAGCCGAGGCTTACGCCGCGGAATTGACCGGTCGGGTAGGGGAGAGCGGCACGTTGCCGCTGGAACTGACCTCGCGCGAGGCGCCGGATGTGCCGTCACAGACGTTTCGCTTTGAAACCCTCGGCCGGGACGAAGCCTTTCGTTTACGCGAAAAGGACGGCGACATCATGGTCGCCTGGACGGGCCTGATTCGCGGTGATGTCCTTCCTGAAGGGCGGGCGGCTGTTTTTTATGTGGGAAAACTCTTCAGCGCGCGATGGGTGAAGGAATCGGAATTTGCCCGGCAGCGCTTGGCCCAGGCCGGTGTGCCGCGCGGCGGCTGACCTGCTGCCACCGTGTGAGGCTGGTTCCCCGTCTCAAACCGCCAGCTGCAGTTTCCGCTTGTCCATCTCCGCGGCGAGGAACCGGTCGGTATATCGCGGGTCCACCTGCATGCAGATCATGGTGGCCAGTTCGCTGATCTGCACGTAGTCGGGGTCGCCATCCGACAGGGTGTGGAACTCACCCGCCAGGATAACGAGGCGCAGCAGGTGACGCAGTATGAGCCCTTCGTTCTTTTCCAGCCCGCGTGCCTTGATGAATTTGTAGAAGTTCTTCTCGTGTTCAGCGACTCCCCCCGCGACCCACTGCGCCTGCACGGGAAACTCCTCCGGTGCGGCGAGCTTGGCATCGAAGAGCGCCTTAAGCATTTCGGGGAAGGTCATTTTGCGCTGCGGTTCGTCCTCAAAAGCGCTTTCGTCTTCTTCCGCGTCCGCCGCGACGATTCCACCCTCGGTGCCGGTGAGCGCGATGCCCATGGCGATAAGATTGGGCATGAGCACATCGCTTTGCAGCGGGCCCGGCGGAAGTTCTGGCAGGCGGAGGTTGCGCATTATGGTTGGCGGAACGGGCAGGACGGATTCGAGTGCCTGCAGTTTCTCGTTGAAGTCCGCGCGGAGCAGATTGGTTG
>CAZKIN010000046.1:12239-20041 GCA_964552515.1 uncultured Phycisphaeraceae bacterium
ACGGATTCGAGTGCCTGCAGTTTCTCGTTGAAGTCCGCGCGGAGCAGATTGGTTGCGAGGAATGAACCGTAGAGCGGATCAATACTGCGGAAACCGAGCAGCGTGTGGATCTTGGGGTCCAGCGTCACATGTTCGCCGTCCTCCGAGCGGGTCAGAAATCCGAAGGCCGCCAGGTTGGCCAGCATGTATTCCAATTGGGCGCGGAACTTTTCGATGCCTTCGGGCGTGGTGAAACGCTTGCCCAGAAAGGTGCGAACTCCGGACAGCTCGCCTTTGCTGACGAGCAGGTAGATCAGCACTTGATACGGAATCATCGCCCGGCTGACCAGCTTGGCCGGTCCGGCGGCGATGAGCGATTTAAACTGGCCGTCGGTCCAATACTGCTCGGTCTTGCGGCGCGTCGGTTTCTTACGCTCCATTTCCTTGCGCATCCGCATGACACCGGGGTCCTTGGAGTTGGCGTCCACCTGCTCGTATTTTTTCCGCCATTTTTCAATGCGTGCGTCATCTTCATGGGCCAGGGCATAGACATATCCCTTGGTGTCGAACTGCGGACGGCCCGCGCGGCCGAACATCTGATGCGCGGTCGAGGCGAAGACCAGCTTGCGCTCTCGCGGTTTTCCCTTGAGGAGCGTTGTGAGTACGACCGAACGTGCGGGCAGGTTGATGCCGGCCGCCAGAGTCTCAGTGCAGATGACAAAGGGAATCAGTTTGCGCAGGAACAACTCCTCCACGACTTCCTTATGCCGGGGAAGGATGCCCGCGTGATGGACGCCGACGCCGCGAATGAGCATCTGCCGCAGTTTGGGACCGACGCCCTGTGTGAAGTCGTTTTCCGCCAACCGGGCTTCGATCTCCGCCCGAGCGCCGGCACCGATCAGACTGACACCCTTCAGTCGCTCCGCAATTTCCCAGCACTCGTCGCGGTTGAAGCAGAACACCAGCGCCGGACTGCGGTTGGTCGCATCATCATCGCTGACCATGGTGGGCAGATGTTCCGAAAGCAGTTTGTCTCCGACCCAGATGAACTCGAGTGGAACGCGACGTTCCTGCGTTTGAACGAGCGTCAGTTTGCGGCCATGTTCTTCGCGTGCCCAGCGCACAAAGTCGACGGTATTGCCGACGGTGGCCGAGAGCAGCATGAGGCGTATGTGGTGGGGCAGCAGGACCAGGGAAAGTTCCCAGACGATTCCGCGCTCGGGATCGTTGAAGAAGTGGAATTCGTCCATGACCACGCCCGACGTTTCAGTAAGTGACGGGTCCTCAGCGATCAAGTGATTCAGCAGAATCTCCGCGACGACGACCCGGACGAGTGCGTCGGGGTTCTCCTTGCGATTTCCGGTGATCAATCCGATGGAACTGCGGGAAAACCCCCAGGCTTCGGCCTTGTCCTGGAATTCGCGAAATTTCTGATCGGTGAGCGCAATGAGCGGAGTCGAGTAATAAAGCCGTTTCTGCGTGGCGAGCGCTTCATAAATGGCTGCCTCAGCGATGAGGGTTTTCCCCATGCCGGTCGGTGCGGATACCAGGATACCGCCTTCCGCTTCAAACCAGGCCAGCAGGGCTTCTTCTTGAAACGGATATAGGTCGTAGGAGAGGGTATCGAGAAAAGCGGCGGACGCGGCGGATCGATCCATCATACAGTCATTCTAATCAACGCTCGATAAATAGGTACATCTTCCGTCAGGATCCGGGCAGGCGCGAATGAAATGGCTACGTCACATTCACTCGTACAACAAAGTGCTTTCCGGGACGACGGTTACAGGGAGTGATTGATGGGTTCCGCACCATTGCCACACAACGAGGCCAACCGCCTCTTGACCCTTCATGAGCTGCAAATTCTGGAGTCGAATCCGGAAGCGCCGTTCGATCGTATCGTTGCCATGACGCAACAGATTTTTGATGCGCCCATTGTGCAAATCAGTCTGGTTGACGAACACCGGGAGTGGTTCAAAGCGCAATGCGGTAATACTACCTCTGAGGGTGACCGAGAAGTCGCCTTTTGTGCCCATGCCATTATGAGCGATGAACTGTTGGTCGTGGAGGATGCAACCAAAGATCCACGTTTTTGCGACAGCCCGTTGGTTGCCGTGCGCGGCCTGCAATCTTACGTTGGTGCCCCGTTGCGGACGAGCAATGGCTCCAACGTTGGGGCGTTGTGCGTGAAAGATTTCCGTCCGCGCAAGTACACGGCCGTCCAGTTGAACCAGCTGCGCGAGTTCGCGGCACTGGTGGTGGACGTGATGGAACTGCGATTATTCCGCCTCCGCGCCGATGCCGCCAATCAATCGAAAAGCGAGTTTCTCAGTAACATGAGCCATGAAATTCGCACGCCCCTTACGGGCATCATGGGATTTTCGGAGCAGTTGCTGGATGAATCATTGTCTCATACGCAGCGACGTCTGGCGGCCCAGACCGTACGGAGAAATGGCGAGAACCTGCTCACCATCCTGAATGACATTCTCGATTTATCCAAAATCGAAGCGGGCCGGATGACTGTTGAGCGAATTCAGGTGTCGCTCTGCCAGATCGTTGCGGAAGTCATATCCCTGATGGAAGTCCGTGCCCAGGCGGCCGGGATTTCACTCGGTGTGGATTACGAAGGTGAGGTGCCTGAGACCATTCTTACTGATCCGCTGCGTTTGCGCCAGATTCTACTGAACATGCTTGGCAACGCGATCAAGTTTACGCTCGAGGGAGGTGTGCGGTTGGTCATACGCTTCCTGGATGGCAGTAGATCCACGATGCAGTTTGACGTTGTGGATACGGGGATTGGTATTTCCAGGGCACATCAATCCGGACTCTTTGAAGCGTTCGCGCAGGCGGACAATTCCACCACGCGCAGCTATGGCGGTACGGGATTGGGACTCACCATCAGTCGCCGGCTGGCGCGGCTCCTTGGAGGCGACTTGGTATTGGTTGATTCGCAGTCCGGCTTGGGAACACGCTTCCGTGCCATCGTCGAAGCGGGACCAGTGGATGGTGTTCGCATGCTCTCCCATGCTTGGGCCGAGACGCACACCAAAGTCGTCATTGAGGAATTGCCTTTTGCCGATCAGGCAGTCCCACATCTGGCCGGGATGCGCATTCTGCTGGCGGAAGACAACACGGACAATCAACGATTATTTCGATTGATCCTTGCGCGCGCGGGTGCAGACATGGTTATTGTGGCCAACGGGCTTGAGGCCGTGCTGCAGGCGACCAGCGCGTTGAAATCCGGGCAACCGTTCGACATGATTCTTATGGATATGCAGATGCCGGTGATGGACGGATATACGGCTACGGAAAAACTTCGTGGCGATGGATATGGAGGGGAGATTGTCGCGCTTACGGCGCACGCGATGTCCGGTGAACGGGAGAAGTGCCTTCGCGCCGGATGTAGCGACTACGCCACGAAGCCGGTGGACCGCAACGCATTGATCAAGCAGATTGCCCGAAGAGTAAGTGCCCGCCGAAAGGCGATGAACGATGTCCCAGCCGTTACGGTTTAAGAATACAATTCTGGATCAGAAGCCGAGAATTGCGCGGACCAGCGAATCTAGAATCGCCGACTCTGCAAAACTCAAAGTGAGCGGGACCAATCCGGTTGCACAGCCCGTCAATTGAAAACAGCAGCCACACACCACGGCCACAAAGGCATGGAATCGCCGTGATCGGGGATTTGTTGCGTGCATGGGGGTTCGTAGCCGTTACGGGCAGATGTCGCGAATCGTTCCCAGCGGCGGATCAACGTTGCCGCAACCACCAGGAACAATGCAGGAGGGGTCTACGCAATAGTCGCCGATCGGCGCGGCGTTGGTTTCGAAGCTGCCGGGTGTGCAGTTCGCCAGAAACGTACCGCAGGGATCAAAAATGCGGGTGACTTCGATCAAGGTTTCGTCGCAGCCCTCGACAAAGCCAAACTGGCACACGGTGCCCATGCTGAGCATTGCACCCGCCACCCATGCCTTCCGCGCACCCCTATTCGCGTTCATGTTCTGATTCCCTTTTGCGTATCGCATCATGACCAATCAGCTTGTTCTATTGTCACACCGACGATGTAGCCTCGACGAAATCACGGACCGACATTTGTCGGGCAGTCCGTGAATACCGGTGATGCGGTTTCACCTTCTACTGTGGTATCACCGCTGCCGATACCGCTGCAAGGATCCACCGTCCCGCCGAGAATTCCATTCTGGCAATCGAAGATGAAGCAAAAATCAGTGGCGGTAAGAAGCGACCTTCCTGTGAAGCTGGTGCAGCTTGTCGCCGGACCAGCAAGTAGGAATCCGGAACCGGCAAGCAAGGCCACGGTTACAGAAACTCGCCGAAAGTTCTTTCGCATTGCCGTATCCCCACATTCACGAAGTTCTCAGGGTTTGCGCTGACGTTCAGCCTGCCCACCCCTTATCGCCGCGCCAACGTCGAAAACTATAATCCGCCTTGCCGCCCACCGCAACAGGTTTTGTACCTGTACCGGTGTGGCGAAATTATCATGGCAATTCAATGTCCAGGCAAGCCGGATTTCAGGGGCTTTAATAATCGCTCAATATTCAGGCGACTGACCGGCTCTATCAGGCCGCGTTCTGTAACGATGCCGGTAATGAGCTGGGCGGGAGTGACGTCAAACGCCGGCGAATAGCAGGGGACGTCGGGAGGGGCGGTGAGTTTTCCAAACCCGCGGCGGATTTCATCGGCGGAGCGCTGCTCAATCGGGATATCGACGCCACTGGCCAAGGCAAAATCAAATGTACTGCTCGGTGCGGCCACGTAGAACGGGATTCGGTGACACATGGCCAGCAAGGCGACCCCGTAAGTTCCGATCTTGTTGGCGACGTCGCCGTTTGCCGCAATGCGGTCCGCGCCCACTATAACCAGATCGACTTTTCCCTCCCGCATCAGGGAGGCTGCCATATTGTCACAAAGGAGCGTGACATCGATCCCGGCCTGTTGCAATTCCCAGGCGGTTAATCGCGCGCCTTGCAGCAGGGGACGTGTCTCGTCGGCGAAAACGGAAAAGCGCCGGCCCAGTTCATGCGCGACGTACATGGGGGCGAGGGCGGTTCCGAACTCCGAAGTGGCGAGTCCACCCGCGTTGCAGTGCGTGAGGACGCCGCACCCTTCATGAATAAGTGGCTCGCCATACTTGCCAATCGCGCGACACATGGCCGCATCTTCGTCGCGAATGGCGGTGGCTTCAGCCAGGAGAATCTGTGCTACTCGGTCCGACGATTCATTTCCATGGGTAGTTGCAACAAGCCTCATCCGGTCCAGCGCCCAGAAAAGGTTGACGGCGGTGGGGCGGGAACCCGCCAAATAATCGCAGGTTATTTGTAATTGCGCATCGAATGCTGCGCGGTCTGCACCGGCTGCCTCCCGGATGCCCAGCACAACGCCCATGGCCGCGGCAACACCAATCGCGGGAGCGCCTCGAATACGCAGCGATCGAATGGCCTCCCACATGGTGCCAACATCGCGGCACTCCAACATGAGCAGCTCTTCGGGTAATCGGGTCTGGTCAATCAGACGCGCGCAGCCGTCCAATCCGCCGACCCATTCGATAGTGCGTGGAGGAAGTCGCAGCGTCATGCGCCTATGCGTTCCTGGAGTGCCTTGTTTTTCGCCGTGACCTGCTCCGACTGTTTCTTCTTGAATGCGCGATACGCTTCCGCGAGTTTCGCATCTTTGCGGGCCATGATTTGAATGGCGAACAAGGCGGCGTTCTTCGCTCCAGCGTCGCCCACGCTCATCGTGGCGACCGGAATCCCGGGCGGCATTTGGGCGGTAGAGAGCAGCGCGTCAAACCCTTGCAGCGATCCGGATGCCAGCGGTACGCCGATGACCGGAAGCGTAGTGTGTGCGGCAATAGCCCCTGCGAGCGCGTTCGACATGCCGGCGGCGGCGATAAGGACTTCAAACCCCGATGCTTCCGCTTCGCGCGCGAAGGTCGCCACCCGATCCGGACTGCGGTGCGCGCTGGCCGCCTCCACGTAAGGAGATTCTCCGAATTCCTTGAGCTGCGTGACGCACTTTTCCATCACCGGCCAATCAGAATCACTACCGAACAAGACCGCCACCCTTGGTTTACTCATTGCCAAACGTCCTTTCGTTGTTTACGCATGATTGCCGATCTATAATAAGCGTTGCCGCGTATAGAGAATAGGCTTCGAGATGGTTCGCAAGTTGATCCGCTCAGGAGGTTGTGAATTTCATGCTCTTTCAGCCGCCGATACCGCCGTTTTATTCGAAAGCAACGCCTGACGAACTCTGCGCGAGAATAGCCCAGCGCAAGCAGGAATTCGGCTCCCGACTCGTTATTCTGGGACATCATTACCAGCAGCACGAAGTCATTCAATTTGCCGATTTTGTGGGCGATAGTTTGAAGCTCTCACAATTGGGCGCGAAACAAAAAGAGGCGGAGTTCATTGTCTTTTGCGGTGTCCACTTCATGGCCGAATCGGCGGACATCCTTTCCGATCACGGGGCGAAAGTGATTCTTCCGGACTTGTCCGCGGGGTGCAGCATGGCCGACATGGCGGACCTGGACCAACTGGAGGATGCCTGGGAGTTCCTGGTGGAAGAGGGCGGCCACCGTTTCGTGCCGATCACCTATGTCAATTCCGCGGCATCGATCAAGGCGTTTTGCGGAGGGCATGGTGGGGCGTGTTGTACCAGCAGCAATGCCCGCGCGATCTTGGAGTGGGCGTTCGGAGAAGGCGAAAAGGTAATTTTTCTTCCGGATCAGCACCTCGGTCGCAATACGGCCTATTCAATGGGCATCGCGCTCGATGAGATGGTGCTCTATGATCCACGCAAGCCAAACGGCGGCCTGACAACCGAACAGGTGTCCGCCGCGAAAGTAGTGTTATGGAAGGGGCATTGCAGCGTCCACGGGTTGTTTACCGCGGCGCAATGTGACGAGATTCGACGTATCGATCCAGCCTATCGAATTCTGGTTCATCCGGAATGCCCATGGGAAGTGGTGCAGCGTGCCGATTTGGCGGGAAGCACAGAGTACATCATCAAGACCGTTCGCGAGGCCCCGGCGGGCAGCAAGTGGGCCATCGGAACGGAAATCCATCTGATTGATCGGTTGATGCACGAGATGCCGGAGAAGGCCATTCGTTCACTGGCATCCATTCAATGTTTGTGCACCACGATGTATCGTATTGACTTGAAGCACTTGTGTTGGTGTTTGGATGAACTCGCCTCCGGTCGCGTCGTCAATCAAATCCGGGTCGACCCCGAGACCAGACGACTCGCACGCATTGCCCTGGATCGAATGCTCGCCAACGTGTCGCTGCAGCCGGTCGGGTTGAAGGGCGATTAAGCCGTCCCGAATCGGTCGCCTGCCTCATAAAACACATCTAAGTTCGCAATTTATTCGCCCCATTTTCGCTTTCAGTCGGTTATAATGCTCATTGCCGTAAACGTCGGTCTTCGGGCATTGCAATTGTCTCACCCATGGCCGACATATGTAAATTGAGTGAGCCGTGTTTTCCGGGGGATGCATGATCGCGCGGGGACTTCCAATTCGAGTTCGTCTCGCATCGCGCATGCCACTCGGGCGCTTGGTAGCGACAAATCTGCTCGCATGGCTTTGTCTATCGATTTCCAGTCTTCGGGCTGACGACGTCCGGAATTATGTCCAATCAGCGCCAGGCCCATCGCGCCAACAGGGATCGCCCCAACGGGTAGCGGTGCAATCGAGAAGCAACTCGAACGCGCCAAGCATGGTAAACAGTCCATTGCAATTTTCGCGCATCGATCCTGACGACGCAGAGTTGCTCCAAGTTGGTTCCGCCGAATTTCATCCGACTCAC
>CAZKIN010000047.1:0-1950 GCA_964552515.1 uncultured Phycisphaeraceae bacterium
CACCAGATTACCCAGGGCGGTTTCAGCACGGTCAGTGAATACGTGCGCGACCTCATCCGCCAGGATCAGAAGCGCGCCGCCCAGGCCAAGCTTGAAGCACTGCTCCTCGAAGGAATCAACAGCGGTGAACCCATCGAAGTCACTCCGGAATTCTGGAAGGAATTGCGCGCGAAAGCCGAACGGCGTTTGGTTGAAAGGACCAACAGACAATGATACCGCAGGTCAAGCGCAGACCACCGGTTGAGGAAGATCTGTTGGACGCCTTTGTCTTCATCGGCCTCAGTAACCCTGCTGCGGCCAACCGCTTCTTGATTGCGGCCGAACGTACCATCCAGGAATTGGCCCTCGCACCGGGCATGGGCAAGCAAAGAGACTATAGCGCGTCACACTTGCTCGACCTTCGCTCCTGGCGCATCCGTGGATTCGAAAACTGGCTGGTCTTCTATCGCCCTATTTCTGACGGCGTTGAGATCATTCGCGTTTTGCACGGGGCCAGAGACTTGGACGATCTTCTTGAGTTGCCGCAATAAGTGTAAGTCATGTCGCCGCCGCACGGCGCAGCGGCATCGTCATGCACCTCGGGCCGCCCAGTCCGCGCACCAGTTCCGACCCGGGAATCGTAATGCACTCCACACCCTTCGCCTGCAGTGCCTTCGCCGTGCGTTCGTTCCGCTCATACATGATCACCACGTGCGGCGCGATGGCGAACGAGTTGGTGCCGTCCATGCGCTGTTCGCGCGATCCATGATGCTTCGAGCCGCCCGCCGTTTCGATGATCGTCACGTCCCGATCGAACTCCGCCTTGAGCACCTCGGTGAATGTCCGCTCCTCCGCGATGCGCCGCGCGCCGCCCGTATCCGTGCGCTCATACCGGTTCGCGATCTTCACTTCGGCCATCACCGGCGCGTACCACAGCACCACCCCCCGATCCAGCACGGTAAACACCGTGTCCAGGTGCATGTACGACCGCTCCGATGGGATGGGCACTTCGTACACCCGCTCCACATCGCCGAACCGGAAGCACTTCTCGGCCAGCTTGCGGATGGTCTCGCGCCGCGTGCGCTCACTCGCGCCGATCAGCACGGCCTTCGGTGACAGGATAATGACATCCCCGCCCTCGATGGTGAACGGCCGGTCCTCCGTCGGCTCCGACGTCCCGCCATAGGTGATGCGGTTGCCTTTGAACTCCGGGTGCTTCTCCAGCACCGTGCGGATGATTTGCGTCTCGCGCACCCGCGGCTCGTAGTGCATCTTGCAGCAGATGGCCGCGCTGCGCACCACCACCGCCGGATCGCGGCTGAAATAGGCATTGGGTATCGGCGGCAGCAGCAGGTCCTCGTCGCCCCCGCTGTTTTCGGGAACCACCCCCGCCCGCTCGCGGAACTCCCCCACCGTCACCCCCGCGAACATCACCTCGGTCAGTGCCTCGGCGCTCCAGTGACTCACGTCGCTCAGCTCATCCGCCAGGCCCGCCGTCGGAACCGTGCGACAAACATCCGACACCAGCTTCCGCCGGATCGCGTCATCGCGCAGCACATCGGTCAGCAGATCCTCGATGTACACCACCTCCACGCCGCGCTCGCGCATCCGCGCCGTGAAGATGTCGTGCTCCTCGCGCATCCGCCGCAGATACGGAGTATCTTCAAACAGATACTCGCGCATGTTCTCGCTCGTCAGACGCTCGATCTCCGCGCCGGGACGATGCACCAGCACCGCTTCCAGCCGGTCATATTCGTTGTCAATTTGCAGTCGCACGGTGCACCTTGGTGGGCGCGTCAGTTAGGTAGGAATCAAAACATGCACAAACGTCCCGCTATCTCGAACTGCCACAACCATCATGCGGATGAGAGGAGTCGAACCTCCACGACCGTTAGGCCACAGGTACCTGAAACCTGCGCGTCTGCCAATTCCGCCACATCCGCAATACTACCCCTCTATTACAGGGAGACC
>CAZKIN010000047.1:2050-15532 GCA_964552515.1 uncultured Phycisphaeraceae bacterium
CATCAAAAAACTCTGCATTTTCAGCCATTTCTGGCTGCCACGATGCTGTCATCATCGGCCATCGCGCAGAGAGTGTGCGTCCACAGTCACCGTCAATAATTTATCGGACCCGGTGATATCTGAGATTCAGGACCGTCCGCCGTACCGCAAATGTCGGATATGTGACACTCGAGGTAACTTTGCGCCGCGGGTGCGCCCGGGCGGCGTTTGGGTGTCTGGCGGGTGCGCCCCAGGTGGTGGAATTGTCGCGCTTCTTCGTGCCGCGCTTTGGCACTCCCCCTCAAATTCCCGCGGTTACTTCATACCGCCGCCGAGAGTTTCCATCATCTTCAGACCGGCGGGTCCGGCAAGGACAACCAGAATGGCCGGGAAAATAAAGAGAATCAGCGGGAGCATCAGCTTGACGGTGGTCTTCTGGGCTTTTTCCTCGGCGGCCTGGCGACGCTTGATGCGCAGCGCTTCGGACTGGCGCCGCAGCGCGGTGGCGATGCTGGTGCCGAAACGCTCGGCCTGACCAACCACGCCGACCAGGGAGCGGGCTTCGTCGATGCCGGTGCGCGTGGCGAAGTTCTGCAGCGCTTCGGAGCGCGGAATACCCATCTGCGATTCGAGGGTGACCAGCTGAAGATCTTCCGCCAGCGCGGGATGCACGTTTTTCATTTCGTCACCGACGCGCTGGAAGGCGGCGTCGAGACCGAGCCCGGATTCGACGGAGATGACCATCATGTCGAGCGTGTCGGGCAGACCCTTGCGAATCATTTCGCCGCGCTTCTTGACGGCATTACGCAGCCAGAGATTGGGCGCCATGAAGCCCAGGCCCGCACCGAGCAGCGCGATTCCCGCGCCATCAAAGAGTGACTTTCCCTTGGCAATAGAGAAAACGATGGCGGCCAGGCAGAGCAGTACCGCGACGACGGTCTTGCTGGCGAGGAATGTGGTGGTCACTCCTTCACTGCGGAAACCGGCGATGGCGAGCTTGATGCGCAGCTTCGACATTTCCTCGGCGTTGGCCAGCGCCACGGGACGAACGGCAATAGGCGCGACGGACTGCATGACGCGCTTGGCCACCGATTCCTTGGCCTGCTGACGCAGGTTGGCGACGGCGGACTGCGCGGTGCGTCCGGTCATGCGGCGCTTGATCGTATCCTCGGCGTCCTTTTGCTTCGGAAAGATCGCGTAGCCGATAAGGGCAACCGCGGCAACGATGAGGATGGCAATGATATAGATTGGCATAATCGAAAATCCGTTCCGTCACGGAGAATATTACAAATCACACAGGCCTTCAGAGCAATCGACCCACGCACAGGCGTTGAGATCGAGCGCGGCTACACCTTGATGTTCACGATCCAGCGGATCATCGCGATACCCATGAGCTGCATGCCGCCGGCGATCATGAGCATGACCTGACCTCGAGGGTCTTCGAGAAGCACGCGGCCATAGTCGGGATTCAGTTTCATCATCGCGAGGAACACCGCGATGGGCAGCGAAAAGAGCACCCATCCGGAGAGTCGACCTTCGGCGGTGAGTCCACGGACGAGGCCGGCGAGTTCGATACGTTCGCGAATAACCGAACTGATCTTGTCGAGCACTTCGGCGAGATCGCCGCCGGTCTGGCGCTGAATCATGACAGCGGTCACGAAGAAGCGGACGTCCAGCGAATCGACGCGGTTGGCCATGGACTGCAAGGCGTCTTCGATCTTCACACCAAGGTTCTGTTCGTGGTAGACCTGCGCGAATTCGGTGGCGATGGGCGGCGGCATCTGCTCGTAGATGTTCTGCACGGCGCCGGCGAGCGAGTGGCCGGCGCGGAGCGCCTGGCCCATCATGTCGAATACGTCCGGCAACTGGTTGGTCAGCTTGCGCATGCGGCTGGCGCGCTTAAAACTCAGCACAAGCAGCGGAATTATGATAATGCCGCCCGCGCTGCCCACGGCAACCAGGGGATTAAAGGAGAGCGCGATCAAACCCGCGGCAAGAAAAATAGCCAGCGCGGCCAGGTTGACGAGGAAAGACGACGCGGACCAGTTGACATCCGCCTGATCGAGCAGCGTCTGAAGTTTTGGAATGACGGCCATCTTGCCGACGATGGCATCGGCGAAGTTCTTGGACTGGCCCAGGCCGCCACGACGGATGATGGAATCGGAAGCCGCCTTGTCCGACTTTCCCTTCTTGCCGTGCAGACGATCCTGCAGGCGCTTGCGGCTGCTGGTCTTGGACTCCACGATGACCTGATAGACACCATAGAAGAGCAGCATCGAGCCCACCACAGGCAGCACGTAAACTAGCGGTCCGCTTACGCCGGCCTGCAGGAGCAGGCCGGAAGGCACGACGAGCGAACTTAATTCCACGATCGGTTGCATAGACTTATCCTCGCTCTCGGTCCGTTATTCGGCGTCGTCCCGCATCAGGGTCTGTCTGGTGAAAATGGCCGGGTCCACGGTTGCGCCGCACGTTTTCAACCGCTCCAGAAATGAGGGTCGAATGCCGGTGGCGACGAACTGTCCGAAGGCCTTGCCCTGGCCGTTAACTCCCAGCTGTTCAAAGGAAAAGATGTCCTGCATGGTGACGATGTCGCCTTCCATGCCGGTGACTTCGGTAATGCTGATGATCTTACGCGGTCCGCCGGTGAGCCTTTGGGCGTTGATGATCAAGTTGATGGCGGAGGCGAACTGTTGCCGGATGGCGCGCACAGGCAGGTCATACCCGGCCATCATGACCATGGTTTCCACGCGCGCGACGGTGTCACGCGTACTGTTGGCGTGGAGCGTGGTGAGCGAACCGTCGTGACCGGTGTTCATGGCCTGGAGCATGTCCAGCGTTTCAGGTCCGCGACACTCACCGACCACAATTCGGTCGGGGCGCATACGCAAGCTGTTGATAAGCAGATCGCGGATGGCGATTCGTCCCTTGCCTTCGATGTTGGCGGGACGCGTTTCAAGACGGACGACGTGCGGCTGACGAAGCTGGAGTTCCGCCGCGTCTTCGATGGTCACGATACGGTCAGTGTCCGGAATGAACGTGGACAAGTTGTTGAGCAGCGTCGTTTTTCCGGAACCGGTTCCACCAACCACGAGAATGTTCAGATGCGCCTCGACACACGCATGAAGGAAATCACGAATTTCCGGCGTGCAAGACTTATAGCGAATGTAGTCGTCCCAGGTCAGCGGGTCGGCACCGAAGCGGCGAATCGACATGCTGGCCCCGTCGATAGCAAGCGGCGGGATGACGGCGTTGACACGGGATCCGTCGGCGAGTCGCGCGTCGACGAGCGGGCACGTTTCGTCACAGCGCCGACCGACGGCGCTGACGATCTTGTCGATGACGTGCATGAGGTGCGCGTTGTCGCGGAACTGCACTTCAGTAAGTTCAAGGCGGCCACGGCGCTCGACGTAGACCTGCTTGGGACCGTTGACCAGAATATCGCTGGTCAGCGGATCCTGCAGGAGCACTTCCAGCGGACCTAAGCCAAAGGTTTCGTCCAACACTTCGTTGATGAGGCGTTGGCGTTCGTTGAAATTAAGTAGCGTGTTTTCCTGATCGGCCAGCTGAGAGACCAGTTCCTTGACCTGTTCACGCAGCTGCTCTTCGTCGCCGACCATGCGGGAGAGGTCGAGCTGATCGATCAGCTTGCGGTGCAGGCGCATCTTGAGCGAATTGAATTGCTCGATCTTTTCCTTGGAAACGGCATTGCGCACCGCGCCGCCGGAATTCCCCTTGGCGGGAGCCGCAGCGGACTTGGCAGCCGAGGGCGGGGGCGCCGCTCCGGCAGCGGGAGCAGCGGGCTTGGCCGGTGTCTTGGGCACCGGCGGCGTAGCCACCGTGCCAGAACCTTGTGGTCGTTTTCCAAACATATTCGTGCCACCCCCTGTGGGCCTGTCAACTGCGGGTCGAAACCCGTTTTAGTGCCACATTACAGACAGTCTGAAACAACTACTCCGGCGACAATCAGCTCGCGGCAAAGATGCGGCCGATCAGTCCTTTCTTGCGCGTATCCTTCTCATCGGACCCCGGATCCGGTTTGTGGAGTCGCTCGGCGATTTCCGTAATGGCCTGACGAACTTTGCTTTTCGGACCGTAATTCTTGAGTGTTTCGCCGAGATTTATCGCACCGCTGACGGTGGGCCAATCGTCCGGTATCGCGGCGAAGGGCTCCAGGCTGAGCGTTTCGGCGACATCATCGACGGAGAGGGTCACCGACTCGCGACCAGCCCGATTGCAGATGAGCTTGATGCGATCGAGATTAAAGCCACCTTCGCGCATCGCCTCGAGTATGCGCGCCGCATTGCGAACCGTAGGCACCAACAACTGCGTAACGAGCAACGTCACATCGGCGAGGTCAAGAACGGATTTCGCGGAGAGGTCGGAACGGTTGGGGCCGTCGGCAATGACATAGTCATTGAATTGCAGCAAGTTCGAGAGCAGTCCGACGCATGAAGCGGCCGTGATGGTGTCCGCCTGTGCAAAGCTGTTGGGCCGGCTGAGGATGTGCAGTCCGCTGGGATGCTTGACCAGGGCGCGTTCAATGACCTGGGCTTCAAGCGCTTCGGGCGAGTTGCACAAATCTGCCAGGGTATAGGTCGGTTCAATGTCAAAAAGGGTGGCCACCTGTCCAAACCGGTAGTCGAGGTCAACGATGGTCACGCGGTTGTTGTCGATGGAGGCGAGTTCAACGGCAAGATTGGTGGCGATAGTGGTTGCGCCGACTCCCCCGGCCGCACCGAGGACGGTGATGAGCTTGCCCATGCGAACGTCTTCGGTGCGTTGACCGACGACTTTTTCGATGGCTTCTGCGAGCTGCGCAGGATCCATGGGCTTGGGCAGGAACTCGCGCACGCCGGCCCGCATGACCTTGAGAATGAGCGGTCCCTCGGACGACTGGGACGTGGCGAAGACCGTGACATTCGGCGACGCCGCGTGCATTTCGGCAATCACGGGCAGGACCGCGTCCGGGACGGGGTCCAGGTTGATGAGCACAATATCGACGGGGAACTGGCGAACCGCCTGCGGGAGCAGTGCGGCTTCGTCCACCTCGGCGACGATCTTCGCGCCGCCAAAGGAAAGGAGCAGCGCGCGAAGCGATGTCGCCTGCTGCTCCTCCCCGTTGAAGATGATGAAACGGACGTCTTGTGCCATCAGCCGTCGCCGCACTCCCCGGCGCTGCCAGCGGTTGTTGTCGCAAGAAACGGAGCAGACAAGTTGCCTGGCCCCCCGTCTCCCGCGGCGTAAGAATCCCTTCGCATCCTCGGCCTAGCGGATCAACTCCACCTGGCGGTTTCCACCTATGCGCTCGAAGATGTCGCGCAACTGTGCGCTGTACTCGTCAATCGTTCCGCTGGCGTAAAAATGCTCGCCGCTGGTTATATCGGCAATCTGTTGCATGAGTGCGGTGTTCGCATCCGCGCCCACGCTAACGGCGATAATACGTATGCCTGCGGCCGCGGCATCGGTGGCGGCGTCGAGGGCGTACTGATTTCCGATAAGAATGTCGTCCTCGGTTGAGCCGCAATTGTTGCCGGCGTCGCAATTCGCATTACCGTCGGTAAGCAGCACGATGACCTTCTTGGCGGAAGCACGACCGCGCGCCCCGGTCAACTCCGTGATGCCTTCATAAATGCCCGCGCCGGTGTTGGTCCAGCCGTTGTAGTGACCGGCCTGCATCTGGAGCATGCGCGTTCCGACTTGGAGGGCATCGTGGGAGAGGTCCACTTCGTGCCGCGAAGTCGTCCCATAAATCTCAAGGGACAATTGGTCGTCGGAGTCCATGTCGTCAATGAGATGCGACATGTAATCGACGGCATCCTTGACGGCCTGCATCGGCTGATGCGGTGTGTTGGCCAGTTCCGGTGTGAGGCTGTTCTGCACCCGACGTTCCATGAGATAGTTAGTGAACGTCTTAACGCCGAAACGATAGCGGAAGCTGGAGTCCGCCGCGTACATGTAAGTCCAGGTCTTGTTCATGTAGTTGTTGATATAGTCGAGCCAGATGGTGCTGGAGGCCGAGGTGTTGTTGCTGAGGATGGTCTCGGTCCAGTTCAGCTCGTTGCTGCCGATGGTGCTGTTGTTGTTGCCCGCTGCTCCGCCATTGAGCGACCAGCGTCCGCCGGGGATTCCGCTGTTCCATTCCGCGAGGCCGAGTGCCACGGCAGCGCGATAGGGCCAGTAACCCGAAGCGTCCTGCGTCTTGCTCATGATGGCCGTGCGTTCGGTGGCGTTATAGCCCTGCGCGGTCAATGCGGCGGTGAGCTGCGCATTGGTCCAGTTCACGTTGTAAGGCAAGTAAAGCAGACCCGGATCGGCGGCGGGGCTGTAGCCGGGGCCGACGGTCTGGGTACCAAATCCCAACTGATCCATGTAGCCCCAGGTGGGTCCGGCCTGTGCGCCGGGACCGGTTGCGGTGCAGGATCCACCAACACAGACCTGGCCCGCGCTACAACTGACGCCCGCGCACGCGGAAATATCGTCCGCGCCGCCGGGCAGTGCATTCCACACGTCGAACAGGTTGATCTCGGTCAAGGGATAGTGGTAGAGCTCACTGTCGTCGGAGTGTGACGCAGAAAGGTCAGCGACGATCGCGATATCACGCGGAACCATGATGGCCAGCGCCGAGGCGGACATCTGGGTTTCGGTGATTCCAAAGACACGTGCGAAGTACAGAGAGACCGAACCATTCACGGAGTCGCTGGTGTGGCGCACGCGGACTTCCACGGCGTCGGGCATCAGTTCCGTCGGAGTGAACGAATAAGTGTTGTTCGACGCATCATAATTCGCGCGTCCGAAGGTGACGTCGGAATTCGGGTCGAGCGTCATGGAGTGTCCGAAAACCTTATTTTTTTCGGTGAACTCCTGGGCGACCTGTCGGGCGAGTTCGATCGGACTGCCGTCTTCGTACTGCGACAACCGGGCGGCGGCGGCGAGCGCGGCGGCATCCGCGGTGCGCTGCAAATCCGATCTGGTGTTGTACATCGCACCGATGTCGAGGGTCAGCGCGGCGAACCCGACAAGGATCACCGCAAAGACCGCGACCTGGATCGCCACGACAGCGCGCCGGTGGCGCGGGTCGTATTTCGACCGTTGTTTCACTTGCATGGCCTCTTCCCTCCCCTGCTGCGTACTTCCCTACCTAAGTGGCGGACCGAATTGACCGGTCCCGCACGCGCCAGCGTCGCCTCCCATCGGGGCGTTGCGCGTGTTGCGGTGTGTGATCACCGCGCGCTTGGCGTGGTTGAGTAACCCCACGGACCATGGAGCGCGTTACCCTGCGTTTCGGCGACAACCGACGCACCGGCGGTGGGACGTCCCGTGGCCGGGTTGGGCGGAGTCGACGGCGCAGGATTCGCCGACGGTGTGGAACCGTCCGCGCGCTCCTGTCCTTCTAGCAAACCTAACATATAGAGTTCGAAATCGTTGGGGCCCATAAGTCCGTCGTTGGGAAGCCTGGGCACCTGGTGGGCGTCCAACGGAGCCACCACTTCGGGGGTTACCAGAATGACGAGTTCACTGAGTGAGCGCTGAAAGTTGGTGGATCGGAACAGTGCGCCGAGTACGGGCAGGTCACCAAGACCGGGAATGCGCGACGCAAGTCCGCGAACCTGTTCGTTCAGCAATCCGGCAATCGCAATGGTCTGGCCATTACCCACTTCGACGGTGGTTTCCGTGGCACGCGAGGTCAAGCCTGGAACCACGAAACCTTCGATCTGCACCGCACTGGCGAAGTCGAGTTCCGATACTTCCGGCGCGACGCGGAGGCGAATGCGCTGATGCGCTTTGACCACCGGAGTGAAGTTCAGGCGCACACCGAATTCGCGGAACTGAATGGTTACCTGCTGATTGCCCTGGGGAACCGGAATCGGGAACTCACCACCGGCGAGGAAGCTGGCGGTTTCACCGCTGATGGCAACGAGATTCGGTTCGGCCAGAACGCTGGCCAACTGATTGTCCGCCATCGCCCGGATGAAGAGCTGCATCTGAACGCGCGGGAAGCCGAGCGACAGCGTCGAAGCTTCCAGCAGCGGAATGCCGTCTGGACCGGTGAGGAACGGAATGGTTCCCGTCGCCGCTGCATCGGCGGCCGCCCCGATGTTGGCGGGGTTGATGCCGCCAAGCTGGTTTACTAGGAAAGCATCTGCGAAATCATCGCCTGCCAGGAATCCGTTGATGCCCAGTTCGCGGGTCGCGCGACGGTTCACTTCGGCTACGACACATTTCAGAAGAACCTGTTGCTCGCCGGCGACGTCGAGGTGGTTCTGCACCATCGGCAAGCCGCCCGTATTTTGCGGGGCCATGATACTCGCCAGCTCTACGATGCGCTTGGCGCGCTCGGCGCTGGAGACGGTACCGGTCAGGATGATGTTGCCCATGACCGAACGGGCGGAGACGTTGCGCGATTGGGGATCGACGGACTTGAGCGCGTCGTTGAGGGTCTTCAAGTCGACTTCGACGGCAATGTCGAGCACGTGCTGTTTGTCGTTCTTATCCCAGAGCACGACGTTCGTGTTGCCGAAGCCGCGACCGGTAATCAGCAGTTCCCGCGCGCTGACCGCCTGCACGTTGGCGATGTTCCCGGCAATGACGTCGGCCCGGGCCACGTCCACGCTGGTGCGGACAATCACACTGCGATTCAGCGGCACGCTGATCGCCTGTGACGTGGGCGTGGATTCGATCACCGTGGCGGTGAACGCGCCGTCCTGAGCGGTAGCCATCGGTGCTGCGGCAAAGAGCGCCACGGCCGCTGCGAAACTCAACATGCACTTGTTGCCGGTTCTCATTGCAGTTGCTCCGGTCATGATTTCCCTTTCTTCCCTGGTGAACCCACTCATTATGGGTCTGTTTGCTGAATATCGGACCTATTCACTCGGAAAAAAGCCGGCGTCGAAGGACCGCCGGCTGGTTGTACGTTTTACCCTTCGTTGATGGTTTCGTTTTCGGAATCGCTGGCGCTTTCGTCCTCTGCGGGAGTCGGCGGAGGCGGAGGCGTTGTGTCATCCGGCGTGGTTGGGGCCGGAGTATCCACGCTCATTGGCTTTGACGGCGCGACGGGCTCCTGCGTCTTCGAACGGGTTGCACCGCCGAATAGCGAAGCGGCGCGACTGCCGGGGCCGTCGGAAATATTGAGCAGATTGCGCGAGTGGTTGTTCTCGAACAGGAACTGCTCAACCTTGAACGCGCCGGTATTCGAACCGTGATAGACAGTGACGCCGACTGGTTCTTCGGGCGCCTTCGGCTTGAACATGTTGGCGAAGAGGTCGGTCTTGGTAGCGACGGGTGGCGTGGGTACCACGGGCTTCTCTTCCTCTTCCTCCTGGTCGCGATTGTAAGAGAAGACTTCGCTTTCCCGCGCGATGATCGGCGTGGTTGCGACGGAGTCGTCGGCGCCGCGCATGGCGAGCGTGATCTTGCCCTTGGTTCCGGCGAGATGCAGCTTGGCCACGTCTTCTTCTCGAACGATCAAAGTGGCGGACTTCGCCGGCTTGACCTTTGCGTCCGGTGTGCCTGACGCACCACCGCCGGTCATTTGACCGATGGCGCCGACCTGTACCTTCTGGAGAATGACTTCAGCAATGGTCTGTTTCTTGCTGCCGCCGCTCTTGCGATTGTTGGACTGAATGTCCATGACGACGATGACATCCACCCAGTCGCCCGGCTTGACCTGGTAGGCGACGGCGGATGCTTCGTCGATCTTCACGGATACGGCGCGGAAGCCCGGCTCGATGCGGCCGGACATGCCAGACTCGGTGCCTTCCGGAGCAAGCATCGACTTGAGGATCGGTGATTGCTGCGGGATCGACTTGCCGGTCACGCGACCGATGACTTCCTCGGCGGTGGCCATGCGTTCCGTTACCGGAATCAGCTTGCTGTCCGCGATTTCAATCTGTTCAACAAGGTCTTTCGTGATTTCCTGAAACTCACCGATGTCCTGCTTGGCGCGGACGACGGTGACCATGCGTTGTTCCGTGCCGGACGCCTTGGCCTTCTTGAGCGTGTCGACCAGCATCTTCACGGCAAGAAGTCCTACCCCCAGGCCGAGTACCAGCGGAATGATCGCTTTGCCCTTCATGGTTTGTCCTCATCTCCCAAACGATCGTTACTGCGGGCCCGCATCGCGTGCGCCCGGTGGCCGGACCCCATGCCGGCATCGGCGGTCTCCTTGGGACCGTCTCATCGATCATTCGGCTTATCGGAAGGTTGTGCCCTTCGTTTCATCTAAGCGCGCAAATTAAATGACTGGTCATAGGCGGACACCGCTTCGCGGCCTCGGGACGACGCCTGCGCAATATTCGCGCAAGAAAGAAGGGAAGCACAACGGCTTCCCTCTTTGTTTCGTCAATCGCTTAAGCCGCCACCTTTCGGTGTTAGCCGGGCGTCATCCGTTCCGCCCGTGATTGCCCCTAAGTCGCACGTGGAACGCCCAAACCGCAAGTTATCGCTGCGTCCCGTCAGACCGGTCGCTCTGCCGGTCCCCCAAGCTGACTCTGCCCGCGCGAGAGCCCGGCTCACGACTCGTCGTCGAAGCCTTCCTTGCGCATGCTGCAGTTCCCAGTCAAGTCGTAGCTGGCCGTACCAAAGAACCCGCCGACCAGCGAAACGGCCGAATACGGAATCGACACGGACACTGTCTCAGTCGGATCGGCGACACTGGCGTGGGTCAGGTTCGTCGTGTAGCCGCTGAGATGTGCGGCGGTCATGACTTCATCCACCCGTGCGGTCACATTGGTATACGGTGACACCGATGTCTGCAGCACCGCCAGCCTGCACCCTTCGCGCGCCGCGTGCTGCAGCGTCTGTCGAACCATGAAGACGTAGCCGTATTCGATGATTCCGAAGAGGATGGTCAGCAGCAGCGGCAGCACCACGGCGAACTCAACAATTGCGCCGGCGCGGCGTCTATCCGCCTTGCCACGACCTCGTTTGATCCATGTCCATGTCATAGTTAGATCCCCCACCAACCGAACATCTTAGCGCCCAGGATGATCAGCGTTCCCGCGGTAAGCGGTACGCCATAGGGCAACAGTTGCGACGTCGTACCAAAGCTCTTGGCCGAACCGTACTCCGTAAATGTCAGGCTGCGGTTCGTCACTTTGTGCAGGATCACGTTCATGTTTGCGCAGGCCATGCGAAAGCGTCCGGTGGAGACGATCATCACCATGGCCGTGATGGCGCCGATGGTGGCGCCGAGCGCAAACGAATAAAACGTCAGCGCCGGCCCGAGCCAGACGCCGATCGCCGCCATCAACTTCACATCACCGGCACCCATGCCGTGCATCATCCACGGCACGATGAGCAATCCGAATCCGGTGAGCATTCCGAGGAAACCCGTGCCGACGCCGCCGGTTCCGAAATAGAAGCCCTGCACGCAGAATCCGATGATGATCAGCGCCAGGTTAAGCCAGTTCGGCACCCGCCGTTCGGCATAATCAATCCAGGAAGCCCAGAGGATTCCGGGAATGAGGATCGCGCAGGTTAAGGTCCAAAAGCCAGTACCCATGTCACACTCCGTGTAGTGGACCCGGTCGCAAAGGGCGACGCGGACCGCTCCGCGACCTCGCCACGCCGACCGTCACCGCTGCCTCTTTCCCGCTTCCCCCCGCTGCGTTGCGCAGACCGCGGTGGTGGACGCCGCCCCCCGGCAGCGTCCACCAGCCGCAATAGTCCGCTTGGCACCGGCAACAACCGCCGCGCGCTGAGGCGCGCCGCCCGTCGCCGTGCGCTTCAGGCGATTACATCGCCTGGAGCGAAGTGTCCACATCGCTGAAGATGGCTTCAACGCTGCCACCGAGGCTCTGCACCGTTGCGATGCAGGCCACAATAATCAGCGCCAACATAACCGCGTACTCGGTCGCCGTCGGGCCATCCTCAGACTTCAGAAAACGCTTGACATTGTTCACGAAATTCGACATCAGAGTAATCTCCTCTCCTACAGGGGGCCGCATGAAACGACCCTGCTTTGCTTGGAAGGCCGTGCCGTCCCGATATTCGGAACCGCCCCTTCCGTCAGAAAACTCGAACCTCCTGAGGGTACCGAGCAGACAAAACGCTCATGAACTGGCGAGTGTGTGACAGATATCCGTCACTACACTCTGGATCGCGTGCCTTCGATGCGCGAGGGGGGAGTATGTCCTGACTTGACGCTTCCTCCCGCCTCCCCGTCGACTGCCGCGTCCTTACACTTGCAACGTACGATACGCCCGCCTCAGCGGCCAGCGATGTTGAAAGTTTTTCCTTGAACCATCCAACCACTACCGCGACAACGTTGCGAAACCCCGAAAAGGGGCTCGTAGCGGGTGCGCCGCTTACAGTTGTCCTACGGAACCGGCGATGGTCACATACATGTCATTGACATGCGTGCCGAAATTCGCCAGCGTCGCGATAACGCCGACGGCGATCAGCGCGAGCAATACCGCGTATTCTGTGGCCGTGGGACCATCCTCGGACTTCAGGAAGGCACAAGCTCTCTTAATCAGCGCGTTCATTGCCCATCTCCTTTTCCCTCTTCCTTGCCCCGATCTGTTCGAGGGCGATGTCCCTGCGAGTAATGCGAAGGAACAGTTCAAACTTCGAATACAAATCAGGAAAGTGCAAACGCTTCAGACTGTTTTCGCTGAAAATCAATCGTGGAATGGATATGCGGACTTGGATTTCGATCGAACCCGATAATCACGGCTCTGTCGCGAAGTGCCGGCACTGTTCATTGGTCGTTTGCCGGCCCGCGTCCGAATGTTGACGTGAACTCTGTGTTGACCGCGTGTAGATTCTCGTGATGGCCGTCGTGGGTAGCGCGCGATCGTGTGTGTCGTCAAAAATCAATTCACCCGGCGGACCTAGTCCCCAATCGGCGGGCCACTCGTCGCGCAGAATGACAAAACCAATCCCTGCGCGTTCCAGCGCCGCCCGGTCGACCGCGTCATTTCCATATCGCGCACGCCACACGTTTTCATGAATCACTTCGTGTCGGAAGTTCGCGCCCATCAAGGGGTAAATAAGATCGGGCGGACCGACATACAGCACGCGCGATCCCACCGGCCAGTCGTTCACCACCTTCGGTATTTGATATTGCCACTCGCGCTCCCACGACCCATCGCGCCATTTCCCCGCCAGCGCCCGCGCCGGAGCAAGCAGTGCAATCACGCACGTCACACCCAGCGCTACGGTCAACATCCGTCGCGTCGCAGCGGGAAACGCCCCGTGCAGACGATCCACCAGCAGCGCCGTCAGCACCACCCCCACAAGCAGCAGTGGAAAAGTGTAACGCAGGACCTCGGTGAATGCGGTCATCACCAGAATTGGTGCGCCGATGGTCAGCAGCAGGAAAATGCGTATCCACGAACCTCGGCCTTGGCCACCACCCGCAACCCAGCCGCGCAGCATGACGTAAAGAATCGCCACCGGCACCAAGGCACCATAGGCCGCACCGAGTCCATTGTTTACGCCGTAGTCATAGCCTGTTCCGGCATAGTTGGTTTCACGCCAGGGATATGAAAGCCACAT
>CAZKIN010000047.1:15632-18560 GCA_964552515.1 uncultured Phycisphaeraceae bacterium
AGTCATAGCCTGTTCCGGCATAGTTGGTTTCACGCCAGGGATATGAAAGCCACATTGCCAACTTGCGCGACCAGGAACGGGCGGGAACATGGTCCGCGGCATTGAAACCTGCGAGGATCTCCGTTCCGCCAATCGTAATCCCAAACGGGTAGAGTGGATTTCCGGTCTGCACAGCCGCGCGGATGAACCAAAAGGAAGAACATACCAGCACTGCAAGTCCAAACAGGCCCACGGCATGAATGGCTTCGATGCGCGCTGTTCGTGCCATGATGTGGCATGGGCGTATCGCCCCGCAACCCTCCATCGTTTCCAATTTCAATCGCGCATGGGCGGTGTGCCCGATCCAGCCTGCGATCGGCACCAGCAGCGCAACGTGAATCAGGTACGTTGATTTTGACCCCAGCGCGATTCCCGCGGCCAACCCCGCGAGAATGAGCAATCCGCGCCGAGCCCGCAGGTCGTGCACGCGCCATGCCCAGACCAGCGCGAGCAATGCTGACATCCACGCGGCCGCGCCATAGACATCTATGTAACTGGAGAAAGTTTGGAACAGTACCAGCGGTATACTACCGGCGACACAGGTGGCCGCGACGGCGCCAATCGTCCCGGCACCAATGGCTCGTGCCAGACCATAGACACATCCCAGCACGATGAGGCCATTAGGAATGTTGAAAACCGATAGTGCGCGTTCCCATCCCGCCGAGGCGAGAATGAATGGCACGACCATCCCGTTCTCGGGGAGCGAATAGTAAATGTCACCGAAAACCAGATCCAACTTACCGCTGCGCACCCAGTTCAACGCAACCGGCAGATGGTACTTCAGTCCGTCGTAGCCGGTGGGAAAGCGGGTCAATGCTTCGATACCAAAGAGCGCGTACGTTCCCGCGACGATCGCGACCGACCAGCGAAGCGGCGAAACTAAACCGGCATCTGCTGCACCAGATGATGAACCGGCATCTGGCGTCGGCCTTCGGGGTGGTGAACTAACTCCGATGAGAAGCACGAGACACAGGACAATCAGGCAAAAAAGAACGGTTGTTCCACCGAGCGTCACGACCGGGACAGTGAAAAACAGTGCGACCAGCGCCAAAAGGTGCACCGCAGCAAGAAGTGCAGCCGCCGGAACAATGGCCGCGAGTACGGCACGTTCGATTGGGCCATCAATGCCCCAGGTACGGCACAGCGAATTCGCCCATTTCCAGGTCGCCAGCCAGGCGACCATGAGAATCGCTAGACAGAACAGGGACACCAAAGCGCTCTCCGGGGGCTATATCTTGTCCCAAAGCCGAACGGCTTCGCGAAAGAACTCACGCACGGCGTGCGATGCGCAAAGATAGACAGTCAGGCTGCTGACACAAAGCATCAACCAACCAATCATGGCCGACTGATCAGTACGAACTTCCGACTGCGCATGCGGCCCGGCATCGGCCGCTGGCGAGGCATGGATAACTGTCCCATTCACGCAGGTTTATCGGGCGTTTGCCGGCGCACCTTCATGACCGGCAGGGCCAATAAGTTGCCCGGCCCCCCTACCGATAACCCATGCAGCGATGAATTCCACCGTTACAGCATGCGACATTCAACAGGCACCGGTGCGGAGTCTCACCACCCCCGGCGCCGCCACCGCACACCCACCCGCCACCCGCCACCGCCTGGCGCTCGCCGCCTTCTATGACCGCCTGCACGACGACCCGCGTTACCTGCGTTCCCACTACTATTACGAGCGATTGAAACAGCGCATCGCGCAACTTGTGCCGCCCGGGGCGCGCGTGCTGGACCTCGGCTGCGGTGCCGGTGACATGTTAGCGGCACTACAGCCGTCCGTCGGCGTCGGCGTGGACGTCAGCGCGGCCATGGTGCGCGAAGCCAGGCAGCGGCACCCGCATTACCGCTTCCACCAGCTCGCCGCCGAAGACGTGGCCACCTTTGCTGATACGTTTGACTACATCATTATCTCGCAGACTCTTGGTGAGATTCACGACCTGGTCGCGCTCTTCTCCGCCTTGCGCAAAGTTTGCCACGCGCGTACACGACTGATCATCGCCCATGACAACCGCCTCTGGCAGCCGATGCTGAAACTCGCCGAGTGGCTGGGCATGAAGCGCCCCACGCCTGAAGTCAACTGGATTCCTTCGGACGAAGTGGAACACCTGCTGTCCCTGGCCGGCTTTGAAACGATTCGTGCCATCGGTTTGACACTGCTGCCGGTGCGCATCCCGCTGTTCTCCAATGCGGTCAACCGCTGGATCGGGAATCTGCCGCTGCTGCATCACCTGGGATTGAATTACATCCTCGTCGCGCGGCCGCTCGAACCGACCGGCGCGCCGCGGCGGAAACCGGAAAGCGTGTCCATCATCGTCCCCGCGCGCAACGAGTCCGGCCACATCGCCGCGATCATCGAACGACTCCCCGCCGTAGCGCCCCGGCAGGAAGTAATCTTCGTCGAAGGCGGCAGCCGCGACGACACGTGGGACGTCATCCAGCGCGCCGTGGCCGAATATGGCGGTCCGTTCCAACTGTCATGCATGCGTCAGGATGGCAAGGGCAAGGGCGATGCCGTGCGCAAGGGTTTCGCGGCCGCCACCGGCGAAGTGCTGATGATCTTCGATGCGGACCTCGGCGTGCCTCCGGAAGAACTGCCCGCCTTTTTCAGCGCGCTCGCCGACGGTAAGGGTGAGTTCATCAACGGCTCGCGCATGGTCTACCTGATGGACAAGCGGGCCATGCGCTTCCTCAATCTCCTTGCCAACAAGACGTTCGGCGGCATCTTCACCTATCTTCTTTCACAGCGTTTCCGTGACACGCTCTGCGGTACCAAAGTGCTGCACCGCTGCGACTATGAACGCATCGCGAAAAACCGGGCGCACTTCGGTGACTTCGACCCCTTCGGCGATTTCGACCTGCTCTTCGGAGCGGCCAAACTGGGCA
>CAZKIN010000047.1:18660-20002 GCA_964552515.1 uncultured Phycisphaeraceae bacterium
GACTTCGACCCCTTCGGCGATTTCGACCTGCTCTTCGGAGCGGCCAAACTGGGCATGAAGATCATCGACCTCCCCGTGCATTACGCGGCACGCACTTACGGCGAAACCAACATCTCACGCTTCCGCCATGGCTGGATGCTGCTCAAGATGTGCTTCGTGGCGGCCACCAAGCTGAAGTTTGTGTAATCGACAAAGGCATGGCCCATCTGGTGGCCCATTCGACCATTCGTCTGGACTCATAGCGGCAAGCGTGCTAGGCTTTTCGTGGAAAGTGAGTCTTGGTCATGAGTATCAGCTTCAGCCTACCACAGGAAATCGAAGCGGAGTTGCGTCACGAGCTTGGCAACTTGGATGAAATTGCCAGAAATGCATTCTTGATCGAAAACTATCGTGGCGGACGGCTTTCGGTGGGTGATTTGGCCGCTGCTTTGGGGTTTGCCACCAAGTACGAGGCCGAGCAATGGTTGGGACAACACGAAGTCACTTGGAACTATGGTATTAGTGAGTTCGAAGCTGACCGAAGTACATTGGATACACTGCTGGGACCAACTTAGAAAACAGATCTCTTCGTCATTCACACCATCGCCCCTTCCGCCAGCCGGACCTGCTCCGCCAGCACCTTGCGATACTTGCTCAGCAGGCGCACATACCAGAGAAAAAGAACGAGCAGCACCAGCCCCAGGACGCCCATGGCTGCGCCAAGAACAATGGACAACGCCGGCGGACCAGCGGGAGCAGCGCCGGGTGGCGGTAGGGCAGCCGCATTGAACTGGACAAACATGTATGCCCCCGCAGCGGCAAACAATCCATAACACGCGGCTCCCACGTAGATCAGACGGCTGGACGATCGAAAGAGCTTGTCATCAGGAACCCGCGCCGCCAATCGTCGCAAGTACACGAGAAAGAGGACGTTTTGCAGAGGTCCCACAAAGATTCCCACGATCCCGGCCACCTGCAACGCCACGTCGGGAATCAGGTCCGCACAAATGTGCATCATGTGGGCAACCGGGGTCAGACAAGCCGTGGTCCGCAGCGCCGTCCGAACGGAAGCGCCCTCGTCCTGCAGTGCCTCGCGCGGCTCGCGCGTCGTAAGCGCAAACGTACCCCAAAGCCCGATGGCAATTCCAATGAACTGCACCCACGGGATGAACTGCGGTCCGATGACCCCTCCCGCCACCAGCCCGCCGCCGATGGCCCCCAATATGATGCCCAGCCCGATTCCCCACAGTTGCAGCGCGATCCCCAGCCGCAGCTTCCGCAGCCAATCCGGATTGGCAAAGCGCAGCAAGTCCCCACGCAGTGCCTCATCAATGGCATGTCCGCACTCCGGACACATCCCGCC
>CAZKIN010000048.1:0-4906 GCA_964552515.1 uncultured Phycisphaeraceae bacterium
TCTCGCAGCCGCTACTACTTCACCCGGCCTTCGTCCATCCGCGGTTCATCGCAGATCACGCCGATGTCCAGCGTACTGCGGGCGCGCTGCGCATCTTCGAAAGTGCCGTCGCGGGACCAGCCGCCGAGGCGGATGAGATAGCAGGCGCCCCCCACCACGCGCTCGAGGGTGATGCCGGAAGTGGACTGCGCAATCGAGCAGAAATCGTCGTTGCATTCCAGCAGGTTCGCATTGTCGGTGGGGCAGGCACACGCCTCGGCCGGAACCTGGGTGCCATACACTGCTACCATCGAGTCATACGTAATTTCTTCGCACATGCGGATGGTAAGCGTCCCGGCGCAGGGCGGAACGTATTCATACCACACGTCGGCCTGGAAGCTGTCCACGCCGGAAGTCTCGCACGCGCCGCCCGCGGCCGGGCCATCGCTGGTGGCGAGGCGGTTATCCGCCTGTACGCGGCAGCGAATCACCTCACCCGCCACCGGCAGGCACGCCTGGCCGTTGGGACAGTCTTGCGCGGAAAGGTCGCACACGCCGCCGCCGCGCTCCAGTTCGACTTCCCCCGCGCAGCGGCCGAGGCCCGCCGTCGGCGCGACATCGGAACAAATGGGCAGGCGATCGGCACAAGTATCATTGGCGGGCACGGGACAACCACCGAGCAGCGTATCAATTTCTTCGCAGGTGAACTGCGGGATGAAGACGTCGGCCGCCGGGCAATCGACGAATGCCATATCACTGGCACATACCGGCGGCACCCCCGGCGCACAGCACGAGCCCATCTGCACATCCGGCGGCGGCGGCATGCCGCAGACTCCCTGCTGCGTGACGTTGAAGGCCTCATCGCCGAGCTGCGCGACGGCCGCCCAATAGGTCAGGGCGAAGTAACGGCAGTTGGTGTAGCCGGGGTCGGTAATGGAAAAGCCATCGTTGCAGACGGCGATGAGGTCCTGGAAGAACTGTTCGTCGCAGGTCTTGCGGTCGATGCCGCAGGTTCCATAGCAGAGGTTGTGGCCCATGCAGGCGGAAGTGAAACAGGCGCCGAGCACCGGGCAGTCGGGGACGAGGACACCTACTTCAATCGGGCCGCACTCGCTGGCCGCGCCGGCGATAAGCACTTCGCGCTGGATGTTGATGTTGAGGCGGGTGAAGAAATCCGGACTGCAGCCAACAAGGGCGAAAGTGACGGCTAACAGACTCGCTGCCAGACGTTGGAATACGCCGGGTTGCGGGTGGCGGCGCTGGGGCGGCGGTCGGTGGCGCTGGCGGTGGCGCGACGGCCCGGCCAAAAACAGACATAAGTTACGAATTGACATAGCTTTATGGTCACATTTCTGCGTGGCCTTCACGTTGAGATCGCCCGTTTTTAAGGATGGGCCGTGCGATGGGCCTGATCCACTATCTTTCATCGACAAAACCAACGAAGCCTTCGCACCAGTTTCATGACCGCGTTGTAAGATAGGGCGTCCCCAGTGTCCAATCGGCAGCCTGTGATTTTGTGGCCATCCTCTTGCGTTTCGAGTCTCGTGTGTTAGTGTAGTGTTAGTAGTCAAGCATCGGGCGGGTGTCCGCGCGGTGTGGCGAACTGTTGAAAGGGCGGATGTTATGTTGGTGAAGAAGTTGGCAGTGTTGGCGTTGATTTCCGGTGTGGCACTGGGCGGAACGATGGCGTTCGCGCAAGACAAACCGAAGGCGCCGGAAAAGCAGGCGGAAAAAGCCGGAGAAAAGAAGGCCGAGAAGGCGGATCCGAAGAGCGCGGGCAAGCCGGAAGACGCGAAGGCGGGCGGTCCAAGTGCGGCAACGGAAGAAGCCTGGGCGAAGGCAGGTGCGGTCGGTGAGAATCACAAGATGATCGCCACGCTTTCTGGCAAGTGGAAATCGGCCAACAAGTTCTGGATGATGCCGGACACCGAACCGATGTCGACCGAAAGCGCGATCGACGGCAGCATGATCATGGGCGGGCGCTTCCTGCAGCGTACGATGAAGGGCGACATGATGGGGATGCCGTTCGAAGGACTGGAGACTTTCGGCTTCGACAACATCCGCAACAAGTTCGTCAGCACGTGGATCGACAACATGGGAACGGCCATTTACTTGTCGGAGGGCACGCAAGATCCGGCCACGAAGGTCATCACCATGATGGGCACGATGGATGATCCGGAGACCGGCAAGCCGAAAAAGACCCGTTCAACTTTGAAAATCGACAGCCCGGACCAGCACACTTTCGTGATGTTCGAAACTCCCACGGGCGGCAAGGAAGCCAAGGTGATGGAAATTGTGTATACGCGCGTGAAGTAATGCGGCTTGAAGTGAAGCGGTATAACGTACTCAATGGAAGAAAAACAAGCTTTTATCGGACGGTCGTGATTTAGGGGCAAAAACGCCCTATCGGCATGGTGGTTTTCCCGTGTTTCATAGCGGTTTCCGGAGAATAAAAGTATCAAAAAAACCGCGAAAAGGGCTGGTAGAACGAAACGCGACGTGATATAGTAAGGGAGTAGCGCGGGGTGCTTGTGAGAAGTCCGCGCAGTGAGTTGTCGGTTGACCCGTGGGGAAATTGGTCAACGGAGGAAAAGAAGATGCGTTCGAGAAATGGTGTATTGGGTTTATTGGCGGCGTTGGCACTGGGTTCCGGTTCGGTGCAGGCGGCCGATTTGATGTCGTTTTCCTTTAGCGATTTGCTGAGCCAGTTCGATGGCACCAGCACGCTGATGATTAACGACGACGACAACAGTGACGGCGAGTTGACTCGCTTGATTCCTGTCGTCGGCGATGCGTTCTTCGGCCCGAATTCCGCCGCGTTTAATATCGGGATGACGGTTTCCAGCATCACCGATACCACCGCGACCGGTGCCGGTACGATCACGTTCACCGATGCCGATGGTGACATCTTTAGTGGTGATCTCACCGGAGAGTGGTTGAACATTACGGGCTCAGCCAATTTCGTCGGACAGATTATGAACTTCGGCCCGGATTCATCCGGCGGCGACGGGATTTTCGAAGGTACGACGGGCGGATCGTTTGACATGGATTTCGGTTCTGCACCGCCGTTTGCCGGCAACATCATCACCTTGGTGTTTGGCAATTGGTTCACCGATGGAGCGGGTACCACTCTGGCATTCGACTCCCCGACCACTGAAGCAATCGGCGCGATTGTGCCGGAACCCGCTACTTTGGCGTTGCTCGCCATTGGCGGTTTGATCGCCTCGCGTCGTCGGTCGTAACCATTAAGAATCCCCACGAAGATAGGATTGAATTTCAAACGCCCCGTCGAATCATCGACGGGGCGTTTTTCTTTGGCCAGACCAGGCGCTCAGTCGTGCCCTTCCATACCTGCCTTAACCATCTTCGAGGCAGATGCCTGATGCCGCGGATGCGATAGAATAAGCGGCGCATGAGTGCAAGTTCCACATTCACCATTGTCGGCGGCGGACTCGGGGGCGCGCTGCTCGCCTGTTACCTCGGGAAGGCGGGGCACGAAGTTAACCTGTATGAGCTGCGCGACGACATGCGGGTTGCGGGATATACGGGTGGGCGGTCGATCAACCTGGCCATTTCCCATCGCGGGCTGGCGGCACTGGATCGGATCGGCCTGAAGGACGAGATCCTGCGGATTGCGGTGGCGATGCGCGGGCGGATGATTCATTCCCCGAGCGGCGAGATTGCGTATCAGCCCTATGGCCGGGATGACTCGCAGTGCATTTATTCGGTGTCGCGCGGCGAACTGAATATCGCTCTGCTCAAGGCTGCTTCCCGGTATGGAAGCGTGCGGATGCACTTTCAACAGAAGTGCACCGGCGTGGATGTTGAAACAGGCATTTGTTCGTTCGCGCATACGCACAGCGGAGAGGCAACGAAGACCGCGAAGGGAATTGCGCTGTCCGTGGATGGGGCGTTCTCGGCCGTGCGGCGTTCGATGCAGAAGCTGGACCGCTTTAACTTCAGTCAACAATACCTAGAGCATGGATATAAGGAGCTCTTCATGCCGGCCGGGCCGGGCGGCGCGTTTCGCATGGAGAAACATGCGCTGCATATCTGGCCGCGGCGGTCGTACATGATGATCGCCCTACCGAACAATGACGGGTCCTACACGTGTACGTGCTTCTGGCCGCTGGAAGGGACGCCGAGTTTCGCGGCGCTGAAGAACCAGGTGGAAGTCAATCGCTTCTTTTGCGAACACTTTCCCGACGCGGTCCCGCTGATGCCGACGCTAACCACGGACTATCTGAGCAATCCGGTGGGTACGCTGGTCACGATTCGTTGCGCGCCGTGGCAGGTGGGCGGGCGCGTGCTGCTGCTGGGCGATGCGGCGCATGCGATTGTTCCGTTCTATGGCCAGGGGGCGAACGCGGCCTTTGAAGATGTGCTGGTGCTTGACGAGTGCATGGGCCAGCACCGCGGAGACTGGACTACGGCGTTCGCCCGGTTTGAAGCGTTGCGCCGCGACAACACGAATGTGCTTGCCGATCTGGCGATTCACAATTTCATCGAAATGCGCGACCACACCGGGTCCCGGAAGTTCCGGTATAAAAAGAAAGCGGAAAAGTGGCTGCAGAAGCTGCTGCCCGACTGGTACGTGCCGCTGTATACGATGGTTTCGTTCACTCGAACGCCGTACGCGGATGCGGTGGAAAAGTCGCGACACCAGAATCGCGTGATTGTCGCCGCTGCGGGGCTGATCGGCGCGGCACTGCTTGCCCTGATTCTCATCCTTGCTGCCCGGCTGCTATCGTAGGCGGGCGCATCGCAACGCACATCACAGCTTGACAATGAAAAAGGGGCGAGTCTCTCGACCCGCCCCTGGTGACATTTAATTGGCACGTTTATCCGGTGCGGACAACGGGAAGCCTTACGGACAATCCTGAGGATTGCTGAACGGATAGATGTTGGCCCCGCCGAAGGCGAGTAC
>CAZKIN010000048.1:5006-10690 GCA_964552515.1 uncultured Phycisphaeraceae bacterium
ACGGAATAGGTGCGGGCGGTGCGAATATCCAGATCGGTGACATTCAGCATGGCAGTACCCCAATCGCGATAGTGCGGCGTGCACTGCAGCGACGCAACATTGTTCGCATCGGGCGGACCGACCCACTTCTGCCAGGTTGCCGATCCGCTGACCCGCACGCGCAGCGCCTGAATCACCGGACCGCTGCCGCCCGTGCCAAATCCATCGCCGGGTACAAAGGAAATATATCGATTCTTCGAGAAGGCGTCGGCCACCACAGGATCGACGAGCGAGCAACTGTCCGGAAGTCCGTCGTAATCGGTATCCGTCTGAGTGCCGTCTTCGAGTTCACAGGCGTCCGACGTCAGATCGCTGTCACAGTCGGAAACCGCCTGGCATTCGTCGGGAATGTTGTCCGGCCGGCCCCGACTGCCGCCCTGCGCGAGAAACGCTTCCAAGTCGGCGAAGCCCTGCATGCCGTACTCCGGATGCGCTCCGCCGGGGTGCGTGGTGGGCGGGAGCAGCATGGTCCAAATTTGCTTGCGGCTGTAGTTGCGGATGTCCGGACCAAAATCGCCGGAACCGTCGGATGCGTGACAGTTAAAACACAGCGACGCGAAAATGGCCGCACCGCCAGCCTCGACACCAATGGGACCGCCATCACAGTCGTCACTGGTTCCGGTGGCAATGTCGCACACGTCATTGACGCTGTTGCCGTTGCAGTCGGCGAATTCGCATTGATCGGGGATATTGTTGTTGTTGCAATCCGGCAGGCCGTCGCACTCGTCGCGAATACCGTTGTTGTTGCAATCGGTGCAATCCGTTCCGGTACACGGCGGTGGACCGCCTCCGCTGCAGGTTCCGTCGAAACACACGTCATTGGACGTGCATGCATCGCCATCATCGCAGGGAAGCGAATTGAGGGTGTATTCGCAAACACCGTTGTTGCAGGTGTCGGTCGTACACTGGTTATTGTCGTTGCAAACGCCGCCGCCGGTGCAGTCAAACAGGCAATCGACAGCGATCTCCACGGCGTCGACGCCCGCTTCCAGGATGGTGGCGGTGCCGCCATCGGTCGCGGTGAATCGAACCCGGACGGTTTCCGCATTCGGGAAGGTGGACCGAACATCCACACTGTCCGTAAGCCATGCGCCTACGTCGCCGGTGTACCCCCGAACAGGAGTCCAGTTGGTTCCACCGTCGGCGGAAAGACTTACCACCAGCGAATCGCCACCCGCAGTGTCGCTGGTTCCGATCCAATACGCATAGGTGAGAGTGACGGTGCCGGGAGCGATCGGGTAATTGTCACTGAGCAGCTGGGTACTGCCGCCGTCCACGTCTTCATTAAATCCGTTACCTGTTACATAGCAGGCGCTGCCACCGTCAAAATCGGTTGGCGGATCACGGCGCACGCCGCCTTGTGCGGGAATGCCCCACACCCAGTTACCGGTAGTTGCACCGGCGTTCACTACCGACCAAACGGGATTGACCGCAAAATGTTCGTCTTCAGGTTGCGCGTCGCACTGGTCCGGATCGCAGGGATCACCGATGTTGTCGGAATCCACGTCGGACTGTGACGGATTGAACTGTGTCACGCAATTGTCGCAATCATTGGGCACGCCATCGCCATCGGCATCGAGCGTGTCATCGAAACCCGCACAAACATCGCAGCCGTCGGGAACGGTGTCACTGTCGGCATCCTGCGCGTCGTCAAATCCGGGACAGGCGTCGCAGGAATCAACCACGCTGTCGTTATCGGTGTCGGCTTCACAGGCATCCGGAACTCCATCGCCGGCGCAGTCGGGAATCTGACCGCAATTTGGAACATTACATGTTCCGTTCAACGCCGCGCAGCTGATATCGCACGGATCCAGGATGCCGTTGTTGTTGCAATCGGGAGGAGCGGGCTGCGGTACAATCGTGGTCGCGATGACGGAGTTTGGTGAACCAGGCCTGAACAAACCGATCGTGACATCGCCGGATACCGGCGGAGCATTCACGTCGAAGCGGAAGTTGTATAACGTCCCCCACCGAATGGCGTTGGCGTTTTGATTGACGGCAAACGTTTCGGTCGTCCATGAAATGTCCGGCCCCACCACTGACGACGTCCAATCGGTATTGGAATATGGCTCACCGCTGTGCGAATCGACGTCGTGGAAACCGATGTTTGCGAAGGCCGCGCCGCTGAATACGGGAAGCCCAAAACTTCCCACCGCCCGGTGACTGTTCAAGTTTTGCAAGGCATACTCATAGCGCCAGACGCCTCCGCCAAGGTCTGTGGCCTTAGCGCCGAGGATGAGCAACCCGTCGCCGGGAACTTGCACATTGGTCAGGGTGACTGTGGGATCGGTATCTACCCAAGCACGAATACCAGGTCTCTCGCGCTGGGTAGGACCACCCAGTTGGATGGTGAAACTGCTACCGCCGCCGAGGACGTTGATGGGACGGTAGGATGCATTGTTGTTCTGGTTGCCGGCGGCCGAATCATCCGGCGTTACATACTGACCTTCGACAAAATAGAGGGCCCCCACGTTTTGCGGCGGATCAAGATCTTCGATATGCACTTGCACGCGACGGCCAATCGTGGGCGGGGCAGACGGAGCAGAAAACGGAAACGGGTAAACGCCTGTCCAAGGATTGACCTGCGAACGCGGCCCCAAGTTACCTTGTTGGCCGTTCAGGTCGGCCGAATAGGGATCGGAACAGCCAACGCCCAAGTGTGTTCCAGACGGATCGCCGGCACACCCTCCGGGCCCACTGCAAAGAGTTTCTGAAAGGGCAAAAAAGCCGTGTTTCAGCCATCCCTGCCCGATTTGTTCAAATTTGCCGTTCTTGAGGCGGAACATGTTCTGCCCGATGACGGGGTGCTGGTTGGTGTTCTGAAACCAGTTCAGCGGGGTGTCCCCGATGTTGCACGAAATCGTACCGATTGCAAAGGCGGCGATACCCCCGGATGTGCCGTAGCTGTTCGCTTGGTGCAGATTTCCTACGATTACGTCCGGACCCGATGCGGAAATAACGGAGCCCACCTCCGCACCCGGCAGATCCGTGTCCATGGGCCAATCGCCCGCAGCCAGAGAGGCCATATCAAAAACTGCGCGACCAACCACCACATTCGCCAATTCCGGCTGGCCTAAAGCTTGAGCCCATTCGCCGGAAATTATCAGCTCACCCGCCACGCGCGTGCGGCCATCCGCCGCGGCGTAGTCGACAAGATGAGAAGAGATTGCAAACGTAGTGCCGAATTCATCGCCGGAAAGGGTACTCTGGACCAGCCAACGACCGTTCACGTCCAGCCGAAACGACAGATTGCCCAGCACGATGCGCTGATCGCCTTGATAGATCAACAAGGCGCCGCGTGTGCGCAATTCGCCATCGTTTAAATAATCGAAGATTCCGCGATCGGTGGCGACTTTCAGGGTGGAAGCCGCCGGATCAATGGCCAGCCGCATCGGGGAGGTGGGATCTTCAATTTCCACCTTGCTATGCACGTCGACGGTCCAACCAATGGCCTGCAGGACACTGGCATCAAATTCGAAGGCAACCGATCCGTCACCGATGTGACGCACTTCGGCCCCGACGGGTGCGACCTGTTGCGGGTCAAATGCCCACGCACGACCCGCAATAACCAGTGCACAAACACACATCCCTGCGAAAACACGACGATTGCTGTTCAAGAGACTTCCTCCACAACTGCGTTTTGGATGTTGGACGAACGACGAAAAAAGGCAGGCCCTCCCCGGTACGCTGGACCCCGAAACCGCTTACGGGTCCAAATAACCGAGTTTATCAGGAATCACGGGCAAACGCAATCAAAACTGTGAAAGGGTGCTGGCATTCCAGCGCCGGTACCTGACCACGAGTCAGACTCGAAAAGGGCCGCCGGGAACGGACTATCGCCGCCACTATCGGACGGATCGGTCCGCAGGGGCCATTGTGACCGTAGCGAAACGCACTTTGCGTTGACCCTCGGTAACCAGATAGCCAATATGAGGTGGACATCCGGGGGCGTTGCAGACGGGCACTCGGCCCAGAGTTGTGGTGAAACGGACGATTTAGCCCATGAAACGAACTTTATTGGAAACCGTATTGCTTCTGGCGGTAGGCACCTCCGTTGCATTCGCGGGAAATGCATGGCGTTCGAACAACTCCATTGACTGGTCGCGCGATTACTTCAAGAAATCGCAGGTCGTCGTCCCAACCAATCTTGGCGCAGCTGATATTGACTCGATCGGCACCCGCCCGGCGGCTTCGGTCAACGCTAACACAACTAATCCTGTACCCAACATCACACCCTCTGTTGCTGCGGCGGCCAAGCCTGAAGCCGAGGCGCATTTGGTACACGACTATCAGTCCATCAACCTTGACGGGGTCGAGGCTGCCCTGGCTGATCCGCGTTACGAGCAAGGACTGATTGTCTTTGTCGACGCACGGGCTGATGAACCTTTCGAAGCGGGGCACATCCCCGGCGCAATACAGTGTGACCATTATCAATTGGACAAGTACATCAATGCTGTCATGAACAAAGCCCGGGTCGCTGAACAAGTCATCGTATATTGCAACGGCGGGCAGTGCGAGGACAGTATTTTCATGTGCCAGAACCTGATGGAACGCGGGCTCGATTACAAGGCGGTTTACCTGTACGAAGGCGGCTGGAAAGAATGGGAACAAAGCGGGAATCCCATCGCCAAGGGGAAGGAAACGCCATGAGCGGGAGTGCGATATTGGATGAAGTGAGAGCAAATGCTCCGCGCAGCACCCATGCGCCCGCACCGCAACCGGAACCGCAGATGCCATCCTTCTGGCAGCGGCTCGATCACAGCGGCGTTCCCCTCCTGGCCGCCCGGCTGATTCTCGGCGGGATGTTTCTTTGGATGGGATTTCACAAAATCAGTGATCCAGTGGGGTTCCTCAAGCAAGTTCGCATGTATCAGATGGTCCCGGAAGGTACGCCATTCCTGCTGAATTCCATTGCCATCGTCCTTCCATGGATGGAGGTTACCACGGGGGCGGCACTGATTCTGGGAGTGGCACTGCGCGGGGCCGCGCTGATTCAGTTGGTCATGCTTGTCGTATTCACTGGCGCTGTTTTTCTTCGCGCCATGAAGATATGGAACACGGAAGGCACACCATTCTTCGAGATTGCGTTCGATTGCGGTTGCGGCAGCGGTGTGGTCATCATATGGACGAAACTGCTGACCAACGTCGGTCTTTGCTTGCTCACGATCATCCCCATCCTGTCCCGTTCGCGGCGATTCTGCCTCGGTCGATGATGGGATTGCCCCCACGAATGCCGATAATCTATTGGTGGAGCCGTCATTCCGTTCGCGTGCCGCGAACCGGCTCCTTCCGGGGAATCTGATGTCCGCAGCGTACTGGTCTAAGCAGAAAGTGGTTGTCACGGGCGGCGCCGGCTTCCTGGGCCGCGCGGTTTGTGCACAACTGCGCACGACGGGCGCACACGACATCTTTGTTCCGCGTTCGCGCGAGTTTGACCTGACGAATGCGGACGGCGTCGCGCGGATGTACGACACGGCGCGACCGAATGTGGTTATTCACTTGGCCGCGGAAGTCGGCGGGATCGGCGCGAACCAATCGCAACCCGGTCGCTTTTTCTTCGCCAACATGGCCATGGGGCTACATCTCATTGAGGAGGCGCGGCGGCGCGCGATCTCCAAGTTCGTGCAGATCGGCACCGTGTGCAG
>CAZKIN010000048.1:10790-14832 GCA_964552515.1 uncultured Phycisphaeraceae bacterium
GCTTCGTGAATGGCAAGGATAAAAAACCATGGTCGCGGTTCAATGGCACGTTCCCATCGTCTGTTGGACGATGTGTCTTATGTCGATTGCGGTGTTCACTTCCCCGACGGTCGCCGCCGAAGATCTTGCGGCCATGCTGCGCCTGGTGCCGGCTGATGGTGAGACGACGCTGGTGGTGGACGATCTTGCGGCCATGGAAACCGCGCTTACCGCGTGGCGACCACTCTTGGGTGTCACCGGTTTTGGTGCCGAGAGCATCGCCGCACTGCGAAAGCTCCTGCCTTTTTCCGAGTGGGTGAATGTGTCCGCGCCGCTCGCGTTCCGCCCGCCCGCCGTGGGAACCGCGGACAAGGCCGTCTACTGGCTGCACATTCCGCAGTTCAAGGAGAAGATCGCCGCACTGTCCACCGCGTCCGAGGACGCCGGCATGTGGCGCGCCACCGACAAGGCGGGCGTAACGTGGTATGCGAAGGCATCCGGCGATATCGTGATCCTGTCGGCGTCGCGCATTCATGTGGACGCGGCCGGCGCTCCGGGTCGCACACTTTTTGAAGAATACGAATCCCACCAGGAAATGCTCAGCGCTCGCAACCTGCTGCTGCATATGAAGAGCAGCGCCTACGCCACGCAGCTAAGTGCCGCAATGGAGTCACTAGGCGGCAGTCTATCCGCTCCCGCCGCCGATGGTCGGACAAGTCCGCTTTCCGCTTTTGCAGCGCAGGTCGTCCGTGATTCGCGGGCCATCACCGAGCAGACCCGCACCGTCGGCCTGCTCCTCCATGTGGACGGCGAAAAACTCGCCGCGAGCTTTGTCCTTTCGTTTCGCGATGGACCCGCACAGGAATATCTCAAGAGTGTTCGCGACGGCGCGGAATGTGTCAGCAAAATGGCACTCACCGGCGATACCGTTCTCGCTGCCGGCTGGTGCGAACCGACTCCAGACAGTCCGCTGCTGGGTCCCTGGCTGAATCGGCGCATCAATGCGCTGGATGCCCCGTTGAAGAGCGTGCTGGCGGGCTTGCGCGCCGGCGCGTTTGCACTCGCCCCGGAAGAAATGTTCTTTCGTGCGGTGCTGACCCTATCCGGCGATAACGCAACCGCCGCTCGCGAGAGACTCGCCGGTGCCGATCGATCCGCGGATGCCGTTCGACAATTGCTTAACGCGTTTCGTGGCACCGCGCCCGATCCCGCCGCCGACCCCTGGTATGACGCCATTGCCCCGCTGATTTCTTCGACGGCGCTATTGGCCGTTAGCGGTTCGGATAAGGAAATCACGCTCAAACTCGGAACTCCGCCCAAGGAAAATGCCGCGGCAGAGGCCAAGCCGGAAGAAATCCCCCGCCTGCGCAGCGCCCTTGGTCAGCTCAATCGGGATGCGAAATTGATCGTGTTAATCGACCCCGCGGGTTTGTTGCCCGTCATGGCCAGGTTTGGCTTGGCCGCGGCACCCTTGAACCAAATGCCGCCCGGACCACTGGCCGGGATCGGGGTAAACCTGAAGCCCGCGGGAATCCGAATCGATGTCCACATTCCCAAGGCGTCGCTGGAGCGCATTCAGGAAGCCACCACGCCCTCCGGTCCGACGTGATCGTCCGCACTTCGCCCTGCCCATTCAAGCTGCGTGCAATAACTGCAGAGCACGTAGTTACGAATTATCCCAGGGGCTGCGGCGCATGTGGGTCGGACTGCTTGAACGGCGGCGGTATCTTCCAGTCCCCCATCGCGGCCACCAAATCAGTGACACCTAACAGTCGCGGCAGCGCATAGGTCTCGCCATATTTCACGCCGGACATCGATCCTTCCGCGCCACCCCACGAGCGGACGTAGTGCTCCAACCCGCTGAAGCGGTCCCCGTCGAACTGGGACTGATACACGCGGCACGCTTCGATTTTCTGTTCGATCGTGTCGGAAATGTCCACCACAATCTGCGAATGCCAGTGATGTACCTCCGCCGCGATGCGCGTGGGGCGATAAAGCAAATGATCCACGCGCCACGGTTCCGTGCCGCCGAAGCGGTCGTTCCATTTGGTAAACTGCGAATAAAACCGCGACGCTTCAGTAATAAGCTGGCCCTGGTAATGATCCGGTGAAGCGCCCGGCGTGCGACCGGCCATACCGATCAGAATCTTGGGGCGATATTTGCGAATGACCGTGGCTAGCGCGAATCGGGTCTCCGGCGCGTCCATGAGCATGCGATTTGTCAGGCCGAGCATTTCGAGCACCTGCACGCCGAGGATGTCGGCGGCCGCACGCATTTCCTTGGCCCGGATCTCCGGCGTGCCGCGCGGCGTCGGCTCGCCGTTGGTCATGTGTACCATGCCGACGCGGTAGCCCTGCTTGACCAGCTTGGCGATCGTACCACCCATGCCGATTTCCAGGTCGTCGGGGTGCGGGGCGGTAAAGAGAACGTCGAGGGTGGTGGTCATGGTCGCAGAACCTTTCACTGTTAGTGAGAAGACTATAGATCGCCATTGGCAAGTAGAAAAGTCAGCTTTGGACTGTCCAACTTCGAAATGGCTATAGGAGTAAGCAAGGCCAGATTTGCAAACCGGCATTAACGCCTTATCCTAACCCCTTGAACTTATATCCATCGATTTCGGCAGGTAACCATGCAAGATCTATTGAAAAAACTCGGTGTCGACGCGGTCAGTTCCGGCGGATTCTGCGGCGAATGGCTCGGCAGTGGCGACAAGCTCGACTCCCTCTCACCCATCGACGGCAAGGTGATCGCTTCGGTCAAACAAGTGACGGTGGACGAATACCGCCGCATCGTCGACCGCGCGCACGCGGCCTTCCTGAAATGGCGCACCGTGCCCGCCCCCGCGCGCGGCGAAACCGTACGCCAACTCGGCAACGCCCTCCGCGAAGTAAAGAAAGAACTCGGCGCGCTGGTCAGTTGGGAAATGGGAAAAATCCGCGCCGAAGGCGAAGGCGAAGTCCAGGAGATGATCGACATCTGCGACTTTTCCGTCGGCCTCTCCCGCCAGCTGTACGGCCTGTCCATGCATTCCGAACGGCCGGGCCACCGCATGTACGAACAGTGGCACCCGCTCGGCATCGTCGGCATCATCAGCGCATTCAACTTCCCCGTCGCCGTCTGGGCATGGAACAGCGCACTGGCGGCGGTGTGCGGAGACTCCTCCCTGTGGAAGCCTTCATCACAGACACCTCTCACCGCCATCGCCACCACCAAAATCGCCGAACGTGTCTGCAAAGCCAACGGCGTTGACCCGGCCATCTTCAGCCTGGTGATCGGTAAAGGTGCCACCGTCGGCGAGGAACTCCTCAAGGATCACCGCATTCCGCTCGTCTCCGCGACGGGCAGTTGCCGCGTCGGCCGGCGCGTGGCCGCAGTCGTGGGCGAACGGTTCGGCCGCACCATTCTCGAACTAGGCGGCAACAACGCCATCATCATTACGCCGGAAGCTGACTTGAAGCTGGCACTTCGCGCAGTGCTATTTGGCGCCGTCGGAACGGCCGGCCAGCGCTGCACGTCCACACGCCGCATCATCGTCCACGAATCCATCCGCTCCGCCGTCGTCGAACCACTCCTCGCGTCCTACAAGCAGGTGAAAATCGGCAACCCGCTCGAAGCCGGCACGCTCATGGGTCCGCTCATCGACACCAAGGCCGTCGATACAATGATGTCCGCCATCAGCCAAATCAAGAAAGAAGGCGGCGAAATCCTTTACGGCGGTCAAAAGCTCGACGGCCCGCAATACCCCGGCGGTTGCTACGTCACGCCGTGCATCGCTTCTGCGCGAAATGAATTCAAGATCGTTCAGGAAGAAACTTTCGCACCGATCCTCTACGTCATCACCTACAGAACGCTGGACGAAGCGATCGCCCTGCACAACGGCGTGCCGCAGGGCCTCAGCTCCGCGATTTTTACGAAGAATTTACTGGAAGCGGAGCGGTTCCTTTCGACAGCGGGCAGCGACTGCGGCATCGCCAACGTGAACATTGGCACCAGCGGCGCGGAGATCGGCGGTGCTTTCGGCGGCGAAAAGGAAACCGGCGGCGGCCGCGAGTCCGGCTCCGA
>CAZKIN010000048.1:14932-19963 GCA_964552515.1 uncultured Phycisphaeraceae bacterium
CCCTTCAACATCGGCTACCATTACGACATCTACGACGACCGCAAAAGCGCCGACCAATACTTGGACTGGTCGCGGCAATGGATCGAAGGCGTCAAACGCGTCCTCAAGCCGAGCGGCACTTTCTGGCTGGCCATCGGCGACGAATTCGCCGCCGAACTCAAGGTTCTCTGCACGCGCGACCTCAACCTGCACTGCCGCAGTTGGGTCATCTGGTTCTACACCTTCGGCGTAAACTGCAAGAACAAATTCACCCGCAGCCACGCCCACTTGTTCCACTTCGTCAAAGACCCGGTGAACTTCACCTTCAACGCCCCCGCCGTCCGCGTGCCCTCCGCGCGCGAATTAGTCTACGGCGACAAGCGTGCCGACCCGAAAGGTCGCCTCCCCGACGACACCTGGATGATCCCGCCCGCGCTTCCCGACGATGTCACCACGCGCGACGGCTTCGTCCTCCGTCCGCAGGACATCCCCGACAGCTTCGCGCCCGACACCGACACCTGGTACTACTCCCGCGTGGCCGGCACCTTCTCCGAACGCCGCGGCTGGCACGGCTGCCAGATGCCCGAACAACTCCTCGGCCGCATCATTCGCGCCTGCAGCAACGAAGGCGACCTCGTCCTCGACCCCTTCGGCGGCAGCGGCACTACCCTCGCCGTTGCCAAAAAACTCAACCGCCAATTCCTCGGGTTCGAGCTTTCCAAGAAATACGCGAAGAACATCGAGACCCGTTTGAGCAAAATCAATCCCGGAGACCCGCTCACTGGCCCGGAGAATGCCCTCACCAGCGCCCCCAAAACCAAAAACGGCCGCGTATTGGACCGGGCCTCAATGTCGATCGATATCCGGGAACCAAAGCGTCCAGGTCGCAAACCGAAAGTAGAACCACCCGTACGACCTGTCTCCCATTCCTGAACAGGCTGCGTCTTTTCGCGACCCCTTGATACTCCCTTGCAAGAACCTGTCAGACCCCCTGCCCCACCAACATCCCGCCCTCGCCCCCGTTATAATCTCCGACCATGCGGCTGCTCTCCATCGAAACCGTCAAACTCGGCCTGCACAACCTGCGGCTGCACAAGCTCCGCTCGCTGCTAACCTCGCTGGGCATCATCTTCGGCGTGGCCGCCGTTATTTGCATGCTCTCCATCAGTGAAGGTGCCTCCGCTGACGAAATGCGCATGATCCAGCTCCTCGGCACCCAGAACATCATCATCAATTCGGTCAAACCCAGCGACTCCCAGCAGACCTCCGGCGGCATGAAGTGGATTCTCGAATACGGCATCAAGGACAACGATGTCTCCATCATTCGCGAGACCATTCCCCACGTGAAACACGTCGTCCCGCTGAAGACCGTCTCCTATCGCGCGCGCCGCAACGAAATGCAGATGAACCTCAGCGTCACCGGCGTGGCCCCGGAATTCTTTGAGGTGGTCAACATCCGTACCGCCCGCGGCCGCGCGATAACACCGGTGGACATGGAGGGTCGCGCCAAGGTCGGTGTCATCGGCGAGCATGTCCGCAAGGAACTTTTCCCCATGGATGACCCGCTCAACCAGACCATCCTGGTGGAGCGCGCCGGCACCGTGGTCCCCATCACCATCGTGGGCGTACTGGCCGAGCTGAAGACCGCCGGCGCACCCGCCCGCGGCGTGGAAGAACGCGACCTCAACCGCGAAGTGCTGATCCCCTTTACCACCGGCAAGCAGGAATTCGGCGACATCGCCCGGCGCGTCGCCTCCGGCTCGCGTGAAGCCAGCAAAGTGGAGTATTCCGGCCTCTACGTAACCGTCGACGAAATCGAAAACGTCCTGCCAGTCTCCGAAATGATCCGCCGCGTCTTCGCCCACACCCACAAGGACGACGACTACGAAGTCAAAGTCCCGCTCGCCAGTCTGCAATTGGCCGAGAAGAAGAAAAAGAACAACCAGCTCGTCCTCGGTTTCATCGCCGGCATCTCCCTGCTCGTCGGCGGCATCGGCATTATGAACATCATGCTCGCCACCGTCACCGAGCGTACGCGTGAAATCGGCATCCGCCGTGCCCTGGGCGCCCGGCAGAAGCACATCGCCGTGCAATTCCTCATTGAAACCGTGGTGCTCTCCACCGGGGGCGGCATCATCGGCGTGTTCCTCGGCCTCATGGGTTCCGCCCTGATTTCAAACTGGGCGGGATGGCAAACCATCGTAAGCGTCTGGTCCGTGGTGGTCAGTTTCTCGCTTTCCGTACTCGTTGGAATTTTCTTCGGTATGTACCCCGCCATGTCCGCCTCCCGGCTGGACCCGATCGAAGCCCTCCGCCGCGAATAATGCCGCCTGGACACTTGGTGGCGAAAACCCACGATTTTCGCAGCGAGGGCGGGTTATCGGCTGTCAAGAGCCTAATTCTCGATTTTCCTTGTCACTTTGCCAACGGTGTGATATACTTCAGGTGCAGTTGGCCCCCCTCCAATAGTCTTCTCCCGATTTGCGCGCATAGATTGCCGTCAAGCAACAGCTGTCGGGCGTCTATGCGCATACGGGATACAAGGTTTTACGTCCGAGCTGCATGGACGGGCGTAATAACTAACGGATGGTGGATGGAAGCTGTCTAAGGGATTTGGCGGATTCGTGACCGTTTGCTGGTTGGATTCGCCACAAGGAGAGGGAGGCGCGAGATGAGTGCCGCTATTCTGGAAAACCTGCTGGGTACCGACGTGGCCGCCGCTGTGCCCCACGCCAAGCCGCCGTCCGACGAATTCATTCGCGGGCTGGCCGACGATGACCAGGTACTTCTTACCAAGCTCCTGACGGAACCGGCCGACATGGTCGACCATCCGGACTTCGCCAAGCCCGACATTGAACAGACTTTGTTCGGTGGATCGGCCAAGCTCATCAGCAAGACCGCCACGAGGTTTACCGAAACGGCGCCGATTATTCCGCTGGCCTCGCGGGGCGAACGACTGGCTGCCATCTCCTTGGAGAACGAGCAGCTCCTGTTCCTGCGTTTTAATTACGCCCGCAAACAGGTCGCGACCATTCTCGAGCAGTTTGCCGGTGCGCAACTTAACGTACAGGCCACCCGCCAGCTTCTCGCTTGGGGTCGTCGCGTGTTGTCCGTTCGCGGGACCATCGTCCGGCTCAACCTGCCGCTCGTCCTGGCCATGGCCAAGCGCACCCGGCTGAGCGGTGTCGACTTCAACGAAATGATCAGCGAGGGCAACATGGCCCTCCTGCGCAGCGTCGAGAAGTTCGACTGCGGCCGCGGCTTCAAGTTCAGCACCTATTCCTGCCGCGCGATCCTGAAAAGTTTCTCGCGCGTCGCCATGCGGGCCAGCCGTTATCGCGGCAAGTTCCCGGCGGAGTTTGATCCCGCCATGGAACGCAGCGACTTCGTCGACCGCAAACGCGTCGATGTGGAAACCGATTGCGTGGATGAACTCAAGGAAATCCTTATTCGCAACAGCGCCGGCCTAAGCGACGTCGAACGCACCGTCATTCACGAGCGCTTCGCCATCGGTGCCCCGCAGGCGAACACCGCATCACCCAAGACCTTGGAGCAGGTCGGCCAGATCATCGGCGTCACCAAGGAACGCGTCCGCCAGATCCAGAACAACGCACTGCGTAAGATTCGCAGCGCACTGGAGGAAAGCTACCTCGCGGCCTGACGCAGCGGTCGGAAAAATTTGGAAACCAACCCACGGGCAGCCGATCGGCTGCCCGTTTTTTTTGATGGTTCAGACGTGGCTCACGGCGGGAGTGTTGCGCAGTACGCGCCCAGGTGCGCCAATTCCAGTGGCGACAGCCCCTGCTGAATCATCCGCGCCATCGGGCTGTTCGGATGCCCGAAGCGAATCTTGTGCAGCAGCTCCCACGGATTGTTGTCCGCCATGGTTCCGATGTACTCGGGATTCATGACCGTCCCGAAATTGAGTGCATCGCCGTTCGCCCCGTGGCAGCCGTAGCAATAATTCTCATAGGTGATCTGCCCAAGGAACGACAGCCCGATGAATACGCCATTGGCATTGATATAGCTGCTCGTATCGACCGTCGCTTCCAGCGTCATGCGCGTGACATCCCATATGGCTTCTTCGGTCATGCCGTAGCCATCCATGTCGTGACCCAAACCCGGCATTTCCGTGGGACTCGCCGTCAGCAACTCAAAGATCTCCTGCGCGGACTTCGTCGTGCCGAAAATCCCCGCAATGCCTGTGTAGTGACTGCCGCTGTTGCCATACGCACCGTCCACTCCCTTGTAATCCCAACCATGGCATTCCTTGCAGCGAAACGTGACTGATCCACTTTGCGGACCGCCGGACGGGTACAGAGGATGCGTACCGACCGGAGCACCCACCGCCAGCTCATTCATCCAATGATCGTAAAGCAGTCCGCCCCGCACCTCGTCGGCGATCACGAAGTCACCCGGATCAACCGCTATCGGACCGGTCAAATCCGCCGACAGCGCCGTCACATCGGACAGTGTCAGCAGTTCGTCACCATCAAAATCGCTGAACAGGCACGGCTCGGACAACCCCGCTGCCCCTCCGTTGAAACAGTTCTGATAGGCCGCCAGATCCAGCAAATCAACATCCTCGTCAGCGTCGTTGTCTCCCGGCACCGCGAAGTTCGAAACCCCATGTGTGAAATAATAGTGATCCCCCTCCAGGGCCTGCGCATCGTTTACCGCATTGCCCGCGGTAAAGAATGTCACCCGCCCCGCGTCGCTGCTCGGTGCGCGCCAGTCGAAGGAATAGGTATAGGAATTTCCATTTGCCGCCCAGAACGCCAGCGAATCCGCATAACCCTGACCGGTATGGGTCACATAATTGCCGGCCACTTCCGTCAGCACCGGACTCGTGAGTTCAAACGCCCCCGCATGGCCACCCGGCACTTCCGCGCTCACCTCAAACCCCGCACCCAGTTGCTGCGCGTCGGCGATGCGTACCTGCAATCCGTACAAGGCGTCGGCGCGATACCGCTTCGGGGCGTTGAGCAGGGTGACGGTTCCGGGTCCGAAATTAAACGTGTGGCAGGATACACAATTCTCACCCACGCCGGC
>CAZKIN010000049.1:0-6998 GCA_964552515.1 uncultured Phycisphaeraceae bacterium
CTGGCGAGTGCTTCACCACGGAAGCCGAGTGTGGCGATGCCGAAAAGGTCTTCTTCGGAAAGAATCTTGCTGGTGGCATGGGGATGAACGGCGAGGCGCAGTTCCTCGGCGGTCATGCCATAGCCATCGTCGGTGACGCGGATCAGTTCACGGCCGCCGTCGGCAACTTCGATGGTGATACGCGTTGCACCGGCATCAAGCGCGTTTTCCACGAGTTCCTTTACCACGCTGGCGGGTCGCTCGACCACTTCGCCCGCGGCGATCTTGTTAATCAGCAGGGGCGGCAGCACTTTGATGCGGGAGTTCGTGGTCATGGGCATGCGCTTGAGCGTGTGTCGGCTCGTGCCTTTCGTTGGGTCAGAGTATAATCCCGGTCGCGCGGCGGGCCAATGGAGGTGGCGCGGGTTGTGAATTGTTTTCCGCGACATGGGTTGGGTTTTCATGCGATGAGGAGATGCTGCATGATTCGAACGAAATATCGAGCCGGATGGAATGGTAGTCTGGTTATTTTCATGGTGCTGGCGGGACTCGTGGCCACGGGAGGCTGTCGCGACCAGAAGCCATCGGTAAGCATCCTGCCGCTCGAAGGCAAGGTGGAGAAGGTGGATGTGCGTCCAGACGGCACGGGGTCAATCACCATCTTGTATTTCAATGAAAAGAAGGGGCAGGAAGTTGCAGACAAGGGCGAAGTGACGAAAGAAACCGAAATCATGATCAATGGCGCGGTGGCCACGCTCGCGGATATCAAAGTTGGTGAGCGGGTGCGCGGCGAGGTGAAAATTGAGAAAGTCGGCGAAGAACGCAAGCACACGGCGATCAAGATCAACATTGATCGCACGCTTACGGCCGCGCCGACCGGAGGCTGATGAGTTTCGAGCCAGGTGCTACTGAGGAAATGTCAAACGTGGGTGCGAAGGCGCTAAATCAATTTCGTCGCGCAGGCATCGGCCTTTGGTTGGCGGTGCTGGTGCCGCTTTGCAGTGCGCGCGGAGTCGCGGGGTCGGATGCGGTGACGCTGCGCCTCGCGGGTCCTGAGCCGCTGGCCATCTGGATGGACAAGGCAGGAAAACAGTTTGCCGCGCAGGGGCCGGGTACAACTGTAGCCGTCGAACAAATTGGTGCAGATAAGCTCGTTCAAAAACTGCTGTCCGGAGCGGCTGACGCTGTCCTTCTGCCGCGACCGGTTTCGGATCCTGAGCTTACACTGGCCCGCATCGCCAAGAAGCCAGAGCTGCGTGGTTATCCCGTTGCAATGAACGCGGTAGTGATTTTTGTCCATTCCGAAAACCCCATAGAGACCCTTTCCACGGAACAAGTTGGCGGTTTGATTACCCGGTCGGTTCTTACATGGCAGCAGTTGGGCGTAAAGACGGAAGGAACCGTACTGGAAGTTCCGCGAACGCGTCGCGAAGGCGACAGTCATCTTCAAGGGGACGAAGAACCTTCGCCCATCACCATCGCGTTGCCCGGACCGTCCGGCGGATTTGATGAGTGGTTGCGCCGCCGGACTGCCGGTTTGCCGCCCATTTCGGCGGATTTGAAACGCACCGCATCTCGGGCGGAAACTGTGCAGGCAGTGATCGACAATGTGCGAGCGATCGGCATGCTGACGCTGCCCGTTCCCGAAGGTGTCAAGATTCTGGCAGTTCGGGACAAAGCGTCCGCTGACCCGGTCCGACCCAGTTTGGATTTGGTTCGATCACGGGAGTATCCACTAACGCACTATCACTATCTATATACTTCCGGTGAACCAAAGGGGCCGCTGCGCGACCTGATCGGATTCCTGCTGTCTCCCGCAGGGCAAAAGACCATCGAAGCGGAATGGGGATTCCTGCCGTTGCCGACGCTTGAATCTGCTGATGCGGTACGGAAGCCAAGTCCGTAATGCATGGCCCCTTTTTTGGTGGCACAACATAGGCACTAGAATGCAGCGCATCCGCAGCCGAAGTTTCGTCCCTCGTGCGAATTCGCTGCTGCATGCGATGAATTATTCTGGGTACATCCGGCATGACTGGCCGCGCCGATCAGCGCCGTGCCCGTCGGCCGTGATCCACGAATATGCGCTGCGGGAGACCAATCGGGCGAGACGGCGGGAAGTGGCGGATTCAGATCAGTAAACGCGCCTCCCGCATACACATTGCGTCCTCCCAATACGGTCAGCACGGATTCGATGGCCCGGATTTCTTCCGCAGGAACGCTCATGTAATCGGCGCTCAGCACCGCGAAATCAGCGAGTTGGCCGGTGGCGATCGAACCCTTCTTGCCGGATTCCGACGAGAACCATGCGTTATCGCGCGTCCACAAGCGCAGCGCTTCCGCGCGCGACAGGCGATTTTCCTCGGGATACATCGCGAGTCCACCGACGGTTTTTCCGGTGACCAGCCAATACAGGCACGTCCACGGGTTGTAGGATGCCACGCGCGTGGCATCGGTTCCTGCCCCGACCGGCACACCCATCTGCAGCATCTGGCGCAGTGGCGGAGTACGCGACAACTGTTCTGTTCCGTAGCGGCTGGCGAAGTACTCTCCTTGGAAAGCCATGCGGTGCTGAACCGCGATGCCTCCGCCCAACGCACTGATTCGCCCCAGATTGCGCTGCGACACGGTCTCAGCGTGATCGAAGAACCAGCGCAGCTTATCCAGCGGCACGTCGCGGTGTACGGTCTCCAGCACATTCAGGAAGCGCGTGATTGACTCGTCATAGGTGGCGTGCAATCGGAAAGGCCAACGCTGCTCCGCGAGCAAACGGACCACGCCCTCCAACTCGGATTCCATGGACGCCGTCAGATCGGGACGCGGTTCGCGAAAGTCCTCAAAGTCCGCCGCGGAGTAGACCAGCATTTCTCCGGCGCCGTTCAAACGGTAAAGATCATCACCATGTCCCGGCCGAACCAGCTTCGACCAGCCGGCGAAGTCGGATAGTTCCTCCTTCGGTTTTTGGGTGAAGAGGTTGTAGGCGACGCGCACGGTCATCGCGCCATCACGGTGCAGTTTTTCAATGATTCGATAGTCGTCGGGGTAGTTCTGGAAGCCGCCACCCGCGTCGCAGCAACTGGTGACGCCGAGGCGGTTCAATTCGCGCATGAAATGTCGCGAAGAGTTCTCCTGGTCTTCGGGCGATAGCGTCGGACCGAGCGATAACGTCTTGTAGAGTATGTAGGCATTCGGTTTCGCGACGAGCAGCCCGGTAGGTTCGCCATTCTTGTCGCGCTCGATGACGCCGCCAGGCGGATCAGGCGTTTCCCTCGTGTACCCCACTACGCGCAGGGCCGCGCGGTTGAGCAGTGCGCGGTCGTACAGATGCAGAATAAAGACCGGCGTGTCCGGAGCGGCCGCATTAATCTCATCCAGTGTCGGCAGGCGGCGCTCCTTGAATTGCAGTTCATTCCAGCCACCGACCACGCGCACCCATTGCGGCGCCGGCGTGCGTGCGGCCTGAGCACGCAGTATGGCGAGCGCTTCCGCCAAGGACGTGACGTCGTCCCAGCGCAGCTCCATATTGTAATGAAGCCCGCCGCGAATGACGTGTACATGCGAGTCAATCAATCCCGGAATGATCCGCCGTCCGCCCGCGTCAATCACTTGCGTGCGTGACGTCCGAAGTTTGCGCACCTCGGATTCGTCGCCGACCAGTACGAATCGACCGTCGCGAATGGCGAAGGCCGAGACGGTGCGATCCCGGTCGTCCATCGTCGTCACTTTGCCGTTGACGACGATCATGTCAGCCTCAGCTGGACCTTGGGTGGTCGACCGATCAGACGCCGCGCAACCACCGAGGGCGAGTGATATGCTGCCGGCCGCAGACGCTTTCAAGAAATCACGACGGGTCGATGATTCAGGCATCGTTGAATTCCTCTCTCGGTATCATGTCTCGCAGGCCACGGTCGATTATTTCCCGCGGCCCGCGAGACAATACCTGTCTCGATTACGGCTTCGGTTTGGCCGCTTCCTGGGCCTTCTGGAAACTCTCAATCACTGCCGCATAGTTCGGGGCCGTCCGGGAGTATAGCTTCGCATATTCCAAGCCATCCGCGCGGTTCCAAGTACGCTGTACTTCAGAGATCACGGCGTTGGTGCTTATGGGAATGATACCCGCCTGGGTTAAACGCGCCAGGGTGGTTTGAGAGGCCATCGGACTGGGATCGCCGGAAGCATCGATCACTGCATAGACTTTGTAGCCATCGGCCTTGGCGTCGAGCGCCGGAAAGGTGACACATACGCTGGTCCATACGCCGGCCATGATCAGCGTTTTCCTTCCCGTGTCCTTGACGGCCTTCACGAAGTCCTCATTTTCCCATGAGTTGATTTCACCCTTGCGTTTGATGAACTGTGCATGCGGCGCGAGTTGATGGATCTCGGGCATAAGCGGACCATTGGGTCCATTCGGTTCAGAGGCGGTTGTAATGACCGGAATTTTGGCAACCGTTGCCAGCTTCGCCAGGACTTCGGTATTGGTTCGCAGTTCCGCGACGGTGATGTCTTTGACAGTCTGAAACAGCCCGGCCTGGTGGTCGATGAGCAGGATGACGACATCCGATGGGTCCATCAGGACTTTGCTCGTGAGCGGTGTCGGATTCTGGGCATGAACTACCGCGGAATGCATTGTGCTCCATGCCAATGCCAGCAAAAGGACGCCCTGCGTCAACTTTCGTGAACTAATTCTCGCCATACTGCGCACGTTCTGCATTTCAAACATGATTTTGATCTCCACTCACAAAAAAACCGGCCAAGGTAATGCCGACCGCGACGCGCGGCCGGCGAATGTGATTACGCCAGGTCGAACACCAGCAAACGCGAATCTGCAGCGGCGACAATTCGAATCGCATCCTCGCCGCTTATGCCCGCGCCATCTCCGTCACGCAGTGAGTGCTCGTTAACAGTCACTGTTCCGTCAATGACCTGTACCCAAGCGGCGCGGCCGCCGGTGGTGGTCAGCGCCATCTTTTCGCCCTTCCTCAGCGCCGCGGCGGAGATGATCGCATCCTGCCGGATGGCGATGGAACCGTTTCGGCCATCCGGAGAGGCCAGTAAGGCGTTTTCGCCGACGGGGAAACGTCTTTGCGCGTAGTGCGGTGGTAAGCCTGTCTGCGCGGGCTGAATCCATATTTGCAGCAGGTGGACTTTCTCCGTGGGTGACGGATTGATTTCACTATGCGTCACTCCCGAACCGGCACTCATATATTGTACATCGCCGGGCACCAGCACCGCACCGTTGCCCATGCTGTCGCGATGCTCCAGGGATCCGGACACGATGAACGTAATGATCTCCATGTCGCGGTGCGGATGTTTGCCGAAACCGGTGCCGCCCTCCACCCAATCTTCATTGATCACGCGCAGGCTGCGGAAGCCCATGTGCGCGGGATCATTGTACCCGCCGAAGGAGAAAGTGTGGTAGGTTTCCAGCCACCCATGATTGAAATGGCCGCGCTGATTGCTCGGTCGAACCGTAATCATGATCTACTCCTTTCAATTCATTCTAATTAGAATGATTGCGTCAAAAAAACTCAAGGTTGCGCCATGCCTAGCTTGCGGCACAGTACGCGCAGGCTCTCCAGTTCCGGTGCCGAGAGAGTGGACATCGCCTGTTCCAGGCCGACGACGTGACCGGGAAACACTTCACCCATTAAGCGCTGTCCTTTGTCCGTCACTTCCACCATGGTGCACCGCGCGTCGGCGCTATCAGTCCTGCGCCGCGCGAGCTTGCGCCGCTCCAAATTCGACAGGACGGTACTGATATTGCCGGGACTGCATAGCAGCTTCCCGGCCAGCTCATGTTGCCGCATCGGGCCCAGATGATACAGCGCTTCCAGAGCGCCGAATTGTCCGAGGGTCAGCTTCACGTTGCGCAGGTGTCGATGCGCTCGAATGGTCACCGCATTGGCCGCACGCATCAACGCAATGTAGGCGTTAAGTGCTTGCTTCTGCTTATCAGTTCCCTGGAATCTGGTGGCCATTTGTATCGCCTCTTCTCTATCGTTCAAATTAGAACGAATTGGACACTTTGTCAAGTCAAAGGGGCGAATCGGTTACATGCGAGTTACCGGAATGGGTTTCTTGCAGTGAAACAAGGCAGGAAAACGGACTTTCGGTCAATCGGCGGCGCGGAACCGCTTCCAATCGATCTTGAGCTTGCGCATGCGTGCCCGCAGGGTGTGGGGATTGATGCCAAGTAGCGTGGCCGCGCCTTGGCGACCTTCAACACGACCGTGGGATTGGGTCAGTGCCGATTCGATGTGCTGTTTCATCGCGGCATCAAGCGACGGAATTTTCCCCGGTTCAATTTTCGATGCAGGGTTCAGTCTCGGGGAGGCGGAAACCGGGCTGGCCGTGGTGACCCCTAATGCGGTTGCAACATCCAGGCGATGCCCATTGCCCAGGATCACCGCGCGTTCCATGACGGATTGCAATTCCCGCACATTGCCCGGCCAGGAATAGGAAATAAGCAAATGCAGATCGCTGGGCGTCGGAGTCAGCGGCATGGTGCCGAACCGGCGAGAGGCCTTCAGTGCGAAATGCGAAGCGAGTTCCGGTATGTCCTCGATGTGTTCGCGCAGCGCGGGCAGGTGGATAGGAAACACCGCAAGGCGGTACCATAAGTCTTCACGAAACAAGTTGTCTGCGACCATGGCCTGTAGGTTGCGATGCGTGGCCGCGACGATGCGCACGTCAACGGTGAGCTGGCGCTGTCCGCCGACGCGCTCAAAGGTTCCGTCCTGCAGGATACGCAGCAGGCGGACCTGTGCGGCGGGAGGTAGTTCGCCGATTTCGTCCAGAAAAAGCGTGCCGCCATCGGCGCGCTCGAACCATCCCTTACGCAGATTCAACGCGCCGGTAAAGCTGCCCCGTTCGTGCCCGAAGAGTTCGGAGTCGATGAGATCCGGTGGAATAGCGCCGCAATTTACGCGGAGAAACGGACTCTGCGCCCGGCGCGAACGTGCATGAATCGAACGAGCGACAACTTCCTTGCCGGATCCGGTTTCACCAAAAATAAGTACCGG
>CAZKIN010000049.1:7098-11504 GCA_964552515.1 uncultured Phycisphaeraceae bacterium
AACAACTGGCCAAGAGTGGCCGGAGATGGTCCACCAAGACAACCTCGATGGAGTGGTGAAATGAAGCGGTTTGGTTTGATCATGAACACACTGGCCTTGACTGCCATTGCGTTTGCAAGTGCGTCGGCTCGCGCGGGCGAAGTGACGCTGCTTAATGTGTCGTACGACCCAACTCGGGAATTTTATTCGGAGTTCAATACGGAGTTTTCCAGCTTCTGGAAGGAGAAGACTGGCAATTCGGTAAAAGTGAATCAGTCGCATGGAGGGGCAGGCAAGCAGGCGCGGGCAGTCATTGACGGCCTGGAAGCCGATGTCGTCACGCTGGCACTGGCCTATGACATTGATGCGATTTCAGAGAAGGCCGGTTTGTTTCCGGCGAACTGGCAGTCACGCCTGCCGCACAACAGTTCTCCATATACCTCGACGATCGTGTTCCTCGTGCGCAAGGGCAATCCCAAGGGCATCAAGGACTGGGGGGACCTCACCAAAGAGGGCGTTGAGATCATCACGCCGAATCCCAAGACCTCGGGTGGTGCGCGGTGGAATTACCTCGCAGCGTGGGGATACGTATTGAAAAAGGAACTGGGCGATCTGTCCAAGGTTGCAGACCCCGCGCAAGCCGAAGCGGTGCAGGCCGCCAACGAAAAGGCCAAGGCTTTCGTGACCGCGCTCTATAAGAAGGTCCCGGTTCTGGATTCCGGGGCGCGCGGTTCGACCACCACGTTCGTACAGCGCAAGATTGGTGACGTATTCCTGTCATGGGAAAACGAGGCGTTTCTCGCGCAGAAGGAATTCGGCTCGGATCAGATCGAAGTGATTGTTCCGTCGATCAGCATTCTCGCGGAGCCGCCGGTGACTGTGGTGGACAAGTTCGCGGAAAAGCATGGTACGAAGGAGGTCGCCGCCGCCTATCTCGAATACCTCTACTTGCCCGTGGGGCAGCGTCTTGCCGCGAAGCACGGTTATCGTCCGATCAAGCCGGAACTCGCGGACCCCAACGATGTCAAGCGCTTCCCCAAGCTTGAACTCTTCACCATTGATCAGGCGTTCGGCGGTTGGAAGAAAGCTCAGGAAACACACTTCGGTGACGGCGGCGTTTTCGACCAGATTTACCAGCCGAAGTAATTGAGTCCAGCAATGAACGTGTTCAAACGAAATCGCAACAGGGTGCTGCCGGGTTTCGGCCTGACGATGGGCTGCACCATGCTGTATCTCAGCCTGGTTGTACTGATTCCGCTGTCGGCGCTGTTCTTCAAGACGGCCACCGTGTCGTGGGATCGGATCTGGCAGACGGTGACCGATCCGCGTGTAGTGGCGTCATATAAGTTGACGCTCGGGGCGTCGCTCATCGGTGCAGGGCTCAATGCATTCTTCGGATTCATCGTGGCGTGGACGTTGGTGCGCTGTCAGTTTCCGGGTCGGCGGTTCGTGGATGCCTTGGTTGATTTGCCGTTTGCGCTGCCGACGGCCGTTTCAGGAATTGCTCTGACTTCGATTTACGCGTCGAACGGGTGGATTGGACAGTTCCTCGAACCGCTGGGAATCAAGGCGGTTTTTTCGCCGCTTGGCGTGACGATCGCACTGACGTTCATCGGGTTGCCGTTTGTGGTGCGAACGTTGCAGCCGGCGATTGCGGACCTGGATCCGGAAGTGGAAGAGGCCTCGGTCAGTTTGGGCGCGTCGCGGTGGCAGACGCTGCGACGTGTCATATTGCCGTCACTCCTGCCGGCGCTGCTTACGGGGTATGCGTTGGCGTTTGCCCGGGCGCTGGGAGAGTACGGGTCGGTGGTGTTTATCTCCGGCAACATGCCGATGCGTACCGAGATTACGCCGCTGCTCATCATCACGAAGCTGGAACAGTTTGATTATGCCGGCGCAACGGCACTCGCGGTGGTGATGCTGTTGGGTTCGTTTGTCGTGCTGTTTTTCATCAACTTGATTCAGTGGTGGACCGGTCGCCGGCAAGCGGGAGTGGGAGTGTAGACGATGGCGGGGGCTGTCTCACGATTGAAAGTGCACTCAACATCCGCGTCGCGGCGCGCGCTGCAGGAGCCGGTGTGGCTGCGAGCCATTCTCATTGCCACCACGCTGGGATTCCTTGGGTTGTTTCTGGTCATTCCACTGGCGGCGGTGTTTGTCGAGGCGTTTCGGCAAGGCGTGAAGACTTATTTTGCCAGCCTCGTCGAACCGGACGCACTGTCGGCCGTCAAGCTGACGCTGATTACCGTGGCGTTTTCGGTTCCGCTGAATCTGATATTTGGACTGGCGGCCGCGTGGGCGATTGCGAAGTTCAATTTTCGGGGCAAGAGCTTCCTCATCACGCTGATAGATTTGCCGTTTGCGGTGTCTCCGGTCATCGCTGGCCTTATCTTTATCCTAATGTTCGGCGCGCACGGTTGGATGGGACCGTGGCTTTCAGCGAATGACATCAAGATCGTCTTTGCAGTACCGGGATTGGTGCTGGCCACGGTGTTCATCACCTTCCCGTTTGTCGCACGGGAACTTATCCCGTTGATGCAGGAGCAGGGTAACGACGAAGAACTTGCGGCGGTGTCGCTGGGTGCGTCCGGGTGGAAGACGTTCTGGCGCGTGACGCTGCCCAATGTGAAGTGGGCGCTTTTGTATGGAGTAATCTTGTGCAATGCCCGCGCGATCGGTGAGTTCGGCGCAGTGTCGGTAGTATCGGGGCATATTCGCGGCCAGACCAACACGCTGCCGTTGCACGTGGAGATTCTCTATAACGAATACAACTTTGCCGCAGCTTTCGCCGTCGCATCTTTGATGGCCCTGCTTGCGCTGTTGACGCTGGCCGCCAAGTCGGCCGTGGAATGGAAGGTGTCGCGGATGCATTCCGCGGAGCGTTGTACCTAGAACCAATGGGTGAAGCGGTGGGGGTGCAGGGGGATTTCTTATGAGTATTGAAGTAACGAATATCAGCAAGACGTTTGGCAATTTCAAGGCGCTGAACGACGTGTCGTTGGCAGTTCCCACCGGCAAGCTGGTGGCCCTGCTTGGTCCGTCAGGGTCCGGAAAGACGACGCTGCTGCGGATCATCGGTGGCCTGGAGTTCGCGGACGAAGGGAGCGGGCGGGTGCGGTTCCACGATGAACAGGTCGACGGCACACCGGTCGCGCAGCGCGGCGTCGGCTTCGTCTTCCAGCACTATGCCCTGTTTCGCCACATGACCGTGTTTGAGAATGTGGCCTTCGGTTTGCGCGTGCGGCCGCGGAAAGAGCGTCCGAGCAAGTATGAGATTCGTGAACGCGTGATGAACCTGTTGAAAATGGTGCAGCTTGATTGGTTGGCGAATCGATTTCCCTCGCAACTTTCGGGTGGACAGCGGCAGCGTGTGGCACTGGCGCGGGCGCTGGCGGTGGAACCGCGGGTGCTCCTGCTTGACGAACCGTTCGGCGCGCTGGATGCCAAGGTACGCCAGGAACTTCGCCAGTGGTTGCGGCAACTGCACGAAGAGATTCACGTTACCACGGTGTTCGTTACGCACGATCAGGAAGAGGCACTCGAGCTTGCGGATCAGGTGGTGGTCATGAACCAGGGGCGCATAGAACAGGTGGGCACGCCGGACGATGTCTTCCACGAACCTGCGAGCCAGTTCGTCATGAACTTCCTTGGACAGGTCAACACGTTCCACGGGCGTATCGAATCCGGGCAGCTGTTCCTGCACGACATGTCGCTGGGAACGACGACCTCCGAAGGAGCGGAAGAGGATTCCGCGGTGATTTATGTGCGTCCGCATGATTGGGAAATCCTGGAGGATCGCACCGACGAACCATCTCTTTCGGCGATGGTTTGCGGAGTGAATGCGGCCGGACCACGTGCGCGGATCAAGGTGCTGGACGAGTCCGGTGCATGTATTGACGTGGAAATTTCGCAGGAGCGGTATCGAGAGCTGAACCTGATTACAGGCGATCATGTGTTCCTCGTTCCGCGTCATGCAAGAGTTTTCGGGAATGGAAAGCACGGTCCGGCGCGGGTGGTCCCGCCGCGCTTACCGGAGTGGGACGTCACGCAATATTCTCCCACCGGACCGTAGCAGAAATCGAGTCTTCCAAGGAGTAGGACATGGCCAAATCAGACGAGGCCTTCCGATCGTTGATTGTCTTCGACCCACTTTGGGTTGGGGGCGAATTGCCGCTGCCGGATCAGCATCTAACCGGGCGCCGCGTCCCTGCCACACGGCAGCGCGAACCGCGCTGCGCCAAGCGGGTTGATCGCCCGTACTGTCGTCTCGCCGTTTGGGGCATGACGCTGTGCGCCGGAATGGCGATGCTCGCTGGTTGTAAATCAACGGTCACGGAGGTTCGCGGCAAGACCTCGTTCGGGCCCGAGTTTCGCAATCGCGGGAACAACACGCACGAGACACGCTATGACGTTCGGCAAAACATTGA
>CAZKIN010000049.1:11604-19728 GCA_964552515.1 uncultured Phycisphaeraceae bacterium
TGAATTGGCGCAGGCGGAATCCGACAACGGGTCGGTTCGCCTGGCGAAAGTGGAAACGACCAAGAGTGAAATACATACCGAAAGGAATAACAACGATGCGCAACCGTAAGTCGTTCTTGCTGAGTATCCTATTGATTGGGCTGATCCCGCTTTCCGGCGGGTGTATCGACGGTGTGGTGCTCGGCGTCCAGGGTGGCGTCGAGGGTGCGATCTCCGCCAGTATTGAGGAATTCGTCGCCAGCATCATTGATCCGATTCTCAATCCACCGGAATGATGTTTCTCCTTCACCAGCGGCCCCGCGTCCGTGGATTATGGATGGGCGATGTGTTATCGTTTCGTCCAGTCAAACGGCCGCGAGGCCGTACTTTTCTTGCGTAATGACCTTGGCTGATGGTGAGCCCATGACGAATGCTGCACCGTCCACCGAGCCGACGCACGTAGTTACTCTCGAACCTATCGCTCATCCTACATTCGGCGCGGCGGTGCGTTTCTGGCTTAAACTTGGCCTGATCAGTTTCGGCGGTCCGACCGGACAGATCGCCATCATGCACACGGAGTTGGTGGAAAAGCGCCGTTGGATCAGTGAAGCGCGGTTTCTCCACGCCCTCAACTACTGCATGTTGCTACCCGGGCCGGAAGCACAACAACTGGCCACCTACATCGGTTGGCTGCTGCACCGCACCTGGGGCGGAATCATCGCCGGGTCGCTTTTCGTATTGCCGTCTGCGCTTCTGCTGTGGCTCCTGAGTTATGTGTATGTGGAGCACGGGGACGTGCGGTGGATCGCAGCGGTGTTCGACGGATTGAAACCGGCGGTGGTTGCAATCGTCGCCCATGCGGTGTTGCGCATTGGCAAGCGGACTCTGAAGAATGGTGTGATGTGGTCACTCGCCGGGCTTGCGTTCGTGGCTATTTTCTTTTTGAAGGTGCCATTTCCAGTCATTATCGTTGCCGCAGGAATTATGGGCCTTCTCGGTGGTCGATTCTGGCCGAAGTGGTTTGTGGTGATCAAACATAAAGCGGCTTCCCACGGGACCGCACCGCAGTCGGTGCTGGACGACGGAGCCGCAGTTCTGGAGCACACTCGCCCGTCAATGGGCCGGGCTATTCGAGTATGTGTCGTATGTCTGGCACTCTGGTCCGCACCATTGGCCGCAATCTGGTGGTGGCGCGGCGGCGAGGATGTGCTTTTCCAAGAAGGCTTGTTCTTCAGCAAGGCGGCCATGGTCACGTTCGGCGGCGCTTATGCCGTGCTACCCTATGTCGCGCAGCAGGCGGTGGAGCGTTTCGGCTGGCTCTCCGCCGGACAAATGCTCGATGGACTTGGGCTCGCCGAAACCACGCCCGGTCCGCTCATCATGGTCGTGCAGTTCGTCGGATTTCTCGGCGCATGGAACCTGCATGGCGATCTGCCTCCGCTTCTCGCCGCGACCCTCGGTGCCGCCATCACGACGTGGGTCACCTTTGTCCCATGTTTCCTCTGGATATTCCTCGGTGCCCCCTATATCGAACATTTGCGCGACAACGCCCGGCTCACCGCTGCACTGTCGGCCGTGACGGCCGCGGTGGTCGGAGTCGTGCTTAATCTGGCGATCTGGTTCGCGCACCATGTCCTCTGGCCGGATGGTGGAACGGTCGATTGGCTGGCCGTCGGGATTGCTGTGGTTGCCTTCGTCGGTCTGACCCGCTGGCATTGGGACGTGATCGCGGTGGTGGTTGGCAGTGGTTTAGTTGGGCTTATGGCAGCTGCCGTCAGGGGTTGATTTGACAAGCGATTCGCGCCAAATTTTACCGTAAGTCTTTAATTGGTAAGCACTTATGTTAGAAGTGACGCGCTGCCTCGTTGTGCGCTCTGATAGCTTGTCTTGGGCGGAAATAGCGATTACACTGGTTTGTTCGTGACAGATTCCGGAATACCAATTGTCCCCGGATTGATGGAACGGATCCGTTGTCCGCAGTGTCAAGCGCGGCTGATCCAATGGGGGGAATGGGTTTATAGTGACAGCACTGAGTCGCGATGGAAGTACCCGGTTCGCGACGGCATCCCGGTTTTGTTGGTGCATGAAGCTGTCGTGGTAAGTCCGGAAGAGTTCGACCGGCTGAAACAGTCAGCCAATGTGCATAAGCAAAGTGTTGGTCCTGGATAGAACTGGCTTGAGGTAACGTATGGCGATAGGAATGGCAGAGCAGCGTGAAGAAGGGCAACAGCGACGTCGGGAGGGAACTCCCCAGACACGTTCGAGCCGGCGTTTCCCGGATCGTGGCGGCAAGGAGTGGGTTGGCCGCCTTGTCGATTACAAGGAATTGGAATTGCTTCGCAAGTTCATGACCACCAGCAGCAAGCTGATGTCGCGCAAGCGCGCGGGCACGAACACGCAGGAGCAGCGGGCACTGAAACTCGCGGTCAAGCACGCGCGTTTTCTGGCGCTGATCCCCTATTCGGGCTCATAATTTCCCGTCAAAGCTCATTGAAAATAAGCATCGACCGGGACCGTCGCTTCGATGGTCCCGGTCGATTTCATTTTGACGTCGTGATTTTACTTTTCAGCATCCCTGCGATCCAAAATTAATCGCGCCGATTACCGAACACCAGGTAAGCGTAATAAAGCAGGGTGAAAACAGCCGTCAGGGTTGCGGCCACATAGGTCATTGCGGCCGCATTCAGTACCTTACCGACAACCACGTTCTCCTGCGGTGAAATCATGTTCTGTTGAAGCAAAATTCCGCGTGCGCGGCTGGAGGCGTTGAACTCCACCGGCAGATTGACCAATTGGAACAAAACCACCAGTGAAAAGAGCGCCAGGCCGACGACTGCCAAGTTGGTCATCTGGAGCACAAGTCCCGCGATTACCAGGATGATTGACAAATTGCTGCCGATGGAGGCCATCGGGACCAGTCCGTTGCGAATCGCGAGCGGACCGTAACTGGTTGCGTCTTGAATGGCATGCCCCACTTCGTGTGCTGCGATTCCAAGGCTGGCCAGTGACCGACCGTGATACACATCCGGACTGAGCCGCAGCACTTTGTGCTTGGGGTCATAATGATCGCCGAGATACGTTTGCACCGGCTCGATGGCCACATTGGCAATGCCATAGGCATTGAGAATCCGCTGGGCCGTTTCCGCGCCGCTTAATCCGCTACGAGCGCCGACCCGGCTGCCCATCGCATAAGCGGATTTCACTCGATACTGCGCCCACATGGCCAGCAGCATTGCCGGACCGACGAACAGGAAATACATGGGATCGAAAATCATTTTCTTGAATCCTCTCCTATCAGCGGTTTTGCCTTGACCGTACTCCGCACGATCTATTACACAACCGGACGCTCCGCCAGCAGCTGGTCCTAAACCGCAACCCTTAAACTTCGTCCCTATTATACGTCGGATTCGTGGGTTCGGCTCATTATACGAACCGGGCACCTTTATAATCACTGGGCGCATGGCGTTAGAAATTCAACTACCGTTGAGACGATTGGTCTAGCTGAAACCTGAAGGTTACAATGGGGCCTTCGGAACAATATCGTGAGGTGCGCAATGTCGAAAGTCCAGTTTTCAATTGTTCAAACCGACCATGGCGCGTTCGGTTATGTGGCCGTAGGTGACAGGCTTGTGGCGACATACCTCCCGGAGCCGGAGGGCAGGTTGCGCGCGCGCATCGCCGAGCGCTGGACGGAAGCCCGCGAGTCCAAGTCTCTACTGCCCGCTTTTCGCAAGCAGATAATGGCGTACTATGCGGGGAAGGGGGGGCAGTTCGATGTGGCCATCGACTTGTCGCAACAGCCCCCATTTCGCCGCAAAGTTCTGGAGGCGTGTCGCGGCGTCGAGCATGGTACGACGGCGAGTTACGCGGAGTTGGCCCGGCGCGCGGGTAGTGCGAAAGCAGTGCGGGCGGCCGGTGGGGCGATGGCGAATAATCCGCTGCCGCTGGTGATTCCCTGCCACCGTATTCTGCGCTCGGATGGTTCGCTGGGCGGATTCTCGTCTCCGGAAGGTCTTATGCAGAAGAAGCGGATGCTGTTGTTGGAACGAGGCGGATCGGACAATTCATCTCGAAAAGGTGCACGTACATGATTGCCGCCGAATCCGCCGAACAGCGCGTGCTTTCCCGCCTCCTTAGTGACAAGGCGTTGACCTTGATCGGCTTGGGCAATTTGCGCCGCGAAGCGGAACTGGCGGGCATGCCGCTGGTCGAAATGTTGCTGACGCGTGATCTCCTGAGTGACGCGGATATCGCGCAGCTTTACGCGGAACTCAGCGGGCTGCGCTTTCTCGATCTTTCACGTCGCTCGCCCACCAAGGCATGGGTGCTTTCTTTGCCGGAAAACATTGCACGGCGGAAGCGATGCCTGGTATTTGGCGAAGTATCCGGGCAGTTGGTGGCCGCAGTGGCCGACCCCATCGACCGCAGTGTGCAGGCCGCCGTTTCCGCGCGATTTGATCGGCCCATTCAGTATGTCGTCAGTCCTCGATTTCAGATCGATGAAGCGATCAACGAAATCTACGGCGCTGCCCGCGCGGCCGGGGCACGCATGCGGGCGGATGCTCCGATGTCGGCAACACTTGCGCCGACCTCCGCCACGGGACTCAACATCGTTGAACAATTCGACAGCATCCTGGACGAAGCGGTCGACCGCCGCGCCAGTGATATTCACATGGAGCCAGAGGACGATCGTCTGCGCGTGCGCTTGCGTATCGACGGGCGCATGATCGAAGTCCGCGCTTATCCATTGGATGCCGCTCCGCCCATGCTCTCACGGGTCAAGGTACTCTGTTCACTGGACATCACGGAGCGACGCAAACCGCAAGATGGCCGCTTTACACACCGCAGTTTTGATCAACAGATCGACGTGCGTGTGGCGGTGATTCCGACCGCGCGCGGCGAACGTATGACCCTGCGCTTGCTCTCGCAGGACCGCTCGCGGTTGACGTTGGAACATCTTGGCATGGGGCTCGAACTGCGCCAGGCGTTCGAGCGCCTGATCCACCGCCCGCACGGCATCATTCTGCTCACCGGTCCAACCGGCAGCGGAAAGACCACCACGCTTTACGCCGCACTCATGCGTATTAACACTGTGGACAAGCACATTATTACGGTTGAGGACCCGGTCGAATACCACATGGGTGGAATCAACCAGGTGGCTGTCGATCGGGAGTTCGGGGTCTCCTTCGCCAAGGCGCTGCGCAGTATTTTGCGCCACGATCCGGATGTCATCATGGTCGGTGAAATCCGCGATGAAGAAACCGCCCACCTTGCCCTCGAAGCGTCGCTTACCGGTCACTTGGTCTTCGCTACCCTGCACACCAACTCCGCCGTCGGCGCGGTCACCCGCCTGCTCGACATGGGTTGCGAGCCATATCTGGTGGCCAGTGCGCTCATCGGCGTCATGGCCCAGCGTCTGGTGCGGAAAATCTGTGTGAACTGCCGCAAGCCATACGAGCCGAACGAAACGGAAAAACGAATTCTGGGAATACCTGTCGATCGGTCGGGTGTGGAGGTCTTTCGCGGTGTCGGGTGTTCGCGCTGCATGCGCAGCGGCTACTACGACCGTGTGGGTATTTACGAGTTTGTACCCTTTGAAACCGGTATGTCGCGCATGGTCATGGAAAAGGCGACTACCGAACAGCTACACGAGTACGCGGTCCAGAATGGAGCAATCACGCTGCGCGACGATGCCGTGGCCAAGGTCCGCGACGGCTTCACCACCATTGAAGAGGCCCTGCGCGTTACCCGGCTGGACGTCCAGGTTTAGTCTTCGTCGCCGTCTCTCCTAGCCCGCAATCTCAAGAAGACCTAATAGCTTCTATGCTGTCAGCACAAATGCCCGGACAGGAAATGTGCCAAAACCTTTCACTTTGACGGGAACGGCGAAAAACCGCGCGCCCTCATCCGGAGCCGCCTGCAGGTTGGTCATGTGCTCCACGATGGGAATTCCGGCGCGCAACAGCGTCGAATGAACGGGACGTCGGAGGTTGGAAACATCGTCAATGTTATGCGAGTCAATACCGACGATCCGCGCGCCGGCATCGCGAAGGTACCGGGCCGCCTCCGCCGTCAGGAATGGGTGATTCTGGAAGTAATGCTCGCTTCCCCAGTGACGTGACCATCCCGTATGTACAAGTACAGCCTTGCCGCCTACGTCGTGACCGCGAAAAGTGTCTACGTCGATGGCAGTGGCACCTGTCGGGTGAAAGATTCGCGTGGGCAGGTTTGCCAGTGAAGAAATGGGCAGCTCACTCAGGTCGGGCCCGTCCGAATAGCGATGAAATGGCGAATCGACATACGTCCCGGTATTGGCGACCATATCAATACGGCCGATCTGAAATTCAACGCCGGGGGCATAGAGCTTCCGCGAAGCTTCGCGCGCTAGAAAATCGCAGATGATCGGCCCCGGCAGACCCTTATAGGTTGTCATTCCCGCGACTACCGTGTGACTTAAATCAATGAGGGATTCGGGACGGCTGCTTCTTGATTCTTGATGGGGCATCAGCGACTTCTCCGGGGCGGGTCTGCCGATCATGGTGACCGCTTGGAAACTTTGGTTCCAACGAGTGGCCTCTGGTCGGGAAACCTCGCTTTTGATAATATAATTCCATCGTGTCACGAGAACACTTGCAAGACGCGGACCGGGAAGAAGTCGCCCGGTTCATTGAGAAACACTGGCGCAGTCCGGTGGTGATGAGTCATGGCCGCGCTTTCTATCCGCACCTCGAACAGGGCATCATCGAACGGCGCGGCGGAGAGATTGTCGGGCTGATTACATATCATGTCGAAGACGGAGCCATGGAAATCCTTACTCTGAACAGCACGCTGGAGGGTTCCGGCATCGGATCGTCACTGGTGATCACAGCCATCGAAACCGCGCGGCACAATGGCTGCCGACGCGTCTGGTTCACCACCACCAACGATAACCTCAAGAGCATCAGCTTCAACCAGCGCCTCGGCTTTCGCATGATCGCCATTCACGTCGGAGTGGTGGACGAAGCCCGCCGTATTAAGCCGCAGATTCCACAATTCGGCGAACGTGGCGTGCGCATCCAGGACGAAATCGTCATGGAACTCGGCGTCGAACCGTTCATCGAAGATGGTATGGATGTCTAAGTCGAGTTCCCTGCGTTTATTCAACCTGCCCCGGAGGAAGTTGATAATGAGTCAATTCAATCGTGTTCTTTTCGCCGGTCTTTGTCTGATCGGGTGTAGGGCAGCGTTCGCACAGCAGGATTTTTCAGACGTCGAAATCAAGGCGACACATGTCGCCGGTGCGGTGCACATGCTTGAAGGCAAGGGCGGCAACATCGGCGTCTCCGCTGGCGAAGACGGTCTCATCATCATCGACGACCAGTTCGCCCCTCTCGCCGGAAAAATCAAGGCGGCGCTCACAAAAATCAATCCCGGCAAGCTCGCTTTCGTGCTTAACACGCATTTTCACGGCGACCACACCGGCGGAAACCCCGAGTTCGGCCGCGATGCCACCATCATCGCGCATACCAACGTGCGCCCGCGCTTGTCCACCAGGCAAACAAACTTCGGGAAGGATACCGAACCGCTCCCGAAGGAAGGCCTTCCGATTATCACGTTCGACGAATCACTATCTATCCATTTCAACGGCGAGGAAATTCGGGCAAGACATTTTCCCCGCGCACATACCGACGGCGATATCGTCATTTATTTCACGAAGTCCAATGTTATCCACTTGGGCGACCTGTTCTTTAACGGCAAGTTTCCGTTCGTCGATCTCGACCATGGCGGCGACGTGCAAGGGGTGGCGGATGCGGTGAAGCTGATTCTGGACGAAGCTCCGCCGGGCGTGAAACTCATCCCCGGCCACGGGCCATTGGCGACCGTCGATGATTTGAAGACTTACCACCGCATGCTGTTGGAATCGCTCGCGCATGTGCGCGCGGCCAAGGCGGCCGGAAAGTCACTGGATGAGATCAAAGCGGCCGGAATGCCCGGCGAATGGAACGGGTGGGGCGACTGGTTCATCAAGACGGATCAGTGGATCGAAACGCTACACCGCAGCGTGGATCGGAAGTAAGGACGGGCCGACTCTCTGAAAGTGCATTGTCCGTACCATTAACATTGCACCGCGAAGGACTCGAACCTTCGACCCGCTGATTAAGAGTC
>CAZKIN010000050.1:0-6646 GCA_964552515.1 uncultured Phycisphaeraceae bacterium
GAGCGCTCACGGCCTTCCAAAGTGTCCCAAGTAAGTCACTGGTTCGCCGGTCCGTGTCAAGGTTCGGCCGGGTGGCTCCGCGCCACCCAAATCGCCGGCGACCCGTGGGATGCACAGCAAGTCTCCATCCTTCCCAAGCCCGACACCGACCGCGACACGTTCATCACCGAATTCTTCCGCGAACATCTCGCCCACCTCTCCGGCGAGATCACGGACAATACTGTTACCCTAAAGACCCACCGCTGCGCGGAAATTGAAATCCGTTTGACCGGCGACATGATGGATTGGACGCGACCTCTCACCGTGATGCTGAACGGCATCAAACGCCATGACGCCATCGTGTCACCCAACATCAAGACCATGCTGAGCGCAGCACGTGACGGACACCTGGCGCATCCCATCCGGGCAATATCGACTTTCGAAATGCATACCGACGCCCCGCGCCGCGAAAAGAAAACATCATCCGGCAAATCCGCTGGGCCATGACTTAGCCTCATGAGTGGCAGAGGTCCACTTTGCGTGGGAATGCTCCCAACTTGGCAACCGTCAACATCAGCAATGCCAGAATCACCAACCCCCATGACGACACGGCCGGTATGGCGCTCGCACAATCCGCACCATAGAGCGTGTCATTAACCCCCGGACACGCGTCCACGCAATCCAGAACGCCGTCGGCATCCGCATCGCCACTATCGGGAAAACCGCATCTGCACGTGCCCGGTGCTGACTTTAGCGCGTCATCCGGGCAACCATCCTGACTCTCACAAACGCCGTCACCGTCGGAATCGTTGCTTGCATCTGTCGGACACGGATCGCAAGCATCAATGAGACCGTCACCATCACCATCCGGCTCGCATTCGTCAGGGAAATCGTTGGCGTTGCAGTCGTTGGGACTGTCCACGACGTCGCAGAGATTGATGGTGGCTGGCGTGATGTTCAGCCCTTCTAAGAGAAAGACATCCTGGTCCAATACAAAAGTGAAGTCTTCGCCGCGATCCACATCCACGACAAAGGTGCCCCGAGCGTTTTCCGACACGCGAAGAATTAGCGTACCGAGATAAACCGGTCTTTCGGGATCGGCAACGCCGCGCTCTAGCGCCCCAGCGCCTAGTCCTGGGAATGGATTAATGGGATTGTCTCCCCAATAGAAGCTGAATGAACTAACGTCACGGAAGACGTAATCAGTATGGCTTTCGTCCACAAACAGCGCGCCGCGCAAATCGCAAGTACCGCCCGTGCATGTTGCACTCTGACAAGTGCACAGCGGCAATTCGTGGTGACAATCAGCGTCCGACATACAAGGAACCTGCAACGGATTGAGGGCCCCATCGATGCCGGCCGACAACCCCGCATAGTCCAAGGTCCATTGATACGCGCCCAAACCGGGCGCGGGATCGCATTGATCGGGAACGCAGGGACCCTCCGATCCACAGTCGTGGTCAGTCAAACAATTGACGCCGTTGGCTAGAGAGCAATGCCTGTTCGCGCAATCCTGAGCTGAAACGCTGCAAGGTGCATTGTTGTCACAGATGCCCGTATCCGGGTCGTCCTCCCAATTCTCCAGGAAGGCCTCGACGGTGACGACATCACCCGGCAGCACTTCACTGATTGGAACGTTGCTTGTCGGACAACTTGGACAAGCGGTGCCGTTGACCTTCGTCACCGACAGGTAGAAGCGAAAACAATCGGCGGATTCGGGTTCGCCCACACAACTGTATCCGGCACAGGTGTCGTTTAGCGTACAGTCCGCGCGGTCATCGCAAGACATGGTCGCCGGAGTGCCGATGCAATATCCCCCAACGCAATGGTCGATGACCGTACAGGCGTTGGCATCATCGCATGGGTTGGCGTTGAACGCGCCGACGCACTGTTGATTGGCACAGTGGTCGTCGTCAGTGCAGGGATTGCCATCGCGGCAGAGCGCGCCGTCGTTGGCATCGATGCATTCGGTAAAGAGAGCCAGCGTGCGCGGCTCAAACAGCCCAGTAGGAATCAACGTTTCAATTGAGCTGCCGTCGAGGTTGCTGCGCCGGATTCGTGCGTCGGCCATGAAGACATCGTCAGTCACGCTATCCACCCAATAGAGTTTGCGTCCCCAGGGATCGACGACCAGGCCTAGTGGACTGACGGAATCAGGTGGCACAATTGTCTCGACGGCGGAGCCATCGAGGTTTGCGCGCTTGATCACATTGGTGACGGTTTCACCCCAATACATCTTGCCCGCTTGATGATCTAGCGAAATTTGAGTGGGTTGGCCGGGGCCACTGAACAACAGGGTCAAGCCCGAACCGTCCAATTTGGCGCGATGAAATCTACCGATAGACCCGTTGGGGAAAATCTCTTCTGACGCAATGTACATCATGCCTGAATTGACATTTAGCGCAATGTGGCGGGGGCGAAATATCCCGCTTGCGATCAAAGTCTCCAAGTTACGCCCGTCGAAATCGCTTCGCTGCACCCGAGACGGGGAATGGGCTGACCAATAGATCTTGCTATTGGCTGCATCTAACGCAATGCCGAACGGCTTGGACACGTTCGTCACAATTGTCTCTCGTGCGGAGCCATTCAGGTTACACCGCTCAATGGCGCCTTGTGACGCATTCGTCCAATAGATTTTTCCTTGTTCGAGGTCTAACGCCAAGTCCTGCACGCCCTCGAACCCAAGATATAGAATGGTCTGTTGATCTGTGCCATCGATCTTCGCACGATTGATGGTATAAGCGTAGGTGTCCGCCCAATACACATACTGTCCCATGCTTGCAGGACATACGGCCGAGATAGCGCAAACGACAACAAGAAACTGCAACCAGAAATGCCGCTTCATCGTCGCCCTCCCTGACAACTCCAGCGGCGCGCCATACGCTCAGCGCGCTGATCCGTACACATGGGAATGGTGCTGCATCCACTTCGCCGCCATTCGCCGCACCGACGCATCCACATCCAGCAGCGTCAACTCTTCCGGCGTCACCCAGCGCAGGTCGTGTGACTCATCGCTGACAGTTATTTGCTCGCTGCCCACCGCGCGAACCAGAAAACGCACGTCGTAATGCCAGTGCTCGCCCTCATCCTTCCGCGCCGGTATGCGGTGTACATCCACATCGAAGATCTCGTTGGAAACCGGTTCAATGTTGGTCAGTCCGGATTCCTCGCGCGCCTCGCGCAGCGCCACGGCCAGCACATCGCTGTCGCCATCCGCGTGTCCGCCGAGTTGCAGCCACATGTTCAGCTTGCGGTGGTGCGTGAGCAGCGCCCGCGCGGCGTCCGCGCTGATCAGCCAGGCCGAACCGGTGATGTGGCCAATCGCCAGCGACCGCTCAAAGCAATCGGCGTGCCCGCGCACGAACGCCAGCATGCGCTCTTGACTCTCGTGTTCCCGCTCGTCGGCGGGCCGATGGCGGGACAGAAGTTGCAGCAGTTTCTCACGATGCATGATGCACGTCGGCCACCTTCGCCCCTGAAAACGGCAGACTGCTTACCGTCGCTTCGATCCGCGCCCCGTTTTCAACCACATGCAGCACGGTACCCGGTGCACTCGCCGCCGTTCGCACATACCCCAGGCCGATCGGCCGGTTCAGCGTGATGGAATGACAAGTGCTGGTCACGTTGCCGACCGCCTTTCCATCATCGCCCATCAATTCCACCACCCCGGGCGCCGCCACCACGCCACCAAACAATACCCCCGGCGCCGCCACCTCGCCGCCAAACACCACCCCCACCAACTGCCGCGCCACCACGTGCCGCGCCCGCATCCGTTCCACCACTTCCTGACCCAGGTAGCACCCCTTGTTGAAACTCACAGCCCTGCCCATCTGCCCCGTCTCCGCCGGCAGCACCTCGTCGGTGATCTCCCGACCCGCCGCCGGGATGCCCGCCTCGATTCGTCGGACCTCGACCGCCTCATTTCCTACCGGGATTGCATGTCCCGGCCGACGTGGATTGGTCAATTCTGTATACACCGCCTCGGCGTTTTCGACCGGAACCGAAAGCTCCACCCCGAAGGGGCCGCAGAAGTCCGTACGGCTGACCGACAACTGACAGATATCTGCGCGCATCGGCCGTCGCGCAGAGAGTGTCAATTGACTGACAGTCTCAAACCCCAGCGCCGCCAGCAGCGCCGCCGCCTTTGCGCCGGACAATCCCATCTGAAAAAACTCGCTGCTGCGGTCGCGCACCTGCACGTCCTCCATGATGATGAACTTGTTGAAATGCGTCAGCGCGACGGGCAGGAATGACCGTTCGATGTCCAGGAAAAGTGCCTCTTTTTCCGCGAAAATATGCAGATCGAAGAGGATTCGACCCTTCACATTCAGGACGAACGCATAGTTCCCATCCCCCGGCGAAAGCGACTTCACGTGATGCGTCGTCAGGTTATGCAGCCATGACTGTCGATCCTTCCCCGTGACCTCGAGCAGTCCCCGATGACTTCGATTCACCAGCCCCGCACCTTCGCCGAGCGCGACATATTCTGCCGCAACGGCGCCAAAGCTCCGCTGCTCTGCCTCTTGAAAGTCCGACCAATTCACCATTTCACATCCTTTTGGATACTGCCCGAACTCGCGACTTAGTCGTTCCGCTAACCATATGGGACCAGCCGGGTGTTGCCCAGCATCAGGACTTAACGCTCCAATGAAAATATTGGCCGTATTGAGGTATAAAAATGTGCCCCAAAAGCCATTAATCTGACATAGAGAACCGATTCGATACTATATACGTATTGATAGAGTACAGAAATAGTGCTATATGACCACTTCATGGTATTGGAGTGGTTGGTGGCGGAAAAAATGACATGCTCGCACTGACCAAGAAAACGGACTATGCGTTGATCGCGCTGGCGCAACTGGCGCGACGGCAAGGTCGGTTGATCAGCGCGCGGGAAGTGGCCGAGGGTACGGGAGTTCCGCTTCCGATTCTCACTAATATTCTCAAGACGTTGACGCAGGCGGGCATGGTTGGAAGTGAGCGCGGATCGCGCGGGGGATATTTCCTGGCGCGGGCGGCCGAGTCGATCAGTCTGGATGATCTGATTACGGCCGTCGAGGGTCCGATCCACTTTGTGAAATGTTTGAGCGGCGAGAGCGCTAATGGACAGACTGTTGGCACTGGTTTCACGGGCGTATGCCAGTTGGAGCCGAAGTGTCCGATCCGGATTCCGGCGCAGCGCGTGCATGAGAAGTTCAAACAGTTTTTGAAGAATGTGACGCTGGCCGAGCTGGGTGTGGATGGCGGTCCCGCGGCGGCGCCTTGTGCGGTGAATATTGAATCGGGATCGACCCGAACGGACGTTTATACGGAGCTGACAACATGAGATCGGTTTATCTGGACAACAACGCGACGACGCCGGTCGATCCACGCGTGCTTGATGCGATGCTTCCTTACTTCAAGGAAAAATTCGGCAATTCGGCCAGCCGCAATCACCAGTTTGGTTGGGATGCGGAAGAGGCGGTGGAAAAGGCGCGCGAACAGGTGGCGAAAGTCATCGGCGCGAGCAGCAAGGAGATCATCTGGACCAGCGGCTCGACCGAGGGCAACAACACGGCGATCCTCGGCGTGGCGAACATGTACGCCGACAAGGGCAAGCATGTCATCACCTGCAAGATCGAACACAAGGCGGTGATTGATCCGTGCAAGTTCCTGGAGACGCAGGGGTATGAAGTGACCTGGCTCGAACCGCATAAGAAGGGCTATGTGACGGCGGAGCAGGTCAAGGCGGCGATGCGTCCGGACACGATTCTCGTGTCCATCATGTTTGCGAACAACGAAATCGGCACGATCAATCCGATCGCGGAGATCGGCAAGCTATGCAAAGAAAAGGATGTTCTCTTCCACACTGACGCCACTCAGGCATTCGGCAAGGTGCCGATCGATGTGGAGAAGATGGGCATCGACCTGCTCAGTCTGTCCGGTCATAAGATTTACGGGCCGAAGGGCGTCGGGGCGTTGTATGTACGTCGTAAGAAACCGCGAGTGCGCCTGGCTCCGATCATGCACGGCGGCGGTCACGAACGCGGCATGCGCAGCGGCACGCTGAACGTGCCGGGCATCGTCGGCCTGGGCAAAGCGGCGGAGGTTGCGCTCCAAGACATGCCGACCGAAAGCGTCAAGATCGCCAAACTGCGTGATCGGCTGTGGGCGGGGCTGTCGGAACATTTAACCGACATCCATCGCAACGGCGATCCGGACAACAGCCTGCCGAACACGCTGAACGTCAGTTTCCTATATGTCGAAGGCGAGAGCCTGATGATGGGTTTCTCGGAAGTTGCGGTAAGCAGCGGCAGTGCGTGCACGAGCGCATCGCTGGAACCGAGTTATGTGCTGAAGGGACTGGGTATGGGCGACGACATCGCGCACAGCTCGATCCGTTTCTCGCTGGGCCGGTTCACGACGGAAGAGGAAATCGATTACACCATCAAACAGGTGGTGAAGACGGTGAACCATCTGCGACACATGAGTCCGCTCTATGAAATGGCGCAGCAGGGAATTGATTTGTCGAAGGTGGAGTGGCAACGGCATTGAGCCGACGGTTTCTAGCGCAGGCGGAAAGACATTCAGGATACAAGGTATGGTGCGGCCTACATGTGGAGCCCGCATATAATTGAGGAGTAACGATCATGGCATACAGTGACAAGGTAGTAGACCATTATCAGAA
>CAZKIN010000050.1:6746-9196 GCA_964552515.1 uncultured Phycisphaeraceae bacterium
ATTGAGGAGTAACGATCATGGCATACAGTGACAAGGTAGTAGACCATTATCAGAACCCGCGCAACGTCGGGTCGCTGGATCAGAAGCAGAAGAACGTCGGGACGGGCATTGTCGGCGCGCCGGAATGCGGCGACGTGATGAAACTGCAGATTCAGGTGGACGACCAGCAGCGGATTGTCGATGCAAAGTTCAAGACGTTCGGCTGCGGCAGCGCCATCGCCAGCAGTTCGCTCGCCACCGAGTGGGTGAAAGGACGCACGCTGGATGAAGCGCTGCAGATCAAGAACACCGACATTGTGCAGGAACTCGCCCTGCCGCCGGTGAAGATTCACTGCAGCGTATTGGCCGAGGACGCCGTGCGTGCGGCCATCGCCGACGTTAAGGAAAAGATGGGCGGCGCGGCCGGTAAGCTGGCCGGTGCCGGCGCAAAGCACTAAGAACGATCGGAAGTAGAAAGTCGAAAATAGGATGACCGGACTTAATCCGGTGCAGGCAACGGGGAACCCCATTGCCACAAGATAGGGAGCAAAAAGCAATGATTACGTTAACCGAAACGGCCGCACGGGAAGTCAACCAGATCATCAGCCAGCAGGCGGAGCAGGCCAAGCAGCGCGGCGAAGAGCCGGCGAAGCTATACCTGCGCGTGGGCGTCAAGGGCGGCGGATGCAGTGGATTTTCATATTCGCTGGATCTGACCGAAACCAAGACCGAAAGCGATGAGACCTGGGATCAGCATGGCGTGGAAATCGTCTGTGATCCGAAGAGCCAGATATACCTCGACGGGACCATGGTGGACTTCAAGGATGAGCTGATGGGCCGCGGGTTTGTGTTCAGCAACCCGAACGCGACCAGTTCGTGTGGTTGCGGCTCCAGCTTCTCGGCGTAATTAAGGAGCGAACTGCGGCGGTTCAACATGGATACCGGGCCATCATCCGTGCAGCGCGCTGCGACAGTCAGACTGTGTCCGCGCTGCGGATCGGGGATGGCCTCACCGGTGGCCTGTCCGAACTGTCGCGCTTTGTTTGCCATCCCGCCGGACGCGGATCATTTTTGTCTCCTGGGATTACCGCGGGCATCGAACGTCGATGAGTCGCGGCTTCAATCCGCCTACCGGGCGCTTTCCCGCGCCGTACATCCGGATCGATTTGTCGGACAGGGTGAAGACATTTCCGCACTGGCGGTGACGCTCAGTGCAGCGCTTAATGAGGCTTATGCAGTGCTGGCCGATCCCTTGCGCCGGGCCGATTACCTGCTCATGCGCGCCGGCGGACCTTCGGCGATGGAAGAGCGCGGAGTCCCGGGGTCGCTTCTGGCCGAAGTGATGATGCTGCGTGAAGAAATCGACGCGGCGCGTGAGAATGACGAGCGGGCGACACTGGAACGCATGCGGGGCGAACTGACCGATCGGCGGCGGAAAACCATGGCAAACGTAGAACTACAGGTGGCAGAGCTTGACCAGTCAACGGAAGCACAGCGGCATGACGTGCGCCGCGCGCTCAACAGTTTGAAGTACCTGGACAATCTGCTGGTCCAAGCGCAAGAGACGGCACCCATGCAGGAGCTGTAGTTACCGGTTCCTGTCCCGGCAGTGCATGACTCATGAACGACCCACGCGACATCATCATCGGAATCGACCTCGGCACGACCAACTCGCTGGTCGCCTTTGCCGATGAAGCGGGTCCGCGTCTTATCGCGGGGCCCGGCGGACCGGATGATGTTCTGCTACCCTCGGTAGTAGGGTTCGACGAGCAGGGGAAGATTCAAAGCTTCGGAAATGAGGCACGTCGTCACGCAGTCGAACGGCCACTGAACACCATTTACTCGATCAAGCGATTGATGGGTCGCGGCCACGCGGAATTGTCCGAGGTGGAGCGGCAGTTGCCGTACCGTGTGGTGTCGCTGCAGGCGGACGACGGGCGCGACGTCGCAGCGGTGGCGATCGGCGACCGTCACCTCACGCCGCCGCAGGTGAGCGCGGTGATCCTGCGCGAATTAAAGCAACGTGCGGAAAAGCACATCGGGCGGGATGTCCGGCGCGCGGTCATCACCGTTCCCGCACAGTTCGACGACGCACAGCGACAGGCGACGCGCGACGCGGGTGAGATTGCGGGTTGGGACGTGGTGCGCATTATCAACGAGCCGACCGCCGCCGCATTGGCCTATGGACTGGATCGCAAGGAGCACGCGACAGTTGCGGTGTACGACCTGGGCGGAGGCACCTTTGATATTTCCATCTTGCGACTGGAAGATGGCACCTTTGAAGTGCTGGCCACCAACGGCGACACACATCTCGGCGGCGACGATTTTGACCAACTGCTCATTAATCTGTTCGTACGGGAAATCGACGGTCAATTTCAATTGCGCATAGACTCGCCCGCGATCAAACAACAATTGCGCACGCTCGCGGAGAACATCAAGATTCGGCTTAGCGACACGGATCGCGCGGACAT
>CAZKIN010000050.1:9296-10800 GCA_964552515.1 uncultured Phycisphaeraceae bacterium
GGGGCGGCCGTACAGGGTGCGGTGCTTTCGGGCATTCAGCGCGACGTGCTGCTGTTTGATGTCACACCGCTGTCGCTGGGCATCGAAACGATGGGCGGCGCGGTGGGCAAGCTGATTCTGGCCAACGTGCGCGTGCCCTGCCAGGCGAAGGAGCGTTTCACGACGTTTCAGGACGGGCAGACCAAGGTCAAGATCAATGTGCTGCAGGGCGAGCGCGAGCTGGTGAAGGACTGCCGGTCGCTGGGCGTTTTTGAACTCTCCGGCATTCCGCCGATGCCGGCCGGCATTCCGCAGGTGGAAGTGACGTTTCTTATCGACCAGAATGGCATTTTGAGCGTGACCGCGCGCGAACTGCGCAGCGGACAGGAAGCCGGCGTACAAATCGTCCCACAGCATGGTCTGACCCGCGCGGAAGTGCGGCGCATGCAGCAGGAGGCGATCGCGCACGCGCGCGAGGACATGACCGCACACCACCTTATTGATGTGCGCACGACGGTCGAGTTCGATTTGAACAAGACGCAGCAGATGCTCGAACGGTATGGACATCTGCTGGCGGCGGAGGAACGCAGCGCCTTGCGGCGGGGAATATCCGAACTGCGTGAATTTGCGCCTACATGCACCGATCCACTGGAACTGAATCGCCGACGGGAGTCCCTGGACCGTTCGGCCGTTCCGCTGGCGGAAAAGGCAATGACGGCGGCGCTGCGGGCCGAGGTCGATCGTGCACCGCAGGGAAATTCTGATATTATGGAAATGGGCGGCACGTCCGCCGAGCGCGGCAAACCGTGAAGGAGATCGTGAAATGGGCGGCGTAAATCCCTACATTCAACAACCGTCGGTCAAGGTGCCGACGCAGAAGTACAAGATGACCTTCCTGCCGATGAACGTGGTCGTCGAAGTGGACCCGACAAAGTTCCCTTATGAACACAACGGACTGCCGGGCAGCATCCTGGACATTGCCCTGGGTAATGGCGTGGAGATCGATCATGCGTGCGGCGGCGTCTGCGCCTGTTCGACCTGTCATGTCCTGGTCAAGGAGGGGCTCAAGACCATCAACCCCGCGATGGAAGAGGAAGAGGATCAACTGGAAAATGCGCCGGGCCTGAAGTCGAACAGCCGGCTGGCGTGCCAGTGCGTCCCTGACGGCACGTGCGATGTGGTGGTGGAAATTCCCGCGTGGAACCGCAACCTGGTGCAGGAAGGGCATTGAACGAATGAAGAATGGCGAATAGCGAAGTGATTTTGCCATTCGATGGCTGCAAGCGCAATCTCAAAGGCTCAATAGATGCCTCCCAAATTAAAATGGACTGATTCGGAAGACCTCGCGCTGGCGCTGTTCGAGCGCTTCCCGAAACAACATCCGCTGGAAGTGCGCTTCACTGATTTGCACCAATGGGTCTGCGAGATTCCGGAGTTTGGTGACGACCCCAAGACATCCAACGAGGCGAAGCTGGAGGCCATTCAAATGGCCTGGCTGGATGAATGGAAGGCGGAAAACGAGTAG
>CAZKIN010000050.1:10900-13855 GCA_964552515.1 uncultured Phycisphaeraceae bacterium
GCTGGAGGCCATTCAAATGGCCTGGCTGGATGAATGGAAGGCGGAAAACGAGTAGGCCGGATCAGCGTGCTGTCGTGCGAGACCTATTGGAGTGCTAGCCTTAAAGTCGCGTCGACGTTTTGACCTGCTCCATCTGGAAAACAAACATACTCGAATGGATACGACGTGCGAAGCTTCCGCGTGACTTGCGTGAATTACGATTCTGCGGAACTGGCTCTGCGCGAGGAGGCGCTCTAGTGAAGCCACTCTTCACTGTCCACGAAGGCGAGTTCCTGGTCGGCGACCACATCAACCGTAAGCTTGGCCACAAGTACGATGTGTGGGTGCCGACAAAGGACAGCGGCGTGGACCTACTTGTCACGCGGAAGCGGCCTCAGGGCAAGGCAGTTGGTTTGCAGGTGAAGTTTTCTCGCGGCGATTACGACCCGCCCGTTGAATTAACTCAGCGAGTAGTCGCCACCAGTTTCTTCACGCTTAATCCTGTGAAGATTCTCCGGAGTCGTGCCGAACTTTGGGTATTTGTAATCCTAACTCTGAGGCACAAGAAGCATTACGTTCTGGTGCCGACGCAGGAGCTGCGGGAACGCATCCCGAATGGGTGCGAAAAGAGCTGGATCCTATACCTGTGGGTATTCAACGACAGGTCGTGCTACCAGGTCCGTGGCCTTGGCCGGGAAAAGTCGCTGGAGATCATGCATAGTGGTGTACAAGAACCTCGCCGGGACTACTCAGCGTGGTTGGAAAACTGGAATCAGTTGGACGGTTTTAGCAAAAACGTACGATAACCGGCACGAGTCCAGATGTCGGGTCGATGACCCGAAACGCTCTACTCCCGCGCCAGCTTGTCGATGAAGCGCGTGATGCGGCGGGTGACGCGCGATGCGATGGGCTCGGCTTTTCCGAACAAGCGCACACTGCCGGTCACCCCGTGGTGCAACCCTACTGCCTGCGGCAACGCAATAGTCACTTCGAAATAGGGCTGCCTGGCCTGCTGCGTTTGTGGGTCCACGGTGATTTCTCCACCCGCCAGTTGGGTCAACGGTGACAAGGCGATGGCACGCGACCCCGCCGGTGCGACTTCCACCACCTGGCCGGTGAGAGTCTGGTCCGGCGCGCTGGCCGCTCGAAACTCCACCCGATCTCCCAGGGCCGGTCGCGCGCGAACGTATTCATCCTCATTAAGAATGGCCTTCACGCGCCATTCGCCCGCGGCAATCAAACCAACCGGCGCGCCCTCCGGCAGGAATACACCGATGTCACGGTCGCGCAGCCCTATGACGAGGACTCCAGTGGCGGGTGCATCGACGCGGAGTTCCGCCTCCTGCCGCTGGCGATCCGTCAGCGCGTCGCGGAGCGCGTCCAGCCGTTGTCCTTCCTTCAGCGCTTCCGCGGGTTCGCGGAGGAGAAGTGCATCGCGCCTTGTGGTCGTCGCATCGAGTTGCGCCTGTGCTTGCGCGACGGCTTCGGAGAGGGTGTCATTGTGGAGCGCAATGACTTCATCGTTCGCGGCCACCGCATCGCCGGGCTCCTTGTGAACCGCCCAGACGAACCCGGACTGCCGCGCGTGCACCGGTGTCTCGTGCTCCGCCATGATCACACCGCGTGCATGCACACGGGAGGGCAGTGGGACAAACACGGCCGCCGATGGGAGCACCACCAGAACCAGTACGCCCATGGCCACGGCATGCGTGCGAACAGGCGCCGTTTCTTCGGCGTGCCAGAGGTAGTTCATCAGTTTTGCGGCCGCTCCGAACATGGACTTGGCCAGATACACGATCGCAAGTGCCATGCCCACGAGAAACAGCTTGGATGCGAAGACGGCGGCAATGGCAAAGAGCAAGGTAACCCGGTACAGCGCGGCCGCCGTTCCAAACGAAAGCAGGATGGAGCGCAGCCGCCATCCTGGCTCCAGTTCGCCCAGCGGCAAACCCAGAAAGAGCCGCTTCATGACGGCGAGCAGAAACGTATTCGCCCGGGAGCGCAAATTGGGAATGCCGAGCACGTCGCTGAGCACGTAGTAGCCGTCGTAGCGCATCAGCGGGTTGATGTTGAAAAGTACAGTTACCACGCCCGCCAGAAAAATGGCGTTGTAGGCGATGCTGTTGACCAGTGAAGGTCCGGTGGACGCCCAAGCAAATACGGCGATGGCCGCAAGAATGCTCTCGATGTACATGCCCGCCAGGCAAACGATCACGCGGTCGCGCGTGCGCGGGAATCCCCAGCAGGCCGTCGCGTCGACGTAGGCGCAGGGTGTGAACAAAATGAGGTAGGCCCCCATTTCCGGAACGTGCCCGCCGAAATGCTTACAGGCATAGGCGTGTCCGAACTCGTGAAACGTCTTGAGGAAAATCAGCGTCAGCCACATCAGCGCCAGATTTTGCGCTACGAGGAGTCCCTGCAGGGGTTCCTTCAAATCGGCGTAGCGCGCCCACATCACATAGCCCGCGGCGGCCATCAGCATCAACCACAGGATGAAGGCGGTGCGACTGAACAGCGGTCGCGCCCATTGCACCGTGCGATCGAGAAACGCGTTGGGGTTCCACAGCGGCACACGCAGAAAAAGAATGCTGCCCAGCAGGGCGCGCTGCCTGGACCGCGCCTTGGCCTGAAACCGGCGATAGAGCACCTTGTCATCCGCGATGGGCAACCGCAGGAAGCCCAGGCGGTGCAGATCCATGACGAACTGATAGAAATGTTCCTCGTCTTCGGGTCGCGCTTTTCCCTCGTGGCACAGCGCATCGAAGATGTCGCCGAGGGCCTGGCTGGCGCGTATGCGTACGAGGATTTCATAGTCGGCGGGATCAAAGCGATGACTATTAAACGTCACTGGATCACGGACAACGTAGGCCGCCGCGCCGCGGAATACATGCCGCGAAACCTCCAGGTCATCGCGAACGCCGACCTGGGCCGTGCGCAGTCGTGCCGCGAGCGGCGGCTGTCCCGGCGGAGTGTTGG
>CAZKIN010000050.1:13955-19318 GCA_964552515.1 uncultured Phycisphaeraceae bacterium
GGCGGCTGTCCCGGCGGAGTGTTGGCTGGCGCGCTGTTCATATCCAGAAATTCAGTCGCAGGTAGTCAATCGCCCGGTGCAGCGCGACCCACCAGATGCGCCGCGAACCGATCTGCACCCGCGCCACGCCTTCCATACCGGGACGCAGCCACTCGTTCTGCGCCTGGACATCCGCCTCGGCGAGAATGACGTTGCGGCCATCCACCACCTGGGCGCTTTCCAGAACACGGTCCACTTTAAACGCAACCTGTTGATTCGGTCGTGCGAAGCCGGCAAACAATCCAGCCTGACCGGCCTGTACATCCGCCGCAGCGCTTTCGGGCACATGCAGTTCCAGCGTCCAGGCCGTCAGCGGAGCGATTTCGTAGAGCGGCTCGCCGCGCACCGCGACCGCGCCGATGCGTTTGCGCAAATCGCCGCGCACCACGACGCCGTCAAACGGCGCGCGAATGTGCGCTTGTTCCGTACGGCGCAGTATCATGTCCAACTTGGCGCGCACGAGGAGTTGCTGCGCGTGCGCGAGTTGAACTTCCACGGGATTCTTGGCCGCGAGCGCCTGGTTCTTGGACGTCTCCCACACCATCAACTCGGCCTGCAGCTCGACGCGCTGCTGATCGAGGTCGTCGTGATCAAATTCGCAAAGCAGTTCACCGGCGACCACGCGGTCTCCGGCTATGCGTGATGCCATAGCAATCGTTCCGTCAAACGGCGCGGCCAGATGCCGGTTCTGCGCCGGTTTGACCACGCATGCCACGGTCACCTTGTAGTTCATGGCGCCGAAAGCCGCATACCCTAAGGCCAGTACGATCGCCGCGATCAGGGCCTTCGAGCCCCAGCGACCGGGCGTGGTCACCGATCGAACGGCATCGCCGATTCCATCCGCCGCATGGCGGGTCAGTCCACGGCTCGCCCGGCGCAGCAGCAACAGAGCCGGGGCATAGGGCTCCACCTTGACACGCAGCTCCGCCAGTTGCGACGCGACGAACGGTTGATCCGCTCCACGCCGAAAGCTCACGATCGCCGCCGTCGCGCCGCCGGCCGTCAGGGGTATTGACGCTACGGAGTCACCACGCGCCGCCGCCTGCCATTGCCGGTGCAACCGATAGCCGCCCGTCCCCTCGTCGCCCGACCAGTCCCCGCCGCCGCCGGCCACGATGATGGTGTCAGCGTCCAGACACTCTTCCATCGCCGCGCGAATGGCCGCAACGCCCGGGCTCCGCGCCGATACGTCATCCAGTCCCGAAATGGAGACAATGCGTACATCGTGTCCGCGCACCAGTCCCAGGGCCACCTGTTCGCAACTGAGCTTGGTGCACAGTTCATTGGTCAGCGAGAACGCCAATTCCTCGACCGTCGTGCAGGCGGCCGCACGCTTCAAGGCTTGCGCATGGGCGGTTGAGGCCGCGATACTTGTAGCAGGACTTTGCACATCTTCAGGCACGCCGCCGCGTCCCACATATTCCACCGCGAACGAAGTCAGACGGGTCATCGACTCCAGCGTGGCGAGGAGCGTGGTCACGTCCGATTCATCGCCGGGTGAAACGACCAGGGCGATCGCGCCGATGGCCGGACCGGTGGGATCAAAGACCGGAGCCGAAAGGTAGGCCAGCTTCGCTTTGCCTGTCTTGGCGCGGAGCAACTTCGCCCGCGGGCGCGGCTCGCCCAGTGAATCCGTCAAAAATGACTGTACGCTGTCACGCCAGAAGCGCGGATCGGTCGGACCGGCATGATGCTCTTCTTGAAATACCTCGGAAGAATAACGTACGTAGAGCGCACCGTAGGGGCTGGCAAAGTAACGAGCGATGCTGTCCAGGGCCGCACGCAGGAACTGTCCTGCGGATGCGCATTGCCGCGCCGTGGACACGATGTCGGCGAAGGTTTCCGAAAAGCTGACCTGCGCTGCGCCACCCGACGCACCGCCATCGGCAGCAGTGTGCGGATCGTGAACTGCGTCGGATGAATCTCCCGTTGGCGGCAAGGTCTACCTCATTTTCGGGCCAGTGAACATCATCAATGCACCAGTGCCGCGCTTGGCTTCTCGGCCCGACCCGGCAACACAATCGGCTTGAAGAACGCGAAGCCCGCTTCGAATGCATCCTCACGCACCAGCCGACAACGCACACAGCGCGCGAAAGTCAACGGCAGATCAATGGCCTGACGGTCGAACTCCAGCCGATAGATGTCGCCCACGCGCGGCGGCAGCGGAAAGAGCACGCTGCATCCGCCCTCGGAAATGTCGCCGGATACGCCCTTCAATTTGAACTTGAGCAGATCACTCGCGTTGCCGCCCTGCAGCACCACGCCCGACTTGATCACCCGACGAAAATGCGCACGTTGGCGCTGAATCTCCGCGCTGGTGTTGCGACCCAGCTCCTGGAGCAGGTCAAATGCCTGATCAGAGTTCAGTGGATTGCTTGCGGCCGGCTCGTCAAACATGATTACCCACCTCGTGCCTTCGCCTACGGAACACGCACTTGCGCCTCCGCTTCGGTTTCCCGCGCCGCGGACCGTGCCCGCAGGCTGAATTCCGCAGATACCTTCATCCCCGAAATCCAGGATTGATCCGCATTCTCGACCGTCGCCTCCACGCGAATCGTCTGGCTCCCGCCGTCACCCACGCGACTGATGAATGACACCACGCCTTCGCGCGGCGGCCATCGATCGTCCGTCGGGCTCACCTTGACCCGGTCTCCCGTGCGCAGGGTCGCCGCAAAATGGAGCGGACAATCAAGCGACACCAAAAGCGGATCAAGTTGCGCCAAAGTCACGACGGCCTCACTCTCGTTGACCGTCTCTCCCAGCTCCTTCACGTACTGCGCCACATAACCGTCGAACGGCGCATGCACACGAAACTGTTCCAGCATCCGCCGCTCGCGCTGGGCCGCCAGCTTGTTCTGCTCATGCACAAATCGGGCGATGCGCAACTCCACCGCCCGAATCCGCTCTCCCGACAGCCCGTCACCCAGTTCTTTCCGGGAAGCGAAGTCCTGCCCAGACGTTTCCGAGATATGCCGAATCCGTTCGAGATCGCGCTGCGCCTGTTCCCAGCGCGCCTCCGCCAGCTCGATATCCAGCGTCGACGCCGCATCCGCCTCGGCCATCAACGTTCGCGCTTCCTGGCCACCGTCATCCAGAGCGAAAACCACTTCGCCCGCCTTGACTGCGCTTCCTTCCGGCGCGGCGATGCGCACCAGACGTCCCGGCTGGATGGCAGACAACGTGGACTGCCGCGACGGCATGGTCAATCCAACGACCGCTTCGGTCGGCATGGCTACGGAAGGTGGCGTTGCGCGCGCGCCCGCGCATACCGCCCAACAGACCATAACGCTGAGCCGTGTCTTAAATTTGTGATCGCGACCTGTGCGTACTCTTGGAATTAACATAACCCCTGTGGTCAATGCTCCATACCCCATGATTTCCTTCTAGTATTTTCGGAATCGGCGCCGCCACGATATAGGGGATTTCCCTGCGGACTCGATATGCCGGCGCGCGTGGTCCGCAAAACGATCTTGCGACTTCATCGTCCCAAAAACGCAACGCGACGGACAGGTCTCCGACCCGCCGCCGCGTTATTGGTCAAACCAAAGGAATTTCAACTGCAAAGGTTATCGGCGACGGCCGCCGTGGCTGCCCCGCGATTCATGCTCATCCCGCTCATGACGACCCAGTCCGCGGATCGCACCCCACAGCTGCGCGAAGAACCCGATTCCCGCGGCCGCAGGCATGGCGGCGGAGTCCTGCGAAGTCCTGGCGGTTGCACGTGTCTCTTCCGAGTCATTTTCCGCCGCGCCGACTCCGGCCCCCACCAGCTCGCGTTCACCGCCGTGTCGATGTCTCAAGCTGTCGCCGGATGACCAGCCTGAACGGCCCTCTTCAAGTTGCCCGCCTTTAGGATTCGACTGGGGTGCCAAGCCGATGCCGACTTGCGCATGATCCACCGCGCCGTTGGGCACTTCAAAAAACAGGTCGTATACCTTTGACTGCGCTTCTCCCTGACTGGCCAGTTGATCAAACAACCTGGAGCTGAAGTTGCTTTCACCCAGGACAAACTCCTCTTCGGCCTCGTATTCACTTGGAAGGGCTTCGTTGGTGAGCGCATGCCCAGAACCTGCATCTGAGCCTCCCGACATGTGCGAGCGCTCCATCGCGTCGCTCTCGGCCATCGCCTGGCCGAGACCGACTTCACGATCCTCCAGCGGATTCATGATGTACATGTCTTCCGTGCCGTCCCATGACACTTCACCGACGCCGACGGACACTTGTTCATCCAATGGCTCGGCAATGTTCGGTTGCGGCGCGACGCCACCCTCGGTGGAATCTCCCGGTACGATGACCCCGCCATTCAAGTCCGGCGTGACTACGACCGGCACCTGGACGTCCGGCGGGTTCGACGCGAGTGGCGGTGTCACCACCTCTTCTACGACCGGCCGACCTGAGTCTTCAACGACTGGCGAATTGGTTTCGTCGAGAATTTCAACGTCCTCAACATCCGGCACAAGGGCTTCGGAAATGCTTTCGGTTTCCAGCTGTTCCGGCTCCGGCTCGGATGGCAATGCACTGACCGTCACCGCTATGGTCGCGGTGGACGTCCCGCCCTGGCCGTCGCTGATGGTGTAAGTGAACGAGTCTTCGCCGCTGTAATTTCCGCTGGGTGTATAGGTGAATGTTCCGTCGTTATTGTAGGCCACAGTTCCATGCCGCGGCTGGCCGAAACCCGACACGCTCAATGCGTCGCCGTCGACGTCTGTATCGTTCTGTAGCACATTACCCGTCGTCAGCGGCGCGCCTTCGCTTGTAAACAAGGTGTCATTCAGTGCCACCGGTGCGACATTGGGCGGGATGAAGCTGGACGCGGCATGAACTCCGTCATCCAGCCGCACCGACTCAATTCCCTGGTGGGTGATACTGAACGAGCCACCGCCCGGCAACCCAACCGTAATACTGTCTTGTTCAAAAATAATGGCCGCCGGATCAAACCCACGCAGGTCCAGCGTGTCGGTGTCTGCACCACCGTCGATGGTGTAGATATCTCCCGCTGTGGCTCCCTCAAAGGCAAACGTATCGTCGCCTGCCCCGCCGGACATGTTGTCATTGCCACCGCCGCCGATGAGCAGATCTCGACCGCCGCCGCCTCTCAGCACATCGGTGCCGGTACCGCCATCCAGTACATCCGTTCCTTCCCCACCGGAAAGCGTGTCATTGCCGGCCGCGCCGAGAATTTTGTTGACGTTGCTGTTGCCGGTCAGCGTGTCATTTCCGGTCCCGCCGACAAAGCTCACGCCGGACAGGTTGTTGCCCAGCGCCCGAATCTGGTCATGGGTCAGCGCGTTTCGCGCCTCCGCCGACAGCGTGTTGAACCAATC
>CAZKIN010000051.1:0-2530 GCA_964552515.1 uncultured Phycisphaeraceae bacterium
ATCGTCTGGCTCAGCGGGTCGTAATCCACGTGACACTCCGGACCCACCGCGCCGGACTTCTTGCAGTCACAGCAATCGATCGTCAGGAAGTTGCCGTTCGCGTCCGCCGTAATCTGCTGCGGAACGCATATCTCACCTTGCACCGCGCACTCACCACCGCACTGCGTACCAGGGGCGGGCGTTGGCTCGCATGGCGCGGGCGGCGGAGCGCAGGAGCAATCATACTCCACTGATCCATCGGCATTATTTATCGTCACCAGGTTGCACGGACCGCTGCCCTGCGGACATCCGCCCGTGCACTCCACCACACCATTAACCAACACGGGGCGACACGGATCGGTGCCTGCCTCGGTGCAGTCACAAGTTGCCTGCGTCTCACCGCCCGGAACCGGTGCCAGTGCCACAATCGTGTCCGGCAGGCACTCTTCCGTTTGATTCGGACAGGGACCGCTGCAGCGCCGCACACACGTTCCCGGCCCGCAATCAGTATTGCACACCGCTTCAAAGTCGCATGGCTCGGCCTGCGTAAAGCAATTGCACGAATAGTTAATCGTTCCGTCGAGGTTGCCCTTGCCCACCAGCCGGCAATTCCCCGCCGCACAGCCGCCCGTACAGAACATCACGCCGGTGGCCGGCTCCACATTGATGTGACACCCCTGATCGGCGCAATCACAACAGGTCACCTCCAGGAAATGCCCCGTCGAATCCGCCAGAATCTCCTTCGTCGCGCACTGCTGACCCGGATTCACGCACCCCTGCGTACACGCCAGCCCATCGGGCGTCGGCGTGCACATCGGATCCACAGCGGTGACCGCAACGTCGTCCACATAGTAGTAGGCGAAATGCCCCCATCCCGGACCGGCATCCGCGAGGGTCGTATTGGCGTCATTGTTGAAATTACCGATGACCAGATGATCTTCGCCGCCGACGGCCACCATCGTGCCCGTGATCGCGGTCCACGTCGTCTTGTTGGTAATGGGCCCACTGGTATTAACAACTTGGGGTGTCAGCAGGAGGGCCGTCGTAATGGGAACAGGTCCTACCGGGCCTCCTTGAACATACGCGCCGATTTCGGCAATCGCGTGCGGACTGTTGTCGGAAAGCGAAACAAAGAAGGAAATCGCATAGGTCTGCCCCGGCAGGAGCGCCGAAGTAAGTGTCACTTCCATATACTCGCGATACTCGTTGTCCGGCATGTAACCAATAAACCCGGCGTACGCGACGCCGCTGAGCGGTGCCTGGTTCCCATGGAAGTTGCCCGGCGTGGATAGCGAGCCGCCCCCGGTGTCGCAGGTATGGAAGTAATCCGCAGTTCCATTAGTGGGCGTCGTCCAGTCACTCACAATGCCCGTCAACCCGGCCGCACTAAATGGGCAGATTATGAGGTTTTCAAAATCAGGGTTCGGAACCAGGTTAAGGGCCTGCGTAACAGTCGCTGATGTCGCCAAAACCAATAGGCAACTCCAACCGACCGTACTTACGTACATGTCTCGTTTCATGACTCACCTCGAATATGATGCATACGCTAAGGAACCCGCTGCGGGGAAAACCGCTCCACGGGCGATCGGTGTCAGGGAATTGAAGAAGGGTTCTTCGCCCTCCCCTCATCTTAACGCAAAACGGCCACAAATTGCGCAATAAAAAATGCCGACCCTCGATTATCAGACTGCCCAGCCCCCGAACCTGCCGTCAGAAACTTCGCCTTTGACCATGCGTCGCGCACCCCGGCGACCTCTTGCCCGCTCCCATGGCCGCTATATGTTGTGTGCGGCCTCACCAGCAATGCCAGGCGTGTAAAGGAGCAGAAGTAATGAAGACGATTGGAATTGCAGCGCACAGTTCCGAAGGTGCAGCGCTTTGTTTTCTCACCGCATGCCGGGAGGGAGCCGAGCGCCTCGGCCCCCATATGCATCCCACCATGGTAATGAGCGCGCTGCCCATGGGGCTCAGCATGCCCGCTTGGGAGGCGAAAGATTATCCCACGGTCGGAAAATACCTGGCCCAGGGCGTGCGCCAGGTCGCCGACGCCGGCGCCGACTTCTACGTCTGCCCCGACAACACCGCCCACATCGTACTCGAACAAATCGCCGCTGAACTTCCCATTCCGGGCCTGCATATCGCCGAAGTGGTCTGCCTGGAGATCGCAGCGCACGGCTGGAACCGCGTCGGACTCCTGGGAACGCGGTGGACCATGACCGGGCCGGTCTACGCTCAAGCGCTGGCGAAACGAAATCGCGTTCGTCTCACCCCCGATGAACCCATGATGGACCGGTTGCACGCCGCCATCTTTGATGAACTATGCCAGGGGGTCTTCAGCGCACCCACCACCGCCCTCTTCGTTCAGGCCATAGCTGAACTGAAAGCGCGCGGGGCCGAGTGCGTCATTCTCGGCTGTACCGAAATTCCTCTCATCGTGACCCCGACCAACTCGCCGCTTCCCGTTCTGGACTCCACGCGCTTGCTGGCCAGGTACGCGGTTCGCCAGGCGATCGATGAGCGTCCCCTCCGCACCCACGCCGGGTGGATTACG
>CAZKIN010000051.1:2630-19294 GCA_964552515.1 uncultured Phycisphaeraceae bacterium
GGCCATGAACTGTCTCGCAATGGGCAACTGTCCCGACCCGCCGGTTACCACCTGCTCCGTGAACGACTCCTGCAACAACCATCTCGTCAGGCTCTGTGCCAACGGGCCAAACGTCGGCAGGGCCTGCACGAGTAACGGCGATTGCGCCGGGTTTCCCTGTCGGGATAGCTGGCAGGAACATTTCATTGACGCCGGTGAAGATCAGACCTGCGTCGCCGCCGGGTTCGGTGATTCCGGTGCCGATGGAGTGGACATCCGCGACTTCGATGGCGACGGCGACTTCGACATCGTCACCGGCTGGGAAGAAAGCGGGATTACCTATATCTACGTCAACCCATGCAATCCGCCCAATCCCAACAACCCGACCTCTTGTAGCAATCCAGGGGCTACCCAGCAACAATGGCGCACGCCGTGGGGACCGGACCCCATGGACGTTCGCGGAGGCGTAGGCACCGAGAACATCGAGGACGCCGCTTTCGCCGATTTCGACTCCGCCGGGCAACCCGAAGGCGTGGTAACCGCCACCGAAGGAGGCAACCAGCACGTCAAACTGCACGGCAAGACACACCTCGGCACCTGGCTCGGCGCAACGCTTCCCGGAGAAAAAAACGCTTACATGCAAGTGCGCGCGGCAGACATCAACGGTGATGGCTGCGCTGACATCGTGGCCGGCAGCAAGCTTCTTTTGCCCGGGTGTTACAACCCCACCCCGATCGGCCCCCAAGGCTGCGCGCCTTGCGTCGTGGCCGGTATCGCCTGTGCGGATGTCGGTGCACTGTGGTGGTGGGAATGTCCCAAGGTTAATGGCGTCTGTTCTCCCTTTGGACCGAACTTCCACGCAAATCCGCCGCAAATCGATGTCAGCGGCTGGAACAAGCGCCGCATCGACGACGGCTTTTACTGGATCATGGGCATTGAACTGACGGACATGGACGGCGACGGCGACAAGGACGTGTTGTACAGCGACCGTTTCGAAGTCGGCTGGTTTGAGAACCGCACCAGTCCCGCGCAGGGCGGAAACCTCGCGGGCTGGGGAACGCCCATTCGCATCGACACCGTGCAGGATATCCTCGCGCGCAAGGACGGCACCGATTTTTCGAGCGGCGAGCCGTTTCGATTTCTCGCTTATGACGACTTGGACCAGGACGGCCTCAAGGACGTGGTGGTTACCGCAAGTTTCAAGAAGGGCTTCTGCAGCGTTTCGAACAACATCGTCTGCGCAACCACCGCCGAGTGCCCGGGCGGCGAAGTTTGCAACAACAATGGCGACCGGTTTGCCGGTTACTTCTACCGCCGGCAGACTACCGACGGTCAATCTTGGCAGATCAACCCCATTCTGGTGAAAGGCGGATTGCCCAACAGCCTCGACGTCGAATGCGATGCCGTCTCAAAAGGTGTTGCCATTGGCGATGTCACCGGAGACGGGCGTAAGGACTTGGTCTTTTCGGTGCGCGGCGCCGGGCATGCACTTTATTCGCTCTACTATGACCCTGCACCGCCGGGACAATGCGGACCCTGTGTGAATAATCAGTGGAACGCGCGACCCATCGCGCCTTGTCGTTCAGTGTCCAAATATGACAACGTGCAACTCGCGGACATCGATCGCGATGGTCTGCTCGACGTCGTATCCGCCGAAGAGAACTTTCCCGGCCTGCCGGGCCAATCTGGTGGACTCGGCGTCGTATGGTTTCGCAACCTGGGCTATTGCGGGAACGGTCGCGTCGACGCCGACGAAGAGTGCGACAACGGCGCTTCCAACGGCACAGCGGGACAATGCTGTGACACCAGTTGCCGCGTGACCGTCCAGCAGGTCTGCCGCGCCGCAACTAGCCAGTGCGATTCGCCCGAATATTGCGCTTTAGGCAGTGGTGCCTGTCCGCCTGATTCCAAGCAAGTGCAAGGCACACCCTGTTCGATGGGTCAATGTGACGCGCTGCCCCATGAGTGCAACGGCAGCGGAACCTGTGTTGTCGATACTCAGGGTGTGCAATCATGCACATCCAACCTGCAGTGCGCAACCGGCCTGTGTATCACCGGCTTCTGCGCGGCCTCGTGCCCCGATGATGGAAATCCCTGCACCTACGACGTTTGCAACGGCGGATTGTGCCAACACCCATCGAAAGCGCCGGGAACGGCCTGCCCCGATACCGATGGCAATGCCTGCACCGTCAGCCTGTGCAACGGGAGCAGTCAATGCGGGGCGCAGCCTGTCGCCGCAGGAAACCATTGCGGTCTCTTTCCAGCCACGCCATGCGATGCCTTCGATCTGTGCGACGGCGCGGGGAACTGTATGCCCAAAGTTCGCGCCGCCGGGTCCATTTGCCGCGCCAGCCAGGGAGTTTGCGATTTTGCCGAGACATGTGATGGAGTCTCGACCACTTGTCCGCCTGATCTCTTCCTGCCCGTCGGCACGAGTTGTGGGACGCCACTTACCCAGATCTGCAATGCCGATCAGAGCACTTGTTTCGGCTATTGCAGCGCAAAAGGCTGTGACGCCGGTCGCGATTGTATCGATATGCCATTTCCAGCGGGAACTGTTTGCTTTGACGACGGCAACGAGTGTTCGAAGCATACCTGTTCCTCAACGTTTTGCGTAAGATCAAATGTCCCCGGACCTTGTACCGACGACGGCAACGTCTGCACCCTCGATTTCTGTAGCGGAATAACCTGCTTCCATCCGCCCGACCCTTTGGCGGACGTTTGTCCCGATGATGGCAACCCCTGCACGGATGACCTGTGCATCGATGGCGCATGCGCCCACGTCATCGTTCCCGGTCGCGCCTGCGCGGACGATGGCAACGAATGCTCCGAAAATGTCTGCGGCGCCGACGGAAACTGTTACCCATCTGTCACGGACGGTGATGCCTGTACGGATGACGGATCAGTATGCACGAATGACATCTGCATTTCCGGCGCCTGTACCCATCCGCCCGTTGCTGACTCCACGCCTTGCGCGGACGACAGCAACGAATGCACTGATGACGCCTGCGTTGCCGGGCAGTGTGTTCACCTGCCGCAGACCGGACAGCCTTGCACCGACGACGGCAACGAATGCACGTCCGACGTTTGCGCCGTTACCGGTCTCTGTACGCATCCCCCCGTCGCGGACCTGCTTCCCTGCTCCTCCGATGGAAACGTGTGTACGAAAGACCATTGCCTGTCAGGCAATTGCGCGCACCCACCCGAGGCCGCCGGCCTGGTCTGCGGCGACCCAGCGTCAGGAGAATGCGACACACCCGATTCGTGCGACGGTGCGGGCAGTTGCGCCGCTAACCATGTCACCAATCAGACACCCTGCACGCCGGATCAACTCGATTGCACCGTTGATGAATGCCGCAACGGCAATTGCGTTCACGCTTCCGACTTGCCTGTTCCCAATATCGGAGATGCCCTGTGTGGCGGGCTTACCATCTCGCCGGTGGGCAACCCGCCAAACGACATCATCCGCGCCTTCGCCATCTTCGATGATGGCAATGGCGCGGCGCTCTATGCCGGCGGAACCATGTTGCACAAGTGGGACGGCACAAGCTGGACGCAGATCCCAACACCGATCGCTGACACCATTCTCGCCATGCAGGTGGCCGACCTCCCCGACTTCGGTGACGGCCCCGCCCTCTACATCGGTGGCCGCCTGGCAAGTCCGCTGAATGGTCCGCAGCCTCTCCGCCGTTGGGACGGAACGACCTGGACCGATCTGGGCTCATTCAACGGTCCCATTCACGCCATGGCGGAACTCGGCACGCTGTATGTCGGCGGCGCATTCACCACTGTGGACTTCACGCTGGGCGATGGAACGCCAATGAACGGGTTCGTCGTCAACCACATCGCAAAGATCAGCACATTGGACCCGCCCATGTGGGAAGCGCTGGGTTCGGGTACCGATGGCGTGGTCTACGCACTCTCACACGGCCTCTATAGTTCTCCGCCGTTTGATCTATTGGGCGTCGGCGGGGCGTTTACGTCGGCTGGTGGCGTACCGGCGACCGGCTTTGCCATGTGGAACTTTGCCGCAACGGGTGACAGTGGTTGGTCAGTTGCCGCTCCTTTGCTTCCGCCTGCCGGCGGGATAATTCCCGAAGTGCACGCCATAGCCGCATTTGCCTTTGACGATTTCCTGCGACCTTTCCACATCGGCGGCCTCTTCCGTGCCTCTGTCCCGGGCAGCCCGACCGGTGTTTCCACCAACATCGCGCGGCTGTTCAACCTTGGGGGAAGTTGGCTCGAACTGGGTCAGGAAGGCATCACCTCCGCAGGCCTCGACGCCGTGCGCAGCATCGTGCCGCACGTGGATGTGGCCGGCCCGGCCACTTTCATCGGCGGAGCCTTCGGATCGTATGACAACGTCATGACACCGCAGTTGGCGCGCTTTGATGGTTCTCCATATTCGCTGGGCAGCTGTCTCAATGGATCAGTGGAGGCGATGATTTCCTTTGACGATGGCGGCGGCCCGGCGCTGTACATCGGCGGGCTGTTTACCGATTCCAACGGCAGTTACTATGTGGCCCGCTGGAAGGGCGTGCTCGGCGACATCAACAGCGACGGCGTGGTCTCCGGCGCGGATTACACGACAGGCACTGATGAACTCATTGCCATGAGCGCCTGTCATCTGGGACCGGACATTCTCGCCCCCTCAAACTGTTCATGCTCGGACGTAAATGGAGACAAGCGCGTGGACATGATGGACGTGGCGGATTTGGTGAACTTGATTCCGCCCTCTCCGTAAACACCAGGGACCGCGGCTCCGTCAGGTATGACCTCTCGCGCAGCCGAGTGGCTTATCTTTGGTGGCATGGCCAAGCGAAGCGTTGGCATGCGAATAAATGATTGCACGGATGAACGGCACTCTATCGCCAATTGTGCGTCATGACAGACCCCAGCGCAGCGCCGCCATGCCTGTTGCCAAATATCGGACACTTGTAGCGTTATTTGAGATGCCGCTGTCCCGCGCGTGACACTTTCGCTGGCGCTTCAGACCCGCGCGGAACCGCGGGCCGATGGGTTCAGTGCCACCGCGGCGGAGATCAGCGCCTTGAGCGCCGCCTCATCCCTCTGGTCGTCTTTACGAATGTCGATCGCGCGGCGCGTATTGCCGTCAAGACTCGAATTGAAGAGTCCCGCCGGGTCCGGAAGCGCCGCACCTCGTGCAAAGGTGACTTTCACTTTGTCCTTGTAGGTCTCGCCGGTGCAGATGATCCCGTGATGTGACCACACCGGGACACCTTTCATTGCGTTGGACGGCTTTCGCCATTTCACTTCCTCAACCACGTCTGGGTCGGCCTCTATGATGAGCATTCGGACACGATCGAGCGTCGCCTCCCGCCAATCTCGTAGCTGTTTGGTTCGCGTAGCCTTGGGCCGGGATGGAGAGTTTGCAGCTTCTGTTTTTTTGGAGACTCTCTTTTTCTTCTTAGTCGAGGTGGTCGCTTTTTTCATGGTTCGTTCTCCGGAACGTGCGGGTTACTCTTTCTTCGGTTCGAGCTTCCGGTGTTGAACGTCGAGCAGGAGCGTACGCTCGGTACTGCCCACCGACCAGATCCGCTGGCGCAAGGTCTCGTCTTTTTCGAAATCAAAGCGCACGACGTACGGGACGACTTGTTCACCAGAGTATCCCTTCAGATCGAACTGCAGCCCCCCGCCGTCGAGCACGGTCAGTTCGCCCTCGTACACATCGCCGCGACTCGACAGCGCGAGGCAGCGCAGCGCGTTCGCTCCGGTGTGATGATAGAAGTACGCGTCGAGCAGGTGCGTCGGCGCATCTTCCTTGCTCGGCATAAGCACGCGCGCGTAGATCCCGTCGGCATAGGGAACCCATTCGAAGGTCGTGTGGATGTGGAAGGCGTCCTTGCCAGCCCATTCGCCCCTGGCCTCCCAGCTGTGGCTGAGGAACGCTTCGAGGACCTTTAGGCGATCTGCAAGCTTCGGCGTTCCTTCATCCCTCACCGGGCGCACGCCAACGGCCTGCCGGACATAGTCCCACTCGGCCAGGGGCTGGAGGCCTTCGGGACCGGTCGCCTCCAGCAGAATCTCGTGATACTTGTCCGGACCATGGAAGTCCCAGCGCAGGCCCATCTTGCGACGACCGCCGGTCTGGTGGAGATCCATGACGGCGTCCGCGCTCTCCCCCGCAAACTTGATGCTGCCCTCGGCCACGCTGCGCGCGTAAGGGCTCAGGCCGAGCATGCAGACCTGCTTGCGACCCGGGTGCCAGTAGAAAACTTGCAATGCGCGCCACGGGTTACCAACCGCGTCGGAGCCATCGGTCATCACGCGCATGGAGTGCCGGCCCGGACCCCAGTGCCACCTTTGGTACATACTCGTGCCGGACGCGGCCGTCACCTTCCACTCACCGCCGACCAGGCGCGCGAAGCTTGCCATGGGGTCGGTGACCTCGTCGTGCGACGGCGCGAATGCTGAGGGCGCGGGATCGCGCCACGGGACATTTCGAGTCACGTTGATGAAGGACGTCCCGTCGAAACGGAACAGGCCGCCGGAGCATCCGAACCACAGGGTGCCGTCTTTGTCCTGGAGCATGCTCTGCACGTGGGTACGGGGCAGGTCGGCAAGCTGGCGGAAAACGGTGAAGGACTTCCCGTCGTAGCGCGTGACGCCAGCAGCCAGCGTGGAGAACCAGAGGTTACCCGCGCGGTCCTCCAGTATGGTGTAGACGCGATCGTTGCCCAGTCCGTCCTGCGACGTGAAGTTTCGAAACGATTTTCCGTCGAAGAGGCTCACGCCGCCGCTGTCCGCGCCCAGCCAGATGCGGCCCTGCCGATCGCCGAGGATGCAGCGCACCATGTTGCCCGCGAGGCCATCCTTGGTGGTGTAGGTGGTGAACGACTGGCCATCGTATTTGCGCGCCCCTTCGCCATCGGTGCCAAACCACATGTTGCCTTCACGGTCCTCGAACATCGACCACACCAGTTTCGGGCTGAACCTATACGACGGGTTCTCGACCTTGGCCGCGGGGATCGGGAATGGAACGAAGGACTTGCCGTCGAAGCGACAGACGCCACCATGCGTGCCCACCCAGATGGTGCCGCCTTTGTCGAGCATCATGCTCCAGACGTTGTCGCTGAGGCCGTCAGCCACCGTGTAGTTGGTGAAGCTATTGCGGTGATAACGGCTGACTCCGCCATCAGTCGCGAACCACATGGCGCCGTCGGCCGTTTGCAAAATCTTGCGGACCGCATTGCCCGCAAGGCCGTCCTTAATACTTAAGTAGTCGAGTGACTGGCCGTCGTAGCGGCAGACGCCGTCGCTGTTGGTGCCGAACCAGAGGTGGCCGTCGTTGTCCTGGAAGATGCAACGCACGTATTCGCTGATCTGCGCGGACAGGTCGCGGGTCGGAGTCGGTGGGTCGGGGTCGAGTGCCTGCGCTGCGGCGCGGGCGGTGAGCGCTGCGCACATGGCGAGGGTGATAAGGGTGCGCATATGACGCATAGTTGGCAGCGGGAGGATTCTTTTCTTTGGGACTGTCCTGCGGTTCTTCATCGTGGTTGGCGCTTTCATCGTTGGTTGTTGTCGCTCGCCTGCCAATTGAATGTCGCTGGTGGACATGATACCAGCGTAACGGCGGTTCGATCAGGGTCTGCCATGTCTCGTCCGGGTATCACGGTGGTTCTCGTCTCCATGATTGATGACGAACCCATGCCACGTCGCCTTGCGCCAACGGAAAAATCGACAGTTCGTCCGCCTGTCGACGGACTACTTCGCAATCGTAACTGCCCAGGTTGCTGCCGGGTGTTGTTTGGGTGGTGGGTGGCGGCGCCGGCGGTGGTGAAATTTCGCCTGCCGTTTCATGCCACGTGATGGGCACTGGTGCTCTCGAACCCTTTTATTGCCTTCTTCTCAGGCAATTCGCTGATCTCGTCAGGCTCATGGACGGCCCGCCCACCCGGTGGTTCATTCGGTGGCGACCTTCCAATTAATCGTGCGTGAGGTGCATATCCAGGCTTTGCAGGTAAGTAATGACCAGCCAGATTTGTTCGCGGGTCAACTGGTCCCCGAAGGCAGGCATAGCCGAGGATTTTCCTTCAGGATAGTCCAATGGATCGCCGCTGCCGTCGCGAATTACGCGATGCCATTTGCGCGGCGCGCCGCGATGCAGCGTGGCGGCAAAGCGCTTCCCGAACGATTTGAAATCCGTCGCCGGATGTCCCGGAAGAATCGAAGGACCCTGTCCCCGGGCGTCCTCGCCATGACAACGCATACAGTGGATTTCGTAGATGATCGCGCCACGACTGACGGCCTTCGGGTCGTCATGCGCGTCGAACGGGTTACGTGTTTCGCTGAGTTGCGCGTCCAGCTCCAACACCTGCTGAGTGGAGACGTTGCGTTCCTCCGCCACCCAGCTTGTATAGGCCATGCGGGCATCGGCATTCGATGCATTCAGCCTTGAGACGTAAGCTTCCTCATCGCGCGGGTCGATGGCCGACCGCAGAGGCTGGGGTCCGGCGCAACTTGCGGTCAGCGCCAGCAGGAACACCCCAATAATTCCCACTGACCATCGAGCATGAACCGAAGTTCTCTCGACTTCAATTTGTAGACTCTTCAGGAGTGAGAGATTGATCCATGAGTGACTCGACCTGCGCGGATGTGACTTCATTTCGAGAATCCTTGGTGGCGGTAAGAGTTGAGTCGATTGTAAAGCGTCCGCAAGCTGATCCCCAGCTCAGCGGCAACCGCCGGTTTGTCGCCGGCGTACTTTTGCATGGCCTCAAATATGCGCTGGCGCTCCATATCCGCCAAAGTGGTACCATCTGAATGCGCCTTAAGAGGCGGCGTCGCATCCTCGTCGGTGGGCAATGTTTCAAAAGAATCTCCGGCAGCACACTCGACCGCGCGAAGTTGTTCATTTTCCTGCCTGCGAACCAGCACGCGTGACAGAGCCCGGTCAATATCCGCCAGGCTGCAGGGTTTCGTCAAGTAGTCTTCCGCCTTCCAGCGAATGGACTGAACGGCACTGTCGAATGCGCCGAATCCCGTCAAGATAATCACGGCGGTGCTACAACCTTCACTTCGCATCCTTCGAAAGAGTTCCATTCCGGACATACTCGGAAGATTCAAATCAAGGATGACCGCATCGAGTCCCTCGCAAATGTGCGGCCAAGCCAGCTCCGCAGTCGCGAATCCCGACGCCACATGCCCCATCGCGGTGATTTCACGCACGAGAAGGTCGCGCAATCGCGCTTCGTCTTCCACGATGCCGACCCGCAAAACTGATCGATCACCGTTTGTCATGTCGACGCTTCCTTCATAGCGGGCAAGCGCAGAACCAGCGTGGACCCGCAACCTGGTCCCGGGCTTTGCGCTTCAAGCGTTCCGCCATGACGGCGGGCAATGGCATGACTTATGGATAACCCCAACCCCATCCCGGGACGCGGCTTATCGGTTGAAAAGAATGGTTCAAAAACCCGAGTCAAAGTCTCGGGAGTCATCCCGCGGCCATTGTCACGGACCACCACGTCGACCCACCCGTTGTGTTGATGCCAATTGACTGACACCGTTCCGTGCGTCGGCGTGGATGCTTCCACGGCATTGGCCAGCAGATTCAAAATGACCTGCTTGAGTTCCGGTTCCGAGGCGAGCACCAGGGAACCCACGCACAGGGACTGCTGGATCTCAAAGGTCACGCCCCGACTTGCCGGCCACGCTCCTATGAGACTGATGCATTGGCTTACGACCTGATCAACGGCGACTGGTACGCGGTGATCGTCGCCCATGCGCGACAAGTCCAACAGGCTCTGCGTAATCCGCTTGCAACGAAATGCCTCGTCCCGGATGGTCTCCAGGTCTCTGATCCACGCGCTCGATTCACCCGCGGCATTTCCATTGCGCGCGGTGCGCAGCAGTGATTCCGCGTAGCCGCTCATGATGGCGAGTGGGTTGTTGATTTCATGCGCGACTCCGGCCGCCAGGAATCCCACGCTGGCCAGCCGCTCCGCAACGGCAAGTTCCCGGCCCTTTTCCGCCACACGGCGCTCGAGATTCCGGCAGAGCGATTCCAATTCCGAAGCCATGTGATTAAATCCAAGTTGAAGATCAACAAACTCGCGATCCCCGCTGGTCACCATCCTGGTATCGAGTTTGCCCTTGGCCAACAGATCCGTTCCGGTGCGCAGGTGTCGCAAAGGCGTCACCACGTTGCGAAACAAGAATACATTTATTGCCAACGCGACAATCAGCGTGGCAGTTTCGACCATAACCAACAACCAGAATGTCCCGGTAAACTGCCGAGCTGTTTCGGTATGGACGTCGGCAATGGCCTGCTCCGTGTGCGCCATCAATGAGTTCAGTTCATCGCTCGCTCGCTCAAGGGCCGCGCGCACTGCGGGGTTCGGAGTTGAATTCAATTCCGACGACGCCAGGGGGGCAAGCGCAGTGGATAAGGCGGCATGAATGCGACCAGCGGCGTACTCTTCATTGTCGGCATGTTGTGCACCATACTCCGAGGCCGCATTGTCTTGGAACTGATTGAATCGTGTCAATTGTGCCAGACTCTCGCGCAGTTCGGCTTCGGTTGAATCCAGTTTTCCGTCCGCATGAAACCGTTGAGCCGAGGTTACATGAGCGGAGATCGCGCGAAGATTGCACAACTCATGAAATTCTTCATGCGTACTGGTCACCAGGTGGCGGAGGGTCAGGAATCCAAAAACTATGCCCGAACCGGCAATGATCAAACCCACGCCTAGCGCTACGGTGCTCGCAATAATTCGTTTGGCAATGGTCATTTCGCCATACCCTGCACGGATTTCACTCTTTTCATTGTCTCTGGTTGATGCACTTCGCGAAAGCGATTGCAAACTTTGCAAATAAAGCGGTTTCCGCCCGACAGGAATATAATAGTGCGCAAGTTGCGTCTGATCATGGGTTGCAAACCAGACGCCGGCGACGCCGACTGCGATCCGCAACTGAACCATTCCGGAGTGCTGAAACAATGGAAGATGTCATGATCATTGAACACACAATAAGCAGCGACGCCTTTCGCGTCGAAACTGCATTCCTACGTCGCGGTGGGATTGCGGTCGCGCTTCGACCCCGGCTATTCAAGAAGATCGACGAACGGTTCGTTCGACTCGTGTTTCCAACCAATGTGAAGGAAGTGGACGATGGCACAGTGATAGCCATGGTTTGCTTGTGGGATGCAACGGAAAACCTGAACGTATATGCCCACTGCATCACCGCCGGACCCGGGACCAATGCACAGCTCCGATCTCTTTATTCCCCGCTGAATCAAGTGAAGCCACAGCCGGGTATCGAAGGCGACAAAGCCATCACCAAGTTCATCGCCTGGAAGCAGGCGTCATGGGGCAAATTCCTGAACGAAGACCTTGAACTAGGCACACTCGCCAGCTCAACGCGCTGGATTGCTTCGTTCTGGAAGGCGCTCGATCGCATGTATGGCGGAGGCCATCTGCGTGAATGACACCTTCGAAGTGGGATCCCGGCACGACCATCCCGGCTGCACGAACCAAGGGCAATCAAAGGGAATGAGGATATTCGTATTGCTCGCGATGCTGCTGTCTTGTGTCATGGCATTTGGATGCGCGCCCGCCCGTCTGACCGAGGGCATTCGCTACGCCACCGAAAAATATGGCGTTGCGGATGCGTCAACGTCACCCGTCCAAGACAAGAGTTACCTGCGGTTTGACGCCGGATTACGGGCCGATCTGGATGAGCTGCTCGAAACTCCGGAATCGCGGCAGCCCACGCGTCAAGAAGCGGCCAATCTCTTAAGTGCCGCCAATGACTTGGCCATACAGCAAACCATCGGAGAACTGGAACGAATGCCGCCTGAAGGGCTGCGCTGGCTGGCCGCCCGGTATCAAGGAACAGCGAGGGACGACGATCCTGAAGAACAGCTTGGGGAATGGAAGAACCGTTTTCGGGAAGAAGCAAAACGTGAACTGGATGTCGACCTCGCCCAACTGGATGCTGGTGGTGATGTGCGTCGGTTTTTGAGGGACACGCGCCGAAGCCTCCGTGCCTTGCCCGGCGACCGGGGCCGCACTGCCAGGGCGCTGCTGGGAGCGCCTTTCTTTGTTCCTGCAATGATTGGTGCCGAACTAGCAGACGCGGAAGCAACCCAACGTACGCTGGTCGCAGACTTTGAACACATGGTGGAGTACCGCCCGAAAAACTCCGCCCCTATGGAGACCGGGGATCTTTCATCCCTCGATTTGCAGTCGTTGGCAGGCTATTTTGCGCCGGTGTTCGTCCAGCAGGTTCGCCCCGACGCATCATACGGCGTCAACGAGGACCGCATCGGCAAGATATGTCTCGCGGGAAGTGCTGACGATATCCAGGTCAATGTAGACACCTCCCAACCGACCGTCTATTGGACGCATTCCCAGGCACGAATAGGACCAAAGAGATACGACCAGCTCTCGTATGTGGCGTGGTATCCCAGCCGACCGGCACTTTCGAAGAACGATGTGCAGGCCGGAAGCATAGATGGCGTGGTCGTTCGAATTACGCTCGATGGCCTGCATCGTCCCGCAATATATGAATTTGTTCGCGCCTGCGGATGTTACCACACACTATGGGTTGCTGAATTTGTGGAAACCACTGCGCGATCCGAGTTTGGATTACCGACTGGCGATCACCAATTTGCCGTTGAGCGGGATATGACAGGCCGAAGTTTATTCCTGCCAGCCCTGGTAGGCGATGATGGCACCACGCCGCGGCGCCCGTTTGTGTTTGTCGATTCCGGTTATCATCTGGTTCTCACCATCAGCCCCTCCGACACTGGGATTCACCCTGACCACCTGGTGGAGGGGCGAACTTATCAATTGGAACCCTATGAATCGTTGACCCGGCTTCCGCTGGGAAATGCGGTTGCCAGCATGTTCGCAAACAACGGTTTGGTTCACCATGCGAGTCGCAAAGAGGGCTTGTTACTTGCGCCCACGGGTATGTTGAAAGCCGGACAACCCAGGCAACTTGGCACCATGAAGATTCGCATGGACGATTATGACCACGACGATCCGCGATTACTCGAGAAGAACTTGCGTCTCCCGACCAGTTTCTGAAGAAACCCCGGCGACACGGTGAGCGCAGCGAACGGCAACCAGCGAAACTTATGTCAGTGCCTTGGCAATCAACCAATCATGATTCGAAGTCGTGGGTGCTCCTTACCGGCGCCACAGGACTGCTAGGCTCAGCCATTCTCCATGAACTTCTGGTGCGCGGGCATCGGGTACTTTGTGTCGTGCGTGCGGGCACGCCGGGTGCTGCACGCCGCAATCTGGCGAGCGCTCTGGCATCATGGGAAACGTCAGCCGAAGCGTCTCTGGAGTGCGGCCAGTTGGCCGCCATTCGAGGCGATCTATGCCGGCCCCAATTGGGCTTTTCGCCTGCGCTCACACAACGCCTTTGCGGAATGGTTGGATCGGTGGTACACGCCGCAGGCAGCACTGCCTTTTCGACCAAGGTTGACGCGCATCTGATTCGAACCAACGTGGAAGGTTCAAGGAATCTGTTTGAATTCGCGGCGGCCTGCCAATGCAATGACTGGCACTTGATCAGCTCAGCCTTTGTATGCGGCAAAACGGACCGCGCATCTGAGGAGTTACACCTGAGCCCGCCGGAATTTCGCAACGAGTATGAATGGACCAAATGGACTGCGGAACTCGAAACAAATTCCTTGGCCGCCGGATGCGGCGCTTCTCTGACGACCTATCGTCCTGGCGTGATCGTCGGCCATAGCGAAACCGGTAACATTAGCCGTTTTGCGGGGATTCATCGCGTGTTTCGCGCGGTGGCACTCTTGGCGCGCGTGGTCGAACAGCGCGATGGTGTCGACCGATACGACATTCCGCTGCGCATACCTGCGAACGAGAATGCGCGTCCCAATCTCATGTTCGTGGATGACGTGGCCCGAGAGTTTGCCGAGCTGTTTGAATCGCCGGATACGCGCGGAGGCATTTTCCATCTGACGCATCCAGACCCACCGACAAACGGGGAAATCCAAAAGGCGTTGGAGCAATACTACGACATTTCCGGTGGACGCTTCGTAGGGCCACAACATCCTATTCGAAAGTCAGAGCAATCGGCGTTCGAGGAGTTGTTTTTCGATCTGGTTCTGGATACGGAACCGTACATCCTTGAATCCCCACTGTTTGAACGCACCCAAACTAATCGATTCGTGACGCGGAGCCCCGTGCCGTGGAATGGAGAGCGATTGCATAAACAGATTCACTTTGCTGAAAGCGCCAATTGGCGCCGCAAGGCGGCCATTGGCCATGAAGGCGATGATGCCTCTGATGCATATGCCGCTTATTTCAAGCAATTCATGCCCGAGTCTCACCGACGTTTTAGACTTTCAGAATTGTTCGCCTTGAACCTTATTGTGCGCTATGTCATCGGTCGGTCACCTGGCGGCGACTGGTCCTGTTATTACCAACGCGGTGGGTTGGTCGATGTGGGACATCCCAAGGGCGTCGCTGCCGACGTAACTTACCGGATTACACCTCCAGCCTTCTGGAGTATTGTTGGGGGCAAGTCTTCGATGGAAGAGTATTTCCTGTCCGGGGCGGTGCTCATCGAAGGCCACATGGAGCGGGCATTGAAGTTTGCGGCGGTACTTCGCGAATTCGTCCGTGAATTCCCTTATTTTCGTCCGGGGGAAATACGTGTTGGAAACTGACGCCATTGACATACTGGAAGAGTCGATATCGATAAACATCCGAAACGAATCGATCTCCGCGGTTCTCGCCTACCCATTCTCGTCCGCACCCTGTGGAACGGCACTGGTCGCCGGACCACATCCGCTCATGGGTGGCGGCCTGCAGAACAATGTGGTCCGTGCGGTCGCGCGCGGAATGGCCGAGCATGGGTTCGTCTCGCTGCGCTTTGCCTATGGTGGCGAAGGTCCATCAACCGAAACGATGCGCGAGTTCTGGTGCACGGGCAGCGCCCCCGATGACCCGTACCGAGTTGATGATGCAAGCGCCGCCCTGGCATATTTGACAACGACTTGTCATCGACCGACGGTGCTCATCGGATACTCGTTCGGCGCGTATGTGCTAGCGCCACTCCTTTCGAACCCATCGCCCGCGTCCATCGTGCTCATTGGACCGACTCTTCGCCAGCATTCGTACAGCACCATTCAGGATTCAACCGTTCCCAAGCTCATCATTACCGCCGACAACGATTTCGCTACGCCGCTGGACGACACACGCGCATGGTTTGCAGCGGCCGCTTCGCCGAAGAAGTTGGTTGTCGTTGACGCTGGCGAACATTTCTACCGAGGATTGGAAGATCGGCTCGTCGCGGAAATCCTCCAATGGATGTAACCACGGACCTTGATGAACATGTGCGGCGCATTATCGCCGTTCAATTCAACCCACACACGGGTGCGCCATATTGGCTTGAGCTCCAGCGCAAGCTGGGCATCAACGCCATGAAGGACATTCAAACTTTTGACGACCTGGAACTGCTCGGCGACATGGAGGAAGAGGCGCTGGCCCGGCGACCCGTCCTGGACTTCGTTCCATTAAGTGAACGCAATCGGTTGGAAGCAGCGGTCATCACGGAAACAGGCGGGACCACCGGCGCGCCCAAGCGGACCTGTTTTTCACGCGATGAGTTTCATGCTGCATTTGTCGAACCGTTCGTCCGCATGGCCGAGCATGTCGGATTTCCGCGCGACGGAGCCTGGCTGTATGCCGGGCCAAGCGGTCCCCACGTGATCGGCCAGGCCGCCGCTGCTTGTGCGACGGCATGGGGCGGCCATCAACCTTTCGCGATTGACTTCGACCCGCGATGGTTTCGGAAATTGCCGGCTGAAAGCACAGGTCGGGACCGATACCTCCAGCATCTTATTGATCAGGCAATGGTTGTGTTGCACACGGAAGCCATAGAGGTAATTTTCACCACGCCGGTCATGCTGAAACACTTGGCCACAGTGATGACAGTTCCTCAGCGCGAAAGAATTCGCGGCGTACACTATGGTGGCATGGTTGTTGATCCTGAATTGCTGCAGCAGGCACAAACCATGTGGTTCCCTAACGCGGTGCATCTGGCGGGATACGGTAACAGCCTTTTCGGCGTATGCATGGAGTGTGGCGGTAATGCCGACAGGACGCTGTGCTATTATCCTCACGGATTGCGCCACCAGGTTCGCGTTGCCGAGGATGGAACCGTGTGGATGTCCCGATTGGATCGGACTGTGCTGATAGCGAACATGAAGGAACGCGATGTAGGCGTGCCGGCACATCCATCCGCTCAGCTTAGCTCGATCGGCTTTGGAAAGGGTATCGAAGGGCCGAGTCCGCATCGCCAACATTCTGAGCAACTTCGGATTGGAATCTACTGACCCTGGTTAACGAGCAACTCTTACGGCATTGGAGCATGGGCCTGCTTCAGTTCGATGTAAGGCTCAAAACCCCGCTCCAAAGCAAAGTGACGGCAACAGTGAAATAAAAGAACGCAATCTGTTGAATAGCGTGACCGATTAACGAATACAAGGCGTGGATTTGTGGTCTACTTGCTCTAGTCCCTGCACGTCCGCGCGTCCACGTAGGTCACTTGGCGTCACTTGTTGTCAAAACCGGTGTTTTTGGAGCGTAAAACGGAACGGTGCGGCGGATCGTCGTAAGTGGCGCTGCCGTCAAGAGTTGGACGCGGTTGTCACTAGCTGACCGCACCGGTCGAGGACAGCG
>CAZKIN010000052.1:0-1658 GCA_964552515.1 uncultured Phycisphaeraceae bacterium
CTCGACGCGGTGGGCGTCACTTTGCAACCGCATTTTTATGGCATTACGCAAAACCCGGGGGGGCCGTTCTCGTGCCTGACGGGTGATGTGCTGGCGTCGTTCGGCGGAACCGTTCCGGGTGACGTCAACGCGTGTTCCTTCCCGGGTACGTTCTCGGCGTTTGAAAGCTGGGGACCGGCGGCGGCGATCGTGGCGCAGGATTTCCCGTGGACGGCAGGGACACGTCGCGTCATCATCCCGATGAGTGACGAAGGCCCGTGCAACGGCAATCTGCCCGAGGGTTGCAATGATCCGGGCGATGATCGAAATTCCATTCTCAATGCGATCACCATCGCGAATCTCAACAGCGCAATCATTTCGCCGGTGACGGGTACCGGTTCCAGTGACTGCGTGAAGACACTGGCGGCGGCCGCCGCGTCGGGAACCGGCGGCACGGTGTTCAATTCCACCGATCCGGTGGCGGACCTGGCGGATGCGCTGTATGCGATACTGCTGACTTCATGCGACCCGGGTTCGTGTGATGATGACAACGCCTGTACGCTCAACGATGTGTGCGTCATGGGGGTCTGCTCCGGGGTGGCACCTTCGGGATGCGTACCGTGCGCGAATGACCTTGATTGCCACGACGATAACGCGTGCACGGATGATGTGTGCGTTGCGGGCATCTGCGAGAACAGCGGCAATTTTGATGCATTGACGGAGTGCTGTGCTCCGTCCGACGGCACGCGAACGATCATTGATGATGGTGAGTTGTGCACGGACGACGTGTGTGATCCGCTGACCGGTTTGGTTACGCATCCGCCGGTGGACGCACCGACATTCTGTGACGACGGTCACTTCTGTACCGAGAATGACGCCTGTGTGGCGGGTGAATGTGAAGGGACGGCCATTGTCGGTTGTCGCGAATGCATGACCAACGCCGGCTGCGATGACAACAACGTCTGTACGACCGACCTGTGCGAGAATGATCTTTGCCGCTATCGCAACAATTACCACGCAAACGTTTCATGCTGCAACCCGATCAGCGGCAACATTACACCGATTGCCGATTCGGATGTGTGCACGATGGATGCGTGCGATCCGGCCACGGGAATCGTGTCCCATGATCCGATTTCCGGTCCGCTGTGCGATGACGCGCTGGGTTGCACGATCAACGATCAATGCGTTGCGGGAACGTGTATGGGGACCAGCATTGGAAACGTAAGTTGTGAACAGGATGCCGATTGTCCGAACAACGCCTGCGACCTGGAGACCGGACAATGTGACTGCGTCAACCAGACGCCGCTGTGCATGGGGCCGGCACCGAAGGTGTGCAGCGTGAACGGCGCGGGTTGCCTGACTGACGCGGATTGCACGGGCAATGGCGTGTGCCTTTGCGACGATCCGAGTGATTTGGACTGCGTGGATGACGGTCAAACCATCATCGTGCGTGTTGAAACCGAGGCCGGTTCCGAAGTCGTCTCCGGTGCGCAGTTCTATCTGAACTACGACAACGACTGCCTGGATTTCCAGAGCATCGGACCGTGCGCGGGCGAAGAGCTGTTCACGTTTGTGTTGAGTGCGAACGTCAACGAGGGTACCGGCACCGTGTTCTACGCGGTGTCCACCGATCCGCAAACGCGAGAGGTAGAGGGTACGTCGCAAGCGCATGCGCTGGC
>CAZKIN010000052.1:1758-19126 GCA_964552515.1 uncultured Phycisphaeraceae bacterium
CCACCGATCCGCAAACGCGAGAGGTAGAGGGTACGTCGCAAGCGCATGCGCTGGCGTGCATCAAATTCACGCGTTTCGGGAGTTGCATGCCGACTCAGGCATGCATTCTGGAAAACGTGAATCCGTTTCAGACCATCCTGGCCGATCCGTTCGGCAATCGCATTCCGCTCGATCTATGCCCGTGCAACTCGGCGGCGCCCATGCTATCTCCGTGAGGCTGGGAATCGAGCAGCGACAGTTCATTGTCACTTGGTGGGGTTTTCGTCGAGAGCGCGCAAGAAGCGGAAATCGAAAATGCCGCTCTTGTGTCCGTCGGACCATTGGAACTGAATCGCGTAGTGCCCCACCAGTTCGGCGCTGTTTACGCGCACCCCTTCGGGATTGAACTTCAGGATACGCAGGGGGTTGGAGTCCTGTTTTTCGCGATCGGTGCGGCAGGTGGCGCAGGGACAATGGCGGCGCAGGTTTGCGAGCGCATACAGGCTGCGGCGGCCGTCTTTCCATTCGATGAGCAGCTGCTGTTCGGCCAACTTCACCTTGAGATCGGTCGGTGTGACCGCGTCGTCGTGCGGACGGTTGAAATAGGAACGATCGTTCGCGTCGGACATCGTATTCAATTCACTGGCGAAACGTATGCGCTCGCAGCCCCGCTTTGCCGTGTTCATGACACTGCACGGAACTCTTATACGTGTTCACGGGCGCGACCAGCGCGGCGGCGGTCAAGCTCGCTGAGCATGCGTTTGCGCAGGCGTATCGCATCAGGCGTGACTTCGACCAGTTCGTCGTCTTCGATGAACTCCAGCGCCAGTTCCATGGACAATTCACGCGGCGGCTTGAGCACCACGGTCTTGTCGGCACCGGCGGCACGCATGTTGGTCATTTTCTTGGCGCGGCAGACGTTGACGTCCAGGTCGTTGTCGCGCGAGTGTTCGCCGATGATCTGGCCTATATAAACCTGATCGCCGGATTTGACGAACATCACGCCGCGATCGGCCAGGGCTTCCAGGGCGTACGCGGTAACCTGACCCGTATCGTTGGAAAGCATCACGCCGTTGGCGCGGCCGGGGATGGCACCGCGAAGGTATTCGTATTCGTAGAAGTTGTGGTGCATGATCGCCGTGCCGTTGGTAGCGGTGAGCATTCGGTTACGCAGACCGATGAGGCCGCGCGCGGGGATGGTGAAGGTCAGGTGCGTGGACTCGCCGCGGGTTTCCATGCCGTTGCAGATGCCGCGGCGGCCGCCCATCAGTTCCATCACCGCGCCGATGTGCTGCGTGGCGACGTCGATGATGCACAGCTCGATCGGCTCGGTCTTGCGGTCGTTCATTTCACGGAAGATGACTTTGGGCTTGCCGACGGCGAGTTCGTAGCCTTCGCGCCGCATGTTTTCGATCAATACGGAAAGATGCAGCAGTCCGCGCCCGGAAACATGGAATTCGTCGGGCGTGGCACCGGGTTCGACGCGCAGGGCCACGTTGTGCTGCAATTCCTTCTCCAACCGTTCGCGCAAGTGGCGGCTGGTCAGAAACTTTCCGCTGCGGCCCACAAACGGTGAGTCGTTGATGCGGAAGGTCATGTGCAGCGTGGGCTCGTCGATGCGCAGAATGGGCAGCGGAACAGGGTTCGCCGGATCGGCGAGCGTGTTGCCAATATCCACAAAGCTGAGGCCGACCACGGCGCAGATGTCGCCCGCAGTGACTTCGGTGGCCTTCTTGCGGCCCAGGCCGTCGAAGAGATAAAGCTCGGCAACCTGTTCATTCTTTTGCGTGCCGTCGCGGTGGATGACCGTCACCTGCTGACCAGAGCGAAGCGTGCCCGCGAAGACGCGCCCGATGCCGATACGACCCACGTAATCGTTGTAGTCCAGCGTGGTGATCAGCATCTGTACCGGCGCCGTGGGATCGACCTGCGGCGGCGGAACGTGCTGCATGATGGCGTCAAAGAGCACCACGATGTTGTCGGTGATGACTTTCGGGTCGAGCGTGGCGAAGCCCTTCGTGCCCGAAGCGTAAATCGTGGGGAAATCAATGGTTTCATCGTCCGCGCCGAGTTCGATGAACAGGTCGAGGACCTCATCGAGCACGTCGACGGGGCGGGCGTCGGGGCGGTCGATTTTGTTGATGACCACCAGCGGACGCAGGCCGTATTCAAACGCCTTGCGCAGCACAAAGCGCGTCTGCGGCATCGGCCCCTCGAAGGCATCGACCAGCAGCAATGCGCCATCGGCCATCTTGAGCACGCGCTCGACTTCGCCGCCGAAGTCCGCGTGCCCGGGCGTATCGATCAGGTTGATTTTCGTACCCTTGTAAGTGATCGAAATATTCTTGGCGAGGATGGTGATGCCGCGCTCGCGCTCGATAGGGTTGGAATCGAGAATGCAATCACCCTTGAGCTGCGAATCGCGGAACTGGCCGGATTGGCGAAGCATCTGGTCGACGAGGGTGGTTTTGCCATGATCGACGTGGGCGATGATGGCGACGTTACGAATTTCAGCGCGTTGCACGAGTGATACTACCCCTGACTAATGACCTTGAAGCGTACTGACGAAATCGGCGGCGTTGACATTCAACCGTTTTACCCGCAACGCGATTCGTAGAACTCATTACTTTTCACGGTGCGAATTGGTCGCTCTTGGTGAATCCCGCAGGAACAACGACCTTGAACGGTTTGCCATCTACCTTGGGGTTGGCTTCGAATTCGCTCAGGACCAGTTCCGTCGTGGCGACACCGTCTTCGGGATCATTGATGATGCGGTCCACGCGTCGCGGCAGGCTGGTTTTCTGGGAAATATACCAAATGGTCTGACGGCCGCCCGGCATGGTCACGACCACCTTATCGCATTTCTCACCGTCGACATCGACCGGATCACGCAGCTCGATCTTCTCGGCTTTGCGTTCGTCGGCCAGCGGATCGCCGGACGTGAAGCCGCTGAGCACGGCGCGGGGAATTGCGCGACCTGATGAACCCAGCACGGCCGGGTCGATGTCTTCATAGACGGTCTTACTGTCTTCATGGATCAGGAAGTACATGTCGCCGTCGCAACCGGCAGTCAACTTCTGCGGGCCAACGGTCTTGGCTGGCTCGGTGCTTCCTTCGGCAGGCTTGTCCGGTTGGGGCGGCTGAACGGTACCGTCAAAGCGAAAACGGTCGATTTTCCATTTCGATTGTCCGGCAAGCAGGATGTTTGCGGAAATGACCGGGATTCGTTTGACCAGCCAGCCCGTGGGTTTGTAATCCACCTTATAGCGCACCGCGGTCAGCGACTTCATGGCCTCCCGGGCCTTCTCCAGGACGGCCGCTCCTTCACCACCGGCGGAGGGGGCTTCCTTCGTTTGATCGGCTTGAACCGAAACGGCAAACAGCGTGAGCGCCAATAGCAATGTCAACGACGAGCGCATGGGACGAAGCTCCTTAAAACCCACAAATACCCTACAGCCCGGAAATTCTAATGGCAATTGGCCGACTTCACAACGCTGGGCATGGTCGGAGTGTCACGGTGGTCGCTGGAGACGCAGGTAGTGGCGATTCGGCATGCAGGGTCGATTTGGGTTAAGATTGCCGGTGGGCAGTTTCAATTGATGACCGGCGCAAGTCGGGCGGACTTGATGGAGAGTCCGGCCCACATTGGCCCTGACAGCGGGAGTGAGGTTGATATGGTGACGCTCAGCGAGGCACGGAAGGTGATTGCGGCGGCGGAGAAGAAGGCGGGGGAGATCGGCCAGCCGATGAACATTGCGGTGGTCGATGGGGGTGGAAACCTGGTGGCGCATGTGCGCATGGACGGGGCGTGGCTGGGGAGCATCAACATTTCGATCAACAAGGCGTTTACGTCGCGGGCGTTTGACATCACGACGAAGGACCTGGCGACGCACAGCCAGCCCGGCAAGGACTTTTTCGGCATTCATGCGTCCAACGACGGACGGATCATGATCTTCGCGGGCGGCATTCCGCTGAAGCGCGACGGCAAGGTGGTCGGGGCGATCGGCGTGAGCGGCGGCTCCGGAGAGCAGGACCACAGCGTGGCCGAGGCCGGCGCGAAGGCGTTTGGCGGGTGAACGTGGTGCCATGATGTGGCACCTTGGCTTATCGACAGAAATCGCGCTCGTAGCTCAGTGGATAGAGCACCGGTTTCCTAAACCGGGGGTCGCAGGTTCAAGTCCTGCCGGGCGCAGTAGTAGCGGACGCCGTACTTGGAATTTTGCGCCGGCTATTCGGTGCGCGTTTCCTGAGCGCGCTTCGTCGCCTGAATGACCTCCGAGACTGGAAGTACGAATCCCATGACCGAATCCTGCATCTGGGACATCTGGCCAAACATGGCACCCGGTCCCGAGCCGGAATCCGAGGCGTCCGGGAATTGCATGACCGACACGCCGAGTACCTTGCCGTCGCCGGAGAAGACAGGCAGCCCGTAAGATCCGGCAACACCCATCGACGGAACGAACAACTGTCGGGGTTTCACGGTCTTGCCCGCGATGGTTCCATCCATGCCGATCACGGCGCGGCCGAAGTACTTGCCCAATCGCCGTATGGCGAAAACTTCCTGTCCGACCGTCAGCTCTCCACTTTGGGAAAGATCGACTGACTGATATTTGGCATCACCCGGTTCCTTGATCCTGACCCAGGCAAGGTCCAGTTCGCTGTCCCGGGCAATCAGTTCGGCCTCTTTCCCTTCGGTGTCATCACCCACGAGCACTTTGATGTCCGTGGGCACCGCCGTGATCGATTCGCCCATGCTACCCATGTATCGCTTGAACATCGCGGTGAAGCCGCCAAGCTGGGTATTCGAACAGAGTACCAGGCCGGAGGGGTCGATCATCACGCCCGTCACTTCGGTTTCGTTCTCCTGGTCTCCGCCGCCGCCCCACATGTTTGGCATCGACATCTTCAGGACGAATTTGACGGTCACATATGCCCCGGAATGCTTGTCGACAATACTTGCGAGCTTCGCGCCGTCGGCCGCATGAGTCAGTGTCGGTGCGGCATTCCAGCATGCCAGTACAAGGATGCAGAGAACGGAGTTGCGCGCCATCCCGTTATTCCTTCTTGCTTGACGATTCATCTTTCTTCTCCGCCAGGGGTTTCCAATCCAATTCCAGATACTGAAAGTGAGTCTGGACGCCGCGCAACACGACAAAGACGGCGCGTTCCGGCTCTTTTTCGGTCAGGGCGGTAAGGGCCGCCCGGTAATCTTCGATTCCGGTTACCGTGTATTCGTCAATGCGCTGGATCACATCGCCGGAACGGACGCCACCCAGTTGTGCCCAACCCGCCGGTTCGACCCGTTCGACAATGACTCCCTTTTCCGAGTTGTCCCAACGATTCTCATCGCGATCGAAGAAGGTGATCTCGCGCACGGTGAGTTCAAAGTCGCGGTTCTTGTCGCGGCGTGCCTCTTCGGGCGCGAGGCGCGTCGGTTCCAGAATTGCGGGCAGGTCCAGCTTCTGCCCGTCCCGCAACACCGAGACCTTTGCCTCCGAATCAATGGAGAGTTTGCGCACTTCGCGATGAAACATGCCGGCATCCTGCATGCCGCGCGGTTTCATACGCTCACCGTTCAGTGACACGATTATGTCGCCAACCCGCAGGTCGCCTTCCGCCGCCCTGGTTCCGGGGTAAACGCGTGTGATGCGAAATCCTTCGGATTCCTTGTCGCCTAGCTTCTCCGACAGCTTCTTGATCACCGGTTGAACGGCCACTCCGATCCAGCCTTTGGTCACTTCGCGTGGGGGGTCAATATCCTTGTCCGGGCGCGGCTTAAGGAGAGTAAGCTGGTTCTTGCCGCGCCGATCAAATTCAATCATGACATATTCGGGAAGTGGATCACTTTCCATGATCTGCTCATAACGATCGATCAGCGTTTGGAGGTTCGGAATCGCTACGCCGTCGATACTGCGAATGACGTCATTGCCCACGACCGGCGGTTCGGCAAGCTCGGCGGGACTGCCGCCGCGCACCGAATCAACCAGGACGCCGGAGGTGTCGGCGAGCCTGCGCTCCTTGGCCATCTTGGGAGTAATCTCCTTGGCCACCATGCCCCATGCGCGGAAAGCGGCTTCCTCACCCTTGTCCTTTTCCAGTTTGCGCGTGACGACTTTGGTGTCCTGGACAACTTCGGCGCGGCGGTATTTAACGGCGACGGTGGATCCAATGGGGTAGTCGGCAATTTGCTTCAACAGCGGCGGTACCTCCTCCGGGAACCATACGGTGACCGCTTTGCCGTCGATCTCCAGAATGACGTCGCCGGCCAACATGCCCGCGGCCGCGCCGGGTCCCTGCTTATCCAGGGAGTTGACCAGCACGCCCTCCAGCATTCCGGTCTTCTTGATGGGTTTAAGTGTCAACCCCCAGTCGCTACGCGGAACGGTGCCGTGTTCGATCAGCGCGGCGGCCACCATCCGGGAGAGATTGCTTGGAATGGCGAACCCCATGTCGCCGCCGAAAAACGTGCCGCGCGCATTGACCCCGACCATTTCGCCTTTCAGGTTGACCAGCGGTCCACCGCTATTGCCCGGATTGATGGCTGCATCATGCTGAATCCAGCGGTTAAAGATTCCGGTACGCTGGTCTTCATCGAAACGCATCTCCTCGACATCGTCGTCGAGCGCGGTCAGCATACGTTCCGTGTTCGAGACGATGCCCAGCGTAACAGACCGCGACAATGCCCAGGGACTGCCCATGGCCATCACCGTGTCACCGATCACAATGGCATCGGAGTCGCCCAGGACGGCCACCGGGAGTGTCATCGAAGGGTCCTTCAGCTCCGCAAGGTCAAGCTTCAAGACCGCCAAATCGGTAAGCGGATCCTCACCGACCAGCACCGCAGTAATTTCCTGCTTGTCAGCCAGCGTGCACTTGAACTTCTTGCCGTTGCGCACGACGTGGTAATTGGTCAGTACATGGCCCTCGGGCGAAATAATCGTGCCACTGCCAACCGCCTGTCGCTTCTGGTCGCGACCTTCAAAGTATCGCACCGTGATGACGCGGATGTTGACCAGCGAAGGAAACACGCGATCGCGCGCGAGGGTAATCATCTCGCGAAGGTCTTCGCGCAATTGATCCGCCTTTTCGCGGTTGGCCACGGAAAGGCCTTTGTTGTCGGGCGTTTGCGCTGATACCTGGAGTGCGGCCATTCCCAAAAAGCCCGGAATACCGATCAAGGACAAGAGCAGGTGGAAACGACGTCGGCGCGTAATCATGCCTGGGCCTCCCTAATTATGACGCGAAGCTCAACGCCCGGTTATTCAGATTCGTTGGACGCACGAAGAGGCCCGAATTGTAACCGGACTTGGCGGTACAACTCAAGCCGGGCCAATGTCACCAGCGTTACAATCTGATAATACCAATAAGTTAGACTGCCGGTTGCTGGATTTGTTATTAATCGTCGGTCACGGATTCGGAAAATCGTGGTGGCTAGACCGTTATCCGGCACTGCTGGCCTGACTCCAGACTGCCGACTTCGGTAGATCCCGGAAATTCGACTACCTTACAATCTCGATGCTGCAAAGCGGACGGAGCGAATTCCTCGCCCGAACCATGCGGCAACCGCACCGAGTCCTCGTTGGCGATTAGAGCTACGCCCGGCGATCATCCCGACTTCTTCGCAAACAATGCGGCCAGCAGGCGATCCGTGCGGTTGCGCCAGCTTGACCAGTCGGAACTGTCGTTGGATTCGCCGCCGGCCATGGTGTAGCCCTTACCCTTGATGGTCTCCGCGAGGCCACGATTTACGCGGCTCATGTCCCACGCTTCGTGCGGATTGCGGAAGTCATATTTGCCCCAATCGAGGTAAAAGACCGGCGAATCCAAACTCACTTCCGAAAGCAAACCCTTGATGTCCGGCGAGAACGCATCGAAGAGGAACATCGACTGCCCCCCGAACTTCTTCACCAGTTGCGGATTCTTCAAGGCGCACAGCCAGCCATCAGCACCCGCGAATCCCGCTCCAATGACTGCCCGGCCTTCCGCCGTCGCCACCGTGCGATAGGTCTGGTCCACAAACGGCACCAGTTCTTCCGCGAACATCTTCAGGAATTTGTCCTGCTGCTTGAATGAAGACTCGTTGACAAACACCGCGATGAACGGCTCGACGGACTTTCCGCAAAGCTGGTCGAGCGACTCGCGCCACTGGCCATACTTCAGCGCGGCTGATCCGCCGAATACATAGGCCACGCTGAATCGCCGATCCGAAGTGTCGTAACCATGCGGGAGATAGACCTCGATCTTGTGCTTCTTTCCCAGCGCCGCGCTGTCCAATTCGTGGGCGTCCATCTTGCCGCCCGCGGAGGTATTCGGTTCGGATTTCAGATAGGCCGGCTCCGACCATTTCGGCATCGCAAACCAGGACATTTTGGTTTCGACTTCGTCGAAGGACATTTCCATTTCCTCATCAACGAGCAGCGACACGGTCTCGCGCGAATTCCGCGGGTCGGTGATCGTCACATAGTCGCGCATGAAGACGTAATTCTGGCGCGCGTCCGCTTCGATCGGAATCGAAAAATAGAACAAATCGGTTCCCGCTACGCGGTGCATCGGGCGTTCCTGCCGAGCGCCGAACATGTCACCGCCCAGTGCCAGGTCGTTTCCGCTGCCGCGATACACGAAGTGCACGGCGCGATCGCCTTCCGCAATCGGGAACGACTTCTGACTGTCCATGAATTTATCGATGGCGGCCCTCTTGTCCTTCTCGCCGGCGAGTCCGGCCACGAACTGTCCGAATTTGGTGTCCGGCATCTGTCCCTCGACACCGCCTGCCACTACCGTGGGCGCTTTGCCGCGCACGACGTTGACGCAGGCCAGTTCACCCACGCTGCGCTGATAAATGCGGCCATCGGCAAAACTGGGGTGCGCCCAGACCACTTCGTCGAAAACCGGCAGGGACACCTTGTCCTGCATGCCTTCGGGAGTCGCGGGAATGATGTGGATGGCACCGGCCTTCGTCGCCACGATAAGGTGCCCGTCAACCAATGACACAAATCCGTCACCCGGCAGGCGAGACTTCCACACCGTTTCGCCCTTGGCGACGTCCACACAGGTCAGGAATCGGGAGGTGTATCCGTACAAATGGTTCTTGTGGAACACGGGAACGTTATACGTGTTGCGAATCGATTTCCCGGTCCATACCGCATCGAACGCAGGCTCCGCTCCGCCGGATTTCCATTCGACCAGGCTGGACCCTTCATCGCCGGTTTGGACAAACGCACGGTTCGCTCCGACCGGAACGGGTACGCAACTTCCCGCGCCGTGGGGGCCGACGTCTTTATATTCGTAGGTGCCCACGACCGTTCCATCGGTGGGTTTCAGCGCGACCAGCTTCTTCGACCCCGAAGCCAGCACCAGCCGACCCTCCGACGAATCGAAAACCACCGGAGACTGATAGGCCACTCCATCATCGCCCGCCGCCCAGATTTTCTTGCCGTCGGCCGGATTGAAGCCCACAACCATCGCAGACGGAGCACCGACCTCCATAACCAGCACACCGTCAACGATGAGCGGCGAAGCGCCAAACCCGTAGAAGGGCGCTTTCGCCTGGTGATCCGCCACGAAGTCGGTGGACCAGATCAGTTCGCCCTTGGCCAATGAAACCGCAACCAGCCGGCCATGCGCGCTGAGCATATATACGCGGTCGCCGTCTATAAGTGGTGTGGCGATCGGCCCGCCGTGCGAACCATCATGCCCTTTGTATGTCGGGCCCAGTTCAAACTTCCAAAGCTGTTTACCGGTGCCCGCATCGTGGCACGCCAGAATATCGCTCTCGCTGTCCACATAAGCGGTCAGCAGTTTGCCGCCCGCCACCGCAATGCCGGAGTATCCGATTCCGATTTTCGTTTTCCAGGCGACTTCCAGGCTGATGGAATCGCCTGTCGGGAAGACGCCGGTCTCCGTAGAAACGCCATGTACATTGCCCCGGAAGCCCGCCCAATCTGCGGCATGGGATTGAGTTCCCATGGCCAGCAACAGGCCCAGTGCCACGGACGCGACAAAGCCATGCACGCGTGTCGAAAATTGAGCGGAACCGCTGGTGTTCATGCGATATTTCCTTCCCAAGTGGTCTTGATCGTTAATCATGGGACGCTGCCGGATGCCGTCGGGCTACTCAACAAGGCGCGGCCGCACCCTTAATTGAAACGACAGGATACCATCAATCATTCCATGAACAAATTCAAACATGGATTCGGCGACAACTTTATGCGCATGTTTACGTACCTGCACATTGTTTCTGCACTGCCTTGGGAAACACGAGAAATGGCGGGCGGAGCCGACGAAGCTTGCGCTATGCCGCCACCGTGGCCACCACAATGGTAATGTCGTCCGACTGTTCGGCCTTGCCGGTGAAAAGGCGTACATCAGCCAAGATTTGTGCCGCCAGCGGCTGCGCGGGAAGTGTACGATGGCGCAGAACTGACTCGTACAAGCGCTGCTTCCCATAGATGTGTCCCTCGGCGCTCATGGCTTCCGTAACGCCATCGCTGCATGCCACCAGCAAGTCATCCGCTTCCAACCGCACGAGTTCCTGTTCATAGACCGCGCGGGGATCGATGCCCAGCACCAATCCGCCCTTGATCAGTTCGCGGATTTCAGTGCCGCGCAGCAAAATCGGTGCAGGGTGGCCGGCGTTGCAATAATAAAACTGCGTGCCGTCCGGCGAAAAAGTTCCGTAGAACAGCGTCGCGAATTCGTCGGCGTTGGTGTCGCGAACCAGGTGGCGGTTCACCGCGCCCACGGTGACGTAGGGTTCCGCCGAGCGCGGCGCCACCACCCGCACCGCCGCGCGCATCGACGCCATCATCAGCGCCGCGGGGATGCCCTTCCCCACGACATCGGCAATGCATACACCGGTCCAACCGTCGTCGAACGCCAGAAAATCATACAAATCGCCGCCCAGTTCCAGGCTCGAATCGTACACGCCGCCAAACTGTATGCGCGCGTGCTTCGGGGGATGGGCGGGCATCATGCGGCGCTGGATCTGACCGGCGGCTTCCAATTGGCGACGCGTTTTTTCCGTACGGGCCTGCGCCTCGAACAGGCGACTGTTGATGATCGTCGCCGCGGCAATGGAGCCGATCGAACGCAGGAGCGCCTCTTCGGTTTCACTGAAGCGGTACACCTCGCCCGTGTAAATACGTATGACGCCCACCGTTTCGCCGCGGTACGTCATCGGTGCGCACAGTGCGCTGACGATACCTTCGCGGCGTGCGTTTTCGGGATACCGGCTGCGCGGGTCCGCGGCCGCATTTTCGACGTAAACCGTTTCGCCGGCGAAGGCCATGGCATCTATCGCGTTGCCCGCCAGCAGCACCGGGCCTTTTTTAAGGTACTCCTCCGAGAGATTGCACACCGCCTTGAGGACCAGCTCGCCGGTTTGCGTGTCGAGCAGGCGAATAGCACCCGCTCGTACCTTCATCTCTTCGACCACGCGCCGTACAGTCAGCTGCATAATTTCCGAGGTGTTCAGCGTGCCCGCGAGCAGGTCGGACAATCGATGCAGGGCACGCAGGTCGGCGAGTTGCCGGTCGATGCGCTTGGATTGCGCAAAGAGCGTGGCAATCATGTGCCCGAGCATGTCGGCGAACTCGTGGATTGCTTCCGGTGTTCCGCCGCGCAGGGGGTTGATGGTTTCCCCTTCGGCAAGCAGGGGGCCCGGATCAAGACCATAATACGCTGCGATTTGCCGCACTGCGGTGTCATCGGGCGGCGCATGAGCACGTGTTCCGACGACGATCAATGCGAGGATTCTTCCATCGTCCGCAATGGGCGACGCATGCAGGCTCATCCCGAAATGAACTTCGGGCGGCGGAGCATCCGCCTGCGCCCGGCAACACTCCTTGACCGCGGCCAGGAATTCTTCGGCACCGCGCGCGGATTTTCCGATCATGGATGAGTAACGGCTTCCCCACGTTGGTTTCGTGAGGGGTTCGCCTTCCACCGTCGTAATGGTGACCGTCATTCGTCCCAACGCAACGAATCGTTCCTGCAGGCTCTGCAAGGTGGACACGCTCACCGCGGCGAGAAGTTCTTCCGCGCCGCTTGGGAACGTGTCATTCGTGGCGGTTGATGGAATGTCGATCAATGCGCGGTTCACGGTGGTCATCAATTTACTGAGGAATGAAGTTCGTACGCCGGTCGATCATCACAATTGTCTCCGAGAGCAGCTTGGCCGCCGCTTCCAGATCGCTAAGGCTGACCACTTCCACCTGCGTGTGCATGTATCGATTCGGAATGCCGACGAGCGCCGTGGCGATGCCCGCACGTGACAGTTGAATGGCATTCGCGTCCGTGCCGGTGGCGCTGGATTCCGCTTCGCGCTGATAGGGGATGCGCTTCGCCTTGGCCGTCTTGATCAGGAGCTGTTCCAATGGCGGATTGATGTTCGGTCCGGTGGCGATGGTCGGACCCAGTCCCAGTTTGATGTCGCCGTGCATGCGCTTGTCGATATCCGGATAGTCCGTTCCGTGCGTCACGTCGACCGCGATGCCCACCTGCGGATCAACGCCGTAGGCCGAGGTCCGTGCCCCGCGCAATCCGATCTCCTCCTGCACCGTGCTCACCGCGAACAGCGCACACTTCACTTTCTTGATCGCGCACAACCGCAGCGCCTCCATCACCACAAAGGTGCCGCACTTGTTGTCGAACGCCGGTGACGTGACGAAGTCATTGGCCAGCGGGATCATCTCCAGGCGGAACGTTATCGGATCACCAATCTCGATGATTTCCAGCACTTCCTTTTTGTTCTTCGCGCCGATGTCGATCCACATCTCGCGCAGCTCGATACTCTTGCCGCGTTCGTCGGCTTTCAGCACATGCACCGGCTTGCGGCCGATTACCCCATCCACCGGTCCGTTTTTGGAGTGCACGACCACACGCGAGCCCGGAAGGACACTGTTATCAATCCCCCCAATCGCCGTGAAAAAGATAAACCCGTTGTCATCCACAAAATTCACCATCAGCCCGATCTGGTCGCAGTGGCCGGCCAGCATCACGCGTGGTGAACCCTTGGGGTTAAGTCCGACAATCAGGTTTCCATGGACGTCTCCGCGTATTTCGTCGGCAAAGGGCTTCATGCGCCGCCGCACGATTCGTTGCACGGGCTGTTCAAAGCCCGATGGTGATGCGGTTTCCTGTATTTCCTTCAAAAATTCATAAGAGTCTTTGCGCACGCAACAACCTCCCTGGAACGCGGAAACGGCCATCGCCATCCATACTAAGGCACCCATTGGTGCCCCGATCGCATCGCCGGCCACCCCGGCTTTTGGAGATACACCACCGTTATGGGGGAAAGCACTTTGCGGATAGTAAGCGGCAACCGCCGATGATTCTATGGGCAGGCTCGCCGCACGTTCGGAGTGGACCGGCGGTGTCAAATTCGACCGTTCTTAACTTGACGCGGCGCGCGTCGTCCCGTACCTTCGAAATTTGATAATGCTGTGGCACGGTAATTGCTCGTAACAATCCAGCATCATGAAACAAGAACCGATCAACCCGCACCCTGGTTACCTAGCCTCACGGCAGCCGGAAAGCCCGCGAATGCTCTCGACCGTTTGGCGCAAACGCCTGTTCTGGTCGGTCCTGTTATCCCTGCACATTGTCCCGCTCGTAACCGCGATGATACAGGGAAGCGTGGTATCCACGGCGACCAGCACGGCGGATTTGATGGTCCGGCTGGTGGCACTCGGCGGTTCGCTCGGATTCTTCCTGCTGAAGATTGCCGATGTTTCCTGGCTGCAATTGCGGCCTGGTCGCGCGTCGTGGATTGCCTCTGTTGCGGTCGTCCTGCTGCTGCACGTCAATACGGTGCAGCGCAATGTCTTTGATGCCAATCCCACGACACCCGTGCCCGTCATGGCCACTTTGGCGGCGGGGGCATTACTCGATCCACGGGCTGTGCGTCGCGCCGTACGCGAACTTTCGTTTCAACTGCCGCGACTTTGCAGCGCGAACACCGGACATTGTGCCGTTACCTGCCGCTGGGCAGGCTGGCTGGATGTCGTACAGTCGTTGTTGCAAAGGCTTCTCGTTGCCCGCCTTTCCCCCCGTGCACCCCCGCTCTGCCCATCCTGATCGGATGATTTCGCCTCGTTTTTCCGCAGATGGTGTGTCTACTCAACGCACGAAATTTAATCGTGTCATGACATGAGACCATCCACGGATCAGCAAAATAAGGCGAAATTGCGCGATGGCGTGGTTGCGGACTGTTGTGATCCGCGCGTCGCCTCCGATCGATAAGACCGCTTCGAATACTCATTAGAACGTAAGCTTGCGCCGATCAATTTCGCCGGCGCGCGACATAACTCTGAAAGTTTCCAAACAACGAAAGAATAGAAAGGTCGTATTTTATGATTACTCCCAATCGCATAACGGCATTTCGCATGGCTTGCTGCTCTGCAGTCACTGCCGTTTTCTTGTCATCCACCTCGCTCGCCTTGACGATCCCCTTCACCGAAGATTACGCGGCGGGTTCGGCCCAATGGTTCATTGATTCAACCGGAACGACTGCACCGACGCATCTACTGACCGGTGGTCCGGATGGGGGCAGTTTCATTTCGCGTACGCAGAACTTCATCAACGTTCTGCCGACCGACACGCCAATCCTTTTTCGCGGACAGGCCGCATTCGGTTCCAGCGACGGCGCGTTTGTCGGCGATTGGCTGGCCAGCGACGTGACGGAACTCTCCGCCTGGGTGCGCCACGACGGTTCGAGCCGTCTCAATTTCTTTGTTCGGCTGGCCCCGGCAGGGGGGCCCGGAGTGGTCGGTATCAGCCAGCTGGTATCGGCCGGCGAATGGACCAAGATCACGTTTCCGATGTTGAGCACCGGCTTTATTAATGAAGGCCCGCCCGGATCGACTTTCTTTAACAGCGTGATTTCACACATCGGGAATGTGCAATTTGGCGCACTTCCCGGTTCCATGACCGGAGTCGACCAGCTCGTCAACTTTGACATCGACAAGGTCAACATCGTTCCGGAGCCGGCGACGCTCATGTTGCTTGGCGCGGGCGGACTCCTCGTGGTGCGTAGCGGACGCAGGGGATCGCGGTCGTGATCAATCGTAGTCTTGCATGTCTGGTGCTGGTCATGGTCAGCGCGTTCGGCACGGCGCGGGGGGCGGATTTCGTCTTCGACAAACCGACGGACGACATCTGGCAATATCCTTTTGCCGCGCCGTCGCCGGGACTGCGCGACACCGCGCCCATCTTCAGTACCGTGGGCAATGGCTTTTACACCGGCTTCAATGATCGCGATGGGGTCATCGTTGTCGCGTGGAACACGGCCGCGCAGATTCCCGCGGGCCAGCCCGCCAGCAGCTACAACATCGCTGCGCTTACCGTTGTCCTTACGCACCAGGATTGTCCTCCGGGCGACTGCGGCTCGTTCATTTTCCCGGCGGATTGGGCGGTCGATCTCTCCGTTGATGAGTGGTTCACCTATGACGTGAACAACAACGGTGTGCGTGACGGCATCGAACAGGTCGACGCCGATCCCGGTCGACCGATCGAACTTTTCGGTGCGGGCTTCGGTCCCACGCACACGCTGGCCACTTGGACACAGCTGTCGCCGCTGGTCGTCGCCTTCTGTCAGTTTGGTGTCAACATCTGCACGCACATTCCGCGCGATCCTTATCCGCTTGCCTTTCAGGCGGGGACTGGCGCGCCGCTGCATGCGGAGGACAACATCAAGGGCACTTGGAACCCCGGCATTGCCTTTCCCGGCTGCACGGACCCGCAGAATCGTTGCCCGTTCACGGCGATTCCCTGGGCCATCGGTCAACCGATCGGCTATACGCCCGGCACGCAAACCGCTCCATTCGACGTCACCTTCAGCGTCAACCTGGATCTGGAGGACGGCGCTGTGCGGGAGTTCTTTCAGCAGCAGTTGGCAACCGGGCGGATTGCCGTAACGGTGTCCACGCTTCTGGAGACCGACGTGCAGGCTTCCGGAAACCCGACGTTTTTTCTGAAGGAAGCCTCCGAGCCCAGCGGCGGATTTCCGCCCATCCCGGGAGCCAAAGCGCCGAAACTCATGATAACTTTGGCCGCGGGGCCGGACGCGGATGTGGATAATGACAACAACGTGGCACTGGACGATTACGCGGGCTTTCGCGCCTGCATGGGCGGACCGGGCGTAACTGGATCACCTGTGACTGTTACCTGTCGCCAGAATTTCGATTTCGACGCCGACCTGGACATTGACGCTGCGGACGGCGCGGAATTTCTTACACGCTTCACCGGAGGAAGCTGATATGTTAACGCAACGAACGAAACCATCGGACACATTTCGTCCAACCATCAAGGGTGGCGCACGCAGCGCGTTTACGCTGATTGAACTGCTGGTCGTGACCGCCATCATCGGGCTGCTGCTGACGCTTCTGCTGCCGTCGCTGCACCGCGCCCGCGAACAGGCGCGCCAGGTCGTCTGCCGCAACAATATCCGCGTCATCTGGGGAGGTGTCATTCAATATGCACTCAGCAACCGCGATCGTGTTCCGTTCGTTGAAGACATCAACATGAACAATCCCGACGCGGATCCCTTTGATCCAAAGGTCAAGACCACTATCGGCACGAAACTCCGCGAATATGTCGAACCGAATTTCTGGCGGTGCCCCGGCGCGATTGCCGGATATCCCAATACCAACGGGCCCGACGGCTGGAAGATGACGTATTGGTTTCGCACTGCGGGGGAAGTCGGCAAAGGCATTCCATTTAATCAAACCAAATGGGGAACCAAGTCGGCGCTGGATCCGCTGGTGAGCAACTATGTCAATCTCGATGGCCGGCCGCTGAAGTTCATCAGCGGGCGACGACACACGCCGAGTAACCGTCGCGCGCCGAATCGCGACGAGGTTGGTCCGTGGACTTATTCGTATCCGATTATTGCGGATCTGATCGTAGGGGATGAAGCGGGAGGCACGCCGAAGTATCCGCATCATGGGGTGGTGGCCGAACGGCATGATCTGCAGGCGGCCAAGCCACTTTACGAACAGGTTGCCGGACACGGGCGCCTGCCGGCGCGGATGGAATTGCATGCTGAAGGCGACAAGAAAGCGGACATTCTGCTTACGCGCGTGCCCTATACGCACAAGCCGGGTTATTGATGGGAAAAGGGGCAGCATGAGGCACGCGGGGCGCACCCATTCCACCACCGCCAGCGCCACCAAACGACGGCTGTCCGCATGCCGTACGCACCCTCGGAAATGAGTGCCAAAATAATGGCATTGGCGGTGCGGCGGACGGTCCTGAATTTCAAGATATCACAGGGTCCGATACATTTCTGAAGGTTACAGATAACGCACACTCTCGGCGCGGCCGCCGAAAATGACAGGGGCCTGGCAGCCAGAAACCGCTGGAAATGCAGGGGTTTTTGATGCGCGCGACC
>CAZKIN010000053.1:0-18838 GCA_964552515.1 uncultured Phycisphaeraceae bacterium
GCCGCTACAGCAATTCCCGCAATTTGCGTTTGAGGATTTTTCCGGTCGGGCCGGCGGGCAGGTCCTCGCGAATGATGACCCGACGTGGCACTTTGAATCCCGCCAGCGACAGCTTCGCGAAATTCCGCAGTTCCGACTCGGTCACTTCCGCCCCCTTGCGCGGCATCACGAACGCCACCGGCGTTTCGCCGCGCAAGTCATCGGGCACGCCAATGACCGCCGCCTGCAGGACCGCCTCATGCGTTTCGAGCACCGCCTCGATCTCGCGCGGAAACACGTTCTCCCCGCCGACGATCAGCATTTCCTTCGCCCGGCCGGTGATGGCGAGGAATCCATCCGCATCCAGCCGCCCGACATCCCCGGTGTGAAACCAGCCCTCCGCATCAATCACCCGGCCCGTTTCCTCCGGTTGGTGGTAATAGCCCTTCATCACGCCGGGTCCGCGCACCAAAATCTCGCCATCCTGTCCATCGGGAAGTGTCTTTCCATCGGCATCGACTATGCGCACCGTGGCATTGCGGATCGGTTTGCCCACCGCGCCATCGCGCGTGGCCGCCAGCGTGCTGACCGCCACAACCGGTGACGTTTCGGTGAGACCATACCCCTGCCGCAGATGCACGCCGAACCGCGCGTGGAACGATTCGCGGACACTATCGGAAAGCGGCTCGCCGCCGGAGATGGCCAGCGTGACTCCGGTGAAGGACTCGGCGGTGGCGGACTTCGTGCGCAGCATGGCCGCATACATGCTGGGAATGGCCATCATGACGGTAATGCCGTGGTCACGCACGGCATGAATCGCGCCGAGCGGGTTGAAGCGCGGCAGGGCAAACGTTGTGGCGCCCATGAAGGTCGGTACGAGCACGCCGGCAGTGAGGCCGAACACATGAAAGGGCGGAAGCACATTGAGAAAACGCTGCGGCGGCTGGATGTTGAGTGTCGCGATGCAGTCCGTGGCGTTGGAGTGCAGGTTGTTCTGCGTCAGTTCGACTCCCTTGGGACGGGCGGTGGTGCCGGAGGTATAGAGGATGACCGCGGTGTCATCAGGCTTGGCCGCAGGGGCCGGTGGAACACTGCGCAGCATGGCCAGCAGCAGGCGGCGCTTCAAGCCCAGGTCTTCCAGGAATAACGCACGGACGGGGAGCTTGGCGGTGAGCTCCGCGAAATGGCGCACCGTAAGCACCAGGTCCAGCCCGGCATCCTGCACGACGGGCAGCAGTTCTTCCGGCGCAAGCAGAAAGTTCAGCGGGACGACGATGCGCCCGGCCCAGAGCGTCCCGAAGAGGGCGGCCGGGAAGGCCGTCGACGCGGGCAGAATAATGCCGATGCGCGGGCACTCGGTTTCCTTCTGGATGACATCGCGAAAGACACGGGCCAGCAGTCCGAGCCGGGAGAAGGAAAGTGCCTTCATTCCGTCATTAACCGCCGGGGTGTCACCCTGTCGGCGGACGGAATCAAGGAAAGCATCAACGAGCATGCAAAACTCCCGGAAGCGTGGGTCCGGGCAGGAAGGTAGGGGGATCGTGCGGCGTTGTCCAGCGCAGCGCTACCGATAATTGCATCGTTTCGAGCGGAGAATCGCATCTATTGGTTGAAACAGGCCATTCAGTCGGCTCAGCGCAACGCGTAGACGGACAGACATTTCCCGCATCCGCCCGTGCGGCGTAAATCACATCGCGCGGCCTGTCTACCGATAAATTCGTGCGCGGCGGCCTTATTTTTACAACACGCGGCATGTGAAACATGAAAGCACCATTCTTCACCCAACAGACCGGTCCCAAGCGCCTCGCGCGACGGGAAACGCTCCTGCAAACCTTGCGCCGTCACTATGCGGCACAGCGGAGCATGCGCCGCGGAATCTGCCTGCTCAACGCCGGGCAGTTCGAACAGGCCGAAGAGGCCTTTCGTCAGGCGGCGGCGGGCGGTCAGCCCGGATCATTGGCGCGGCTGCTGGCGGCATGCGCGCTGGGGAAAGGCGACATGGAAGAGGCCGCTGAACAATTGACCGTACCCTGCGAGCGTGCCGACTTTGTTAGCCGCGATGTCATCCGCCTGGCATATGCCCATTGGTCCGCGGGTAACCCGCGCGAGGGAATTCGAGCCCTGCGTGAAGCGCTCCGCGAACGGTCCGAGGACGCCGACCTGCATTTCCACCTCGGCGTCCTGCTCGCGTCCGGGGGCCAGCTCGAGGAGGCCGAACTTCGCTTCACCACCGTCGAAAGCATCGATCGCAACCACGTGGAAGGCATCGTTCAACTGGCGCTGTGCTGTGCGGCACGGCAGGCGGTTACGGAAGCGCTGGGATATCTGCAGCGCGCCCTGGCCCGACGTCCCGGCGATGCGCGGATCGCGCTGCTCACGGCCCAGGCGGCGAGCGCGGTGCGCCAGCAGGGACACATTCCGATCATGCGCGCCCTCGTGCCGGAAGCCGATGCGCCGGAGTCGGCCGATGGTGTCCAGGAACTGGCACAAGCCATTGCGTCCGACCCGGACTTCGTTGACGCTTTCCTGTCACTTCCTGCGGAAGAGGTGGAACCCAAGACCCACGGGCTTCTGCTCCACACGCTGGAACTGGCCCTGGAACATCAGCCGGAGCATGCAGAATTGCACTTTCATTGCGGTCAACTGCTGGCCCGGCTGGGACGGCGCGACGACGCCATCGTGCGCAATGAGCGCGCGCTGGCGCTGCGTCCGCGATTTACCCGGGCGCTGGTGGAACTGGCCAGACTTTATCAACTCACTGATCGCAACGACGACGCACTGACCCGCCTGCGCGAGGCCATCGCCGCGGGCGCGGAATACGCGGACGTCTATTACATGCTGGGAAACGTACACCGCGGGCGCGGGGAACTCGACGCCGCACGGGACGCCTACCGGCATGCGCTGTCGATCAACGCGCGCTATCGTGACGCAAAACTGGCACTGGAAGCTCTCGCGGCCTGACGGACTGCATTCATGTCCTATCTACTTGAAATCCTGGGCCGCGGACTGCTTGCGGAGCTCTCCGCCGCATTCCGTGATTTGCTGCATGACGACGGACGATTCTCGACGCGCGAACTGGAGGAAATGTCCGGACGCGACGGCGAAACCGTGCAGCACCGTCGCCGACTCGGCATTCGCCATCTGGTCGACAAGCAATTCGGCCGGGCACGGGAAGCGTTTCAATCGGGACTGGCGCTGGATGAACGGGATCGGGTCTGCCGCATCGGGCTCGCCTGCACGCTGGATGAGTTGGGCCTGACGCGCAGCGCGGTCGAGGAACTGCTGCAGGCGGTCGAGTTTGATGACAGTGATGCGGCACTTTGGTTCGCCCTCGGTTTCTGCCGGGAAAAGATCGGCGAAACGGAAGAGGCGGTCACGTCCTATGAAACGGCCATCGACATCGCCCCGCACCTGCGCAACGCCCACGAACGACTCGCGGCCATTTATCTCAAGCTCGATAACGTCGAGATGACCATCACGCACTACGAGCATATCTGCTGGTGCGTGCCGGACGACGTCACCGCCAATCTGACGCTGGCCAACCTGTATGTGCGCGCGGAGCGGTTTCAACAGGCGATCGAGCGCTTCAATTTCGCCCTGACCCTGGACCCTGATCATTGGGAGGCGCGGGATGACTATGTCAGCGCCTGTGCGGAGGCGGGCCGTCATGAAGAAGCCATCGCGGCACAGCACGAACTGATTGCGCGGCGCCCCGAGTGTGCCGAACAGCGCATCCGCCTGGGCGATTTGTATCGTGCCGTGGGCAAGGAACCCAGTGCCCTCGACGCCTACCAATCCGCGTGGATGCTCAACCCCGATTATCTGGAAGCGGCCATCAAGGTCGGCACGACCCACCTGCGCTGCGGGCAGAACCAGGAAGCGGCCAAGGCCTTTGCCAGCGCCATTGAAATCAACGACCGACTGCTCACCGGCTACGTCGGGCTCGGAGTCGCGCAGCACGCGCTCGGCAAGAAGGAAGAATCACTGGCCAGCTTTGAAATGGCCGCGGGCATCGAACCCAACAGCACATTGCTGTTCGGCGAAACAGCCCGATTGCAACTCCAGATGACCGCGTCCGAACAGGCGAAACATTTTCTTTCGCCCATGGCGGTGGTGATGGATGGCCACCCCAAGGCTGAACATGTGTCCGCCCTGATCGACAAGCAGATTCACAATATGGAAAGCGCGGTGGCCGCGCATCCCAACCACGCAGACCTGCATTACCGGCTGGGATTGTTGCATCGACAGCAGGGAAACCTGCGTGCCGCGATCGATTCCTTCGCGTCCGCCGTGACCATCAACCCGCAATATCTCAAAGCGATGGTTCGAATGGGCCTGGCCCTCCGCGAAGCGGGTGATCTCCCCGCGGCCATGGCGACGTTTGAGCGCGCCTTGTCCACCGACCCGCAAAGTGTGGATCTTCATTACCAGCTTGGTCTGCTCTTCGCCGACCGGGGCGAATTTGCGGCCGCCCTGCAGCGCTTTGAACATGCCGCTGCCTCAGAGCCGGGCAACGAGGACTACCTGGCCAATCTCGCCCTCTGTCTGCAGGACATGGGACTCATCGATCGGGCCGAAGCGACCTGGCAGACGTTATGCGAGGTCGTGGAAACAAATGGCGCCAACGACCAATTTGCGGTCGCGACCGACCCGACCTTTTCCACCACGCGCCGCTAGGCCTGTTTCCTTCCGGGTGTCCGTATATACTTCGAGGTGACCGTTGCGCGCCCGATGGTTGGCTTCGGTAGGAGGCCGCAACGGGCGGGAGTGTTTTTCTTGCCAAACTTTGAGCGACACGTCTTTGTCTGTACCAACCGCCGCGATGCGGGACATCTGCGCGGCTGCTGCAGCGAAAAACAATCCGAACAGATTCGGGAGTCGATGAAGACGCTGGCGAAACAGCGCGGGCTGGACGGAAAAGTGCGCATCAACGCGGCGGGATGTCTCGATCAGTGCGAGCATGGTGTCACGGTCGTCGTCTATCCGGAAGCCGTGTGGTATGGCTTTGTCACCTCCGCCGACGTGACGGAAATCGTGGAGTCGCACCTGGTGGGCGGAACGCCCGTGGCGCGGTTGCGCCTGCCGCCGGAATGCATCAACACGCCGCAGTGCCGACATCGCGGCGGCGTCGCACTGGGCGGCATCGGGTTACCGCGAAAATGACCATTGGACTTTGAACCGCCACGGCCTGGCAGCGCATCGCAGAACCTTTCCATGCACCCGGATTCGCCAAATTCATCATTCGCGGTTCCGTCCGGACATGCAAACGCTGATCCCCGCTTTCGTTTTTACTTCTGGTGGATCGCGCTGCTTGCCGCGTGGCTCCTCTACTTTCTCACCATGGCCCCCGGCGTGCTTTGGGGTGACGCCGGACATGCGCAATTGCATACGGCGCTCGACGGTTGGATCGTCGAAGGACAAATTGCCCGATCGCACGTGCTCTATTTTATGGTTGCGCGGGCGCTGCACCTCCTGCTTGATTTCGATGCGGCGGTCGCGGCGAATCTGGTCTCCACCATCGGCGGGGCCTTCACGGTCGCCAATATGGCCTATCTTGGTGCCACGTTGTGTCGCACGCGGTTGGCCGCAATAACGGGCGTACTCCTCACCCTGTTCGCGCATACGCACTGGCGACTGAGCGTATCGGCCGAGGTGGTCACTCTCACCACCGCGCTGCTGACCGCGGAGTTGATCTGCTTCACGCGGCTGGTGGAAACAGGTCGCGTGCGCTGGCTGGTCTTCGCGCTGCTCTGCAACGGCGTGGGCGTGGCCAACCATAACTTCGCCATGTTGATGTGGCCGGTGTACGCCGTGTTGGCGGTGCGGTTTCGCGGCAACATTCGCCCGAGGCAGGCGTGGGCGGTATTTCCCGCCGTGCTGGCCTGGCTGGTGGGCGCCAGTCCGCTGCTGGCCTTGTGCTACCTGGATTGGCGCGCGCAAGGCAGTCTAGGTGCCACAATGCAGTCACTATTGCTGGGAAGCTATTCCGGCAAGGTAACCAATTTCGGACGACTGCCCAGGCTGCTGCTGCAAACCGTCATGTACAGCATACTCAATTTTCCCACGCCGCTTCTGTTGTTGCTGCCCGTTGGACTGGTCACCCTGCGCCGCTCGGCACCAGCTGCCGCAACGTGGCTGTTCGCCTGCGCCTGCGCGATATACCTGCTGTTCGGCATGCGCTACGACGTCCCGGACCAATACACATTCCTCGTCCCTGCTTTCCTCTTCTTCTCCCTTTTCATGGCCCTGGGAGTGGACACCCTGCTGCTCCGGCTTAAATCAACGGCCGCCCGCATGATGCTGGTGGCTCTTGCGTGTCTTGCGCCGGTCATCTATGCCGCGCTGCCGCCACTGCTGCGCCGCGTGCCCGTCGCCGCGGAATATCTTCCCCGTCGCGAAGTACCGCATCGTGATCGGTTCGATTGGTTCCTTCGTCCCTGGCTGAACGGGTACGACGGCGCGGAACGCTTTGCCCGCGAAACCCTCGACGCGTTACCGCCCTGGGCGGTGCTGGCCGTCGACAGCACGCTGGTCGCGCCGATCAACTACGTACAAGTGGCCGACCGGCACCGTAAGGATGTGCGACTGGACTGCTGGGCGGCAAGGCAGGAGTGGCTCGCCCGGGTTGACTGGGATGTGGAACGCAAAGTCGCGATGAATGAAGGTCGGCTGTTCAGCACCACCGATGATCCGAAATATCAGACACCCTGGCTGCGCGAAGGATCATACTCTCTGCAGCGCGAAGGTCTGCTCTTCAGGGTTGGCGAGTCGGAGCGGAATCCTCCGCCGCGGCCGTAATGACCAGTTTGCATTTCGTGCCGCGCGCGGGAATCGTCCGCGGATTGGCGCGCAGCCAAAGCTGTTCATCATCAGCCGAGTGCAATCCGCCTACGCTGATCAGCGCCGTGTCGAAATCCACCACGCACACGACCGTCCCTTCAACATCCGCGCCAAAGCGACCCTCTTCCATGACGCGCGAGCCGGAAAACACCCAACTCAAGCGCGTCTCGATCGGCTTTTCGTCGGCGGTCATCAACCATTTCTCCACCGCGACCGATTCATCGCGCCCCTCTGCCTGATAATGCACCGTGATGCCGAGCTTCTGTCCTTCCGCCGGCACCATTTTTTTGCCAGATTCATCCCAGCGCACCGGCTTACCCGGCTCAAGCCCCGCGAGCCCCAGTGCCTGAAAAATATCGCGCGGCCGCGCGGATGTGGCGAGAATGCTCTCGTGTTCCTTACTCCCGACCGTGCACAGGACCAGTTCCAACGGCCCCTCGGTCAATACCACCTTCGCGTCCACTTCCACCGCCTTGCGTTTCCAGTCGATGCGCACGCCCGGCGCGAAGTTCTTGAGTCCCGCAGCGGAACCGTCTTCCTTTTCGGGCGCCGCGCCCGCTTTTTGCGCGGCCGGAGTCATATGGTCAGTTGCCTGTTCAACCCGGCTTGGAGGCGCGGGCGCAGCGGGTGAATCCTGGGCGCGGACTGTCGTCAGTATGGCCGCGCAGAAATAAAGAAACGCAAGTTTCGCAGGCATGCGGGAATGGTAGGCCGCAGTCCGGCGCGCTGGCAACGGGTCAGGCACCAAATTGTCCCCCATCAAAAAGTCGCGGGCCGGGCATGTTGCCCGACCCGCGTCGCTTTCGTGAATATTTGACGATTCGTTACCGCTGCTGGAACGACGGGAACGCCAGCTCTTCCTGTTCGCTGTGAATGAGAATCTTCGGCTTGATCAGGATGAGCAGGATCTGTTCGTCCTTGACCATCGAACGCGATGAGTAAAGGCGCTTCAATACCGGAATCTTCGACAGAATCGGCACGCCTGCCTCCACTTCCGTTTCGCTGGCCAACTTCTGTCCGCCAAGCAGCAGCGTGCCGCCGTCCGGCACCGACACCATGGTCTGGATTCGCTGGCTGGACAGGGTGGGCAACTGAACAAACGCCTGCAGAGCGCCCGTACCACCGCTGAACTGGAAAGTCTGCAAATCGAGCAGTCGTGTGACGCCCGGCGCGAGAATCATCATGACGTAGCGCTTGTCCGCCGTCACGGTGGCCCGGACGAACAAACTCGCACCGGCGTCGACCGTTCCCGTCACGGGAGCCTGCGCCACCGCCTGCTGCGCCACCACCGGCTGCAAACTGCTGATGAAGTTTTGCTGGATGGTGACCGCGATCCACGCCGACCCGCCGTTAAACACCACAAGCCGCGGCGCGGTAAGAACGCTGGTACGCGAATCCGCCTGCGTGGCGCGAATGAGGAAGTCCACCTGGATGTTATCCAGGAAGCTGCCGAAGATGCTCAGCGCGGGGGCAATGGTCTGCCCGGCGAAGCTACCCGGAACGTCCGACGGCAGGTTGGCCGTATTGGTCAAATCCGTCGCGCCCGACAAAACGGGAACCGGCGTAATTCGGCTGCCGCCGCCACCCACATTTGGTGGAACGAGATAAGGCTGTGTATATGGCTGCTGCGGAACCGCCCCCGGCACCAAGGGCGTGCCGATGGCCGGGCTGTTCGGGGTAACCCCGAGCTGCGAGAACGTGCGCGGCAACAACAGCCGATTACCCAGGACCGGGTCCGTCACAGGACCGGCACCCGAGCTCAGGAAGTCGTAACCCGCATTTCCGGCATTGAGGATGATATCAATATCAATGCCCATTTCCTCAAGGTAGTGGCTCGACACAGTAATGAAGAGTGCTTCGACCGCGACCTGAATGGACCGTTCCTCGCGCAACCGATCGAGCAAACCGACGATCTGTCGCTGGGCGGCCGCGTTCTGCGTAACCACCAGTTGTCCGTTGATTTCCTTGATCTGTCCGACCGATCCACCGCGGCTGCGCCAGCTGTCCGGATCGACCGTATCCTCAAGCAATTCGATGATCTTCTTCACCCGTGCGTCGTGATCCGGGTTCATTTCTTCTTCATCGTCGTCGTCATCCCCATACTTCCAGGGAATGGCCTGATCTTCTGAAACCTTCTTCGGCTTGGGAGTCGCCTGGCGCAAATCCACCATCGGCGCGTCGGTGAAGTGGGGCACTTCCATCAGCAGATCGGAAATATCGTAAACCTTGGTGACGGTTTCACGATCGAGCGCCTGCTGCGTACCGATGTTCACCGCGTTCTCGGAAATTTCGAATCCCAGGTCGGTGTTTCCGCCCCCGGCCTGTTCCAGTGCCTCGGTCAAAACCTTCTTGAGCGAAATCTCCCGCGGCAGGCTGAGGTCGATCGGCACGTCGCGCTTCACCCCGGCGCGGGCGAGATCATTCCAGTTGACGATAATGTTGACGTTCTGACTCTTGGCGAGTTGCTGCACCACTTCGTTGAACGGCGTCTGCAGGAAATCCACCGTGACCGGCCGATCCAGCGCCGAAAGAAGCAACTTGTCCTCGCGCGACTGACCCGGCTTGCTGCGCCCGGCGCGACTGATGATCTCCGGCCAGTCCTTGGCGAATGTCACTTCCTCATGCCACGGTATCTTGGCTTCCTCGACATCTTCCAGCGCGCCGCGCGTCTTCTTGTAGAATTGATCCCGCAGCTCGCGCGAATGCTGATACTGCCGCTTGTCTTCCAGCAGGTCCATCATCCAGCGCGCTTCGTTGTACTTCGGATCGATCACCGTCACCTGCTTCAATGCGTTGATCGCGCCATCAATGTCGCCTTCCTTGCGCAGCTCCTGCGCCTGCTCCATCAGCACCGCGACCTGCCGCTGGCGATTCTCCTCCACCGTACGAATGCGCTCCGCGCGCTGTGCTTCGATATCGCGCCGCGTCTCGGCCACCTTGGTCTCGTGGTAGCTGCGTTCATCCGACTTCACCTGCAGCGCCAACGCCTCATACTCCGCCTTCAGGCTGTCGTACTTCGACACCGGATCGGCGAACTGCTTGCCGGACTCCACCAGTTGCCGCGCACGGGCCAGCAGTTGCATGGCCGCGTCGAATTTCTCCGCCCGCACGTTTTCCTGGATCTGCCGCTCCACATCGCGGTATTGCACCACCGCGCGCTGCCAGTTGATTTCATCCTCGCGCTGAATGCGCTGCGCCAGCGAATCACCGGTGCTCGATGCCTGACGCTGGTGCTGCCGCACGGTCACCAGGCCATCCACCGCATCGGGATGACCGGGAACCAGCCGCAGCGCCTCTTCATACTTGGCCGCCGCCTCTTCATACTGCGCCACCCGTACCAGCCCCGAGGCTTCCGCCACCAGCGACCGCGCTCGTTCCGCATCTGCCGGATTCACCGTTGGCGAAGGCGTGTAGGTCACCTGCTGCACCGGTGCGGTCGAAGGACTCGAAACCGTCACTTGCGTTGCGCCGTTGGATGCTTGAACATCCATCGGCGTCGGATCGGACATCGGCACCGTATCGGACGGAGTGGTCGGCGCGGGCTGCGAATTCGCGGCCATCGTCATCGGCTGACTCTGTCCTGACGACGGCTGCTGCGCCGGAGCAACATCCATCGTGGTTACAACCATTGGCTCAGGCTGCGACGGGGCCGGCGCCGGCTGCGTTCGTTCCGCAACTCGCGTTTCCGTTCTCGTAGCGGGAGCAGTGGTTTCGGTGGGCGTCTGGGCCAGTTCTATGCGCGCCTGTGCGTCCCCGCCCGCCCCTTTGGTGTCTGCGGCCGGCAGATCCCGCAAATGAGCGCTCGCCGCATTGCGCAACGATTGCGCCGCGTATTCATTATCCAACACCCGCTGCAGCATCATCCGTGCCCGCGCGTTTTCGCCACCGGAAATGGCCGTCTCGGCATCTTCCAGATCGCGCAGCGCTTTCTCGTACATGGTCTGCGCGACCTGTACGCGATTCAGATAATCATCGCGCGTCTTCTGTTCATCCGGGGAAAGTTGATTGCGATCGATGGAAGTGAGCGCGCGCTGCGATGCGAGATAGTCACCGTTTTCAAAAAGTTCCACCGCTTGGCGCAGTGAGGCGGACGCTTCCTGACCACGGGCGACGGGCAAGCCCGCCAACCCCAATAGGCAACCCGCAAGCAGGAAACCGCGTATCATCCGATGCGTAGGCAAGGGCAGCCCTCCTCATCACCTTGAACGGACAAGCTTCCGCCGTCCGGAGGCTGATTACACCCAAAAACGTATTGAATTTCTCCGACCCCCAGAGTCCCGGTGAAGCGCTTGCGCTCGACCGGATGTGCCGCCCAGACCGCTACTTGCCGCCGGCCAGCATGGGCGACCGACAACCACCGACAATTCGCGAAATCGAAGAACCGTTTGCCCCGGGCGTGCGGACCGCGCCCCCGCACGAGGCAGGGCGGATTCTAGAGTCCGATCAGACACCCCGCAAGACCGAAATCACAACCCCGATGTTCCCGACAATAGCTCGACCGCAAGCCACACCCCCCCGCCGAACCAACCCCCCGGCCAATTCAGCCGTCCTTCAGATCAACCGCGCAAATCTTACTTACCCGGCTTCCAGACGCGCCCGTCAAAGCCATCTTTGTCCGGGTGCTTCTTATCCATGCCCACCACCCGCTCCATCAACTGACCATCCTTGTCCACCAGGACCACCGCGCAATCCGTCACCGTGGCCGGATATTTCACTCCACCCTTGCCCGACCCCTTCTTCGCCTCCCGGAACGGACGCTTGAAGTCGATGTCTACGACGGACGCGTCCGCCATGAAGTCAACCTCCGGATTATCCGCTTCGGCGGGATTTGCCTGCGATGGCGCCGGCGTTCGGGCCGTAATCGCAAGCTTCTGCCCGATACCAAACTTCGCCCGCGTTTTTACCCAGACCCCGTCAAACCAGCGGAACATCTCCACGTTGACTTCCTGCTTGCGCTCGTCGCATGCGGTAATGAAAAACCGTTCCGTAACCGGAATATCGATCGGATCGCTCGGCTCCGACCACGGCCCGGATACGAATACTTGCGTGGCATCTTCCTTAGTGCGGAACAACAGCGGCTCGCCCGCCAGCCGATTAAACAGCGTCATGCGAATCCGATACTGCACCGTGCGCCCCGAAGGCACACTCCCCGGCGCGGCGTCATGCGCCCACACCACTTGCTGCGCGGAAAGCGTCCGCGGCTTGCGGAGCGGTTGACCAGTCGCTGTGGCCGGTGCCGAACCGCGCCGCTTGATATCCTTCTGCTTCTGATCGGCTTCCGCCTGCAACTTTCGCGCCTTGGTCTTGTCGCCCGCACTGGCGGCCGTACTGGTGAGGATCCCCTCCATCGAGTTATAAATCTCGATGCATTCCGCTTCAGTGCTTGCATTGGCCAGTCGTTTCTGCCCCGCGACGATCGCCGCTTCTATTTCATTGCCACCCGCGGCCTCGGTCGCCGCCACCGGCTCACCGCCGGCCAGCCCGTACCGATCCTCCAGCGTTTCCGACTCGAATTGCGGACTGCGAATCTCATCGTCGTAGACCATCAACTCGCGATAGGTCGACAGTTTCGGCAGCGACCATGGATTCCCATTGAGCACTTCCACAAACAAGGGACGCAAAATGACCTGCTGTCGACCCGGGTCTGAAATGTTGTCGCGAAAGCGCTGCAGCGCATCCAGCCCTTCCTTCGGCACGGCGATCTTCTTGCCCTCGCCCTCCAAAGTCAGCTCTGGAACGGCGGGCATTTCAAAAACCGGAAACGGCTCCACATCAACCCAATCTTCGTCCGACCAGCTTCCATCCGGCCGCTGCGCGCGACGCTGCAAATCCACGCTCGCATACACCAGGTCCTTGCGCGTCTCGCCATAGGCTAGACCCTGCGCCTCAATCTGCTTCTTCACGTCGAACTTCGACGCCACCGTCACCCAGTTCGTCGCGTCCACGTCGTTGCCCGCCACAATCGTACTGCGGCCCACATGAACTTCCGGCTTGGGCATGGCCAGCACGTCCACCATCTTCGCGCTGCCTTCAATAACCGACGGCGCATCAATAATCGGCACTGCGGGACCAAGCTGCGAACCCCGCGCGAGCGTCTCGCCAAGCTTCTCCGCTTTGAACGGATCAAGCACCGCGGCAAACTTGTCCGCCACCGGCTCCGGTGTCTCTACCTTTCCCTTGGCCGCGCGAATCTGCTCGCGCACCTGATTCGCCTTGACCGCCAGTAAGCCATCGACTCCGCTCGGCGCGACCGGTGAACCCGTTTCCAATTCAATCTTGTTCGGTGAGCTCACCAGGTACAGCGCCAAAACGCCAATAAGAAACAAGCCCGCCACACCCACGACGATCTTCTCGACGTGCCGCTCTACCGGACCTACCAATTGCTTGGCCATACCCCGCTACTCCTTACCTTCGGCCTCGGCGGCTTCTTCGCGCTTCGGACACTCAATCGCGTAACTCTCGCATACCTCGGTCGGCATCAGCGGACGAAACACGCTGCCGATCTGCACCGATTCAAAATCCAGAACCGCAAGCACCGCGGGCTCCGATCCATAAATTTTGCCCGTCATATCCTTGTTGGCCGGAATGGCCCGATAGGCCACCCGCAGCAGAGTATGAAACCGATTCGCCGTGATCTTCTCGATCAGCATCGGCAACTCCCGCGGGTCCGCCACCAGCTTGAGCGTAAACTGCTGCACCTCGTAATCCGGTCCCGACGCCGTACCCGTAAAGAACGATGCGGCCGATTCCGGCGGCAGACCCGCCGTTATTCCCTCCGGCTTCGCTCCCGCAAACGCATCCGCATCGCCCGGCACATACTTCTGTCCCACCCGCACCGAAATAATCTCTTTGATCGGCAGCACGCCGACCCACGGCGTTCCGCCCTTTTCCAATTCCGCTTCCGCCGCCGCGCCATTCACCGCGACAATCGCGTCCACCACATCCTTTTGAATCCAATAGCTCAGCTGTGCCCGCCAGCAGAACTCGATCGGCGGCGCATCCACCGAACCCGTGTCGCGCATTTCGAGATCAAACTCCAGACTCGCCACCTTTTGCTGCGCGCCCGGACCCGCCGGCCTCTTCTCCACGTCAAACATCGTCGCGTAGCAGTAAATCCGCTGCGCCGCCGCAATGTCCGCCCGCGCCCTTTCACTCCATCGCGCGCCGTCTTCGGTCAGCACTCCCGCTTCATTGCGGTGGGTCGTGACGTTCTTCGGATCAAACGTCCCCTGCGACTCCTCTTCCTTCTTGCGCCGTTCATTCGCGATGCGGTCCATCATGATGCGCACATCCGCATCCTGCGCCGGCTGACCCCACTTCAGCGCGGTCATCAGCTCCGTCATCGCCGCCACATACTTGCGCCGAAACTCCCGCCGCAGGTCGTCCTTACCGTTGGGAAACACACCTTCCACCAGCGGCTTGTAATTCGCGTACAGTTCCTGGGCCTTGGCGATAAGCTTGTCATAGTCCGCCAGTACCGCGTCAATGCGCTTCTGCTCGTCGTCGATAACCCGCTGGTTCGCCGCACTGCCCTGCAGCGCGGTAAGTTCCGCATAAAGCGCCTTCGCGCTCTCCATCTCCTTGACCACCTTGGGCATCGCACCCAGACCGGTCGCCACCAGCGCGATTCCACCCGCCGCCGCCGCGATACACCCGATCAGGAACAAGTTTCGTTTCAGAAAATCCATGACTTCCGACTCCCATCTCACCTCTGTGGCTTCGTCGCTTCATGCCTTGCGCTTACGGTTTCTTTTCCTCGGTCGTTGCGGCTTCGCCTTCCGCTTCACCCTCGGGCGCGGCCGCCTCTTCCGCCGTTTCCTCCGGAAAATCCTGGAAGACCACGTCCGCGTAAATCTCAAATCGCCAGTCTTCCTTGGTAATTTCTCCGGTGATCGGATCGACGAACTGATTTTCCTTCTGCGCCGCCTGTGCGGCACCCGCCGCGCGCCGCGGATCTCCCGCCGCGCCGGTCACCGACTCCACCCGCCCGCCGTTGAACAAACTGATCCGGTCAAAATAGAATCCCAAACCCGGCTTGCGACCATTCTCGCGCAATGCCTTCATGAAGTTCTCCTGGATGAACTTCGCACCACCCTGGTTCGGTGTCGTACACAGGATCTTCAGGAACACGCCCGGAAGCGGAGTGCCTTCCGGATTAACGGGCGGCGGCATTTCCACCAGGCTCGGCCAGTCCCATTGCTTAAGATCTGCCTCAAACTGCATGTCCAGAAATTCGATGAACACCTGTTTCCGTTCGCCGCGCGGCGGGGCCCCCGCCTTCAGCGCCGCCACAATCTCGGCCGGCGTCTGCGCCTTGCCCAGCGGACTGTCATCCACCGGCACCGAATCGTGAACCACCTTGAACACCCGCGGAATGATCGGCTTGTGCGCCATCAGGGCCAGCAAATTGTCGGCCTGTTCGCGCTCCTTCTTGCCCTCGGACTTGAGCTTCTCAACTTCCTTCTTCAGCGTCTGTCCAGCAGCGATGACGTTCACCGCCTTCGCCCGATCCGGCAGCGCGGCCGATGGACCGCTCTCCACGATCGAACTCGCCTCAGTAACGGTCAACGTCGGAGCCGCGACCGGTCCGGCCGCCGCCAACGCCCGCATGTCCGCAGTCTGTCGGAACCAGATCGCTCCGCCCGCCAGGACCAGGCATGCCGCCGCCGCCGCAAAGGCCGGCCGCTTCTTCCGCCACACCGCCTGCTTCGCAAGCTCCGTGGGCAGCAGATTGCTGTTCACCTTGCCCAAGTCCAGCGCTTGAATCGCCAGACCATAGGCCGCATAAAAACTAAGCAACTCGTTCTTGTACGCCTCATCACTCAGCGCCGGCGACGACGGAACTGCTTTGTTGAACCCTGTCGGTGAATCCACCTCCAGCCCCAGGTTCTGCTGCAGATACTTCTGCAAACCCGGCAGCTTGAACGCATTACCCAGGCACACGATCTTGTTGATCTCCGCGTCCCGGTGCGTCGACGAATAAAATCCGATCGAACGCTGCAACTCCTGCACCAGATCCGCAAAAATCGGCCGCATCGCCTGGAAAATCTGCCGGCGATACTTGCTCGTCTCCGCCGTCCGCTTCAGGCTTTCCGCCTTCGCAAACGACAGCTTGAAACCCTTCACCAGCGACTCCGTGAAAGCATTACCCCCCAGCGGAATCGTGCGCGTCCACAACCCGTTCGGCGTCGCCACCACCAGGTCCGTGTTCTCCGCGCCAATATCGAGCAGCACCGTCGTCTCGGAACCCAGCAAGCCGTCAAAAACGCCTACGTTGTAAATCGCTTGCGGAACCGACTGCACGATCATCGGCTCCACCGCCGCCTGCTCGAAATGCAGCAAATGCTCGCGCAAAAGCTCCTTTTTCATCGCGAAGATGCCGACTTCAATATCCGGCATGCCCTCCGTTTGAAACGTCTGGTAGTCCCAGATCACTTCATCCATATCAAACGGAATCTGCTGGTCGGCCTCATACCGCACAATGTCCGGAATCCGCTTCGGCGCTACCGGCGGCAGCTTCGTAAACCGTGCCAGCGTATGCTGACCCGGAACGCTCAGCGCCACCCGATCCCGTGACAAATCATGCCGCGAAAGGAACTTCTCCAGCGACGCCGCGATCAACTCATGCTTGTCCGCGTCCGGTTGGGACAGGATCTTGTCATGTTCGACATACTCGACGGCCAATACCTCCACCATGCCGTCCGCCGCCGCGCGCAACTTGACCGCTTTAAGCGCACACCGACCCATGTCGATGCCCCATACCGCCTGATCTTTGGCCATCAAAGCACCTCGTTAAGACATCCCCGGATCGCTTCTGCCCCCCGGATTGCCCGACCCAACGCCACTACGTGGCGGGCCAGTATCTACGCCGATTCACAGGCTGTAAAGCCAAAGCCGTTCTCGGTACGGATCCAGCTTGCTCCCTTACCGCGCCGCACCCGTGCGGAAGCGGTGGTCTCCCAGTCGTCACTGCTTCTTCATTCGCAGTTCCGCGAACTCAAATCCAACTCTTTCGCCATCCATTTCGCCGCCAACATCCCCATAACCTTCAATCCGCTCGCGCGCCCGCTCCTATCGTGAATAGCGGGATCGCTGCCGAGCCTTCACTTGGCGACAGACAAACTGCGCAAAGGTCCGGACCTCGCGCACTCCTTATATATGGCTTACTTTCCCCACCTCGGCCCCCCTTTGGTGTTGCACGTCTTGGCCGATGGTACTCAAACGTCAGAACATGGAACGGGTTGGTCCGCTGCCGCGTTCGCCCCCGCGCGACAACTCGCCCTTGTGAATTCCCGAACCCCGCCCGATATTCTTCCCCCGCCAGACACTTGTGTCAACGTACCGGGCCAGTTCCATCCCGCGAAAACCCCAATCCCGCCCCGCCGCACCCTCCGCCGCGCCGCCTTTTCGATTGCGACTCCTCGGGCAAGTCCATACGATTCAATTTCGAAAATGCGCTACCGGTTTCTTCAAAGGAGTCTTCAATGCCCGCCATGACCATCCAGAATCCGCGAATCCCATCCACCTGCCGGGCTCGCTCGGCCGTCGCAACCGGCCTTTTGGCATGCGTCGTGGCCATTCTGAATCCACCCGCGCTCCGCGCCGACTCCGTCAACTCGCCCAACATCACTTTGAACGTCGACACCAACCGCTCCGCCGGACCCGGCGCGGGAAATGTCCCCATCACCATCAACACCATCACCATCGCGGAAACCACGTTGCCTGAATATTCCTCCGGCGCAACCCGCACCATCAGTTTCGCCGCGCGCCCCGGCTTTCAATTCGATCCCACCTCCAACGTCACCGCCCAAAGCGCCACCATCGGATTCAACGGTGCCGCCGTAAACGCCGTGGCCTCCGTCACCCCGACCGGCGACGTCGAAGAAACAATCACCTTTACCCTGACCAGCGGAACCAACTCCACCGTTCAGGACATCATCCGCGTCAATGGCATCAAACTGTTCATCCTCAGCGCGGTCGGCGCGGCCGGTCCCGCTCAGACCACCCTCACCGTCACCACCACCACTGCGGGTGGTGCATTTACCAATCAAGGTATTGTCGCCTCCAACATTATGACCGGCGCGGCCGACCGACTCGTCTTCGCGGCCCAGCCCGGCTCCACCCAGTCCGGCGCCGACCTCCTGCCCGCCGTCAAAATCGTGGATTTCGGTGGAAATCTCGTCACCAACGACGTGCGTACCATCAACCTGGCCATTCAAACCAATCCCGGCGCCGCCACCTTGCTCGGCACCACATCCGTGCAGACTGTCGCGGGCGTGGCAACCTGGACGGCCGCCGAAGACCTGCGCATCAACACCGCGGCCACCGGCTATACCCTGCGCGCGAGCCACAGCGGCGGAGGCTTTCCCTCCGCCGATACCGTCGACAGCGGCTTGATCGACATTACCGCCGGCGCGCCCAACCAACTCGCATTCTCCCTCGCACCCCAGGACACCGCCGCCGGTGCGGATATTCTCCTCGCGGTGACGCTCCAGGATCAGGCCGGAAACACCGTAATCAACCAGCCGGTGGACATCACGCTCGATTCATCCGTGAACCCCGGCGGCTGGCCGTTGCTCGTCGACACCAGCCTCACCAAGACCACTGTGGCGGGCGTGGCCACCTGGGCGGACGCCGACAACCTGCGCATCAACAACTCCATCACCGGCTATCGATTGCAGGCCTCCGGCGTCGGAACGCCGGTCCAGACCGACCCCTTCGACATCACGCCCGCGGACGCAAGTTCCTTTGCTTTCCTCGTCCAGCCTTCCGACACGCTCGTCGATGCCGCCATCGCCCCTCCCATCACCGTCGAAGTCCTGGACGCCTTCGGCAATCGCGCCGACTTCGCCGACATGGTCGAACTTATTCTGCAATCTCCTTGCGGCGGCACACTGAGCGGCGGTACCGCTGCCGCCATTGCCGGATTAGCTACGTTCCCCGCAGTCCGCATCGACACCCCCTGTGCGGACGTCGAACTTGAGGCCACCTCCGGAACTCTCGCCCGCACCAACTCCGA
>CAZKIN010000054.1:0-5031 GCA_964552515.1 uncultured Phycisphaeraceae bacterium
TCCGGCACGCGGAGAAAGTCGATGTCGCGTTTGCGCAGTTCGCTGACCGTGCGGTAGATATCGCCGGTGTTCATGGCGATGTGCTGCACACCGGGGGTGCGGTAATAATCGAGGTATTCGTCAATCTGACTCTTCTTCTTCCCCTCGGCCGGTTCGTTGATCGGAAACTTGCACTTGCCGGTGCCGTTCTCCATCACCTTACTCATCAGTGCGCTGTATTCGGTGCTGATGTCCTTGTCGGTGAAGCCGCAAAGGTTGCGGAAACCCATGACTTCCTCAAACCAGCGCACCCAGAAATTCATTTCGCCCAGATATACGTTGGTGACAATATGGTCGATCGCGGCGAGGCCGACCGGCGGTGAGCCGTGCGCCTCGATGGCTTTGTAGCCCGGTGCAAATGCGCCGCGATAATTCTTTCGTTCGACGAAACGAAAAACCGTGTCACCGGCATACTTGATCTCTCCAGTAATGTAGGTTCCGTTCGCGTCTTCGAGTGCGGTCGCAGGCTTGAGTACGGTCGCGCCGCGCGCCTTGGTTTCACGCAATGCCGATTCAACATCCTGCACTTCCATGGCGATGGCCTTCACGCCGTCGCCATGCAATCCGCAGTGGCGGGTGATTTCATGGTCCGGGCCGTACGCCGTTGTCAGTACGAAGCGGACCTTGCCCTGTTCCATGACGTAACTGGCGCGATCGCGCGATCCGGTTTCCAGCCCCATTTTCGCAATGGGCCTAAAGCCAAAGGTCTTGTCATAAAAGTGCGCTGCCTGCTTGGCATTGCCGACGTAAAACTCCACATGGTCGTAGCCTTTGATCGGCAGGAAATCTTCGCTCACGGAACGGCTCCTGATCTTCACCGGTATGCCTTCGCCGCGTCCCGGGTGAGGCGGGAATTGTCTGCGGCCGGGTACCTGTTTTCAGAAGTATGATACCGCAAAAGGTGCTTTTCCGCCACGGGAGCGAGGCTGGGAGCGGCAGGGGTTCTCCTAATCTGCCGCGAACGGGCAGTTGCCGCTCGCCCCATTAACAGTCCCTTCTCGACAATTTTTTTCCGCGAACCCGTTGAGCTATGATATCGGCAGAGGTAATTCGGAGATATTTGCCCTTTGTCCAGTTTGCCAGGCCGGGCGCGGCAAGCGCAAGTCGAATAGAAGATATCCAACCCGGACCTTTCAGTCGAACTTTCAGTCTCCTGTATGGCGCGCCCAACGGTATGATGACATTCATGTGGCACGCGCCTTGGAGTAATGTTGGTCGAAGCGTCTGCTGCGTTTGCACAAAAAGCGATAATGCGACTATGTAAGTTACGCCACTTTCCGGAATCTAGTGTCAAGGTTTTGGAGGGATGAATTGGATCCCTCAAGACGCCGGGTCGTCGACGTATGTCGCTGGCCGACCGCATTGCGCCATTGGATAGCAGGAAAATTCCTTGCCAGTTGAAACGTGACTTGTTAGTCTGCATCATCCGACTTCGGATGGTCCCCAGCGGGACCGCGTCAGTCCCCCTTCATTCGGCGTCAAATGAGGAGCAAGAAATCCATGTGTAAGAGCGATGGAATCTCCCGGCAGTCTTGGTTCGCGCGCGTGGGGCGCGGCATGGCGGCATGTACGGCGCTATGCACCGTGGTCATGGCGGAAAACGTGCGCCAGGATCCCGACGTGTTGTTTCAGGAAAGCGCGCGACAGCCATGGAATGAGATGCCCATGGTAGTGGACCAGGCCGCCGCTGCTGCCCAGGCGGTGCCGCAGCCCGCTGATCCGCCAGTCAGCATTTTCGTGCATTTCGCTCCGGCACAGAACTTGGCAGCCCGCCCCGCCGTGCGGAACTTTGCCGCCCAGCGCGGTGCATTGGTAAAATATGAGTACGACATTCTCCCCAACGTCATCAACATCCGGAATATTCCGCGCAGCGCCGTCGCGGCCCTGGCGAACATGCCCGGCGTGGTCAAAGTCGAGGACGATTACGAGGTCACCACGTTTCACAACGACAGTATGCCTTTGATTCGCGCGACCCAGGCACAGCTGACCGGAGCCGGTCACTCCGAGACCGGTGCGGGTGTGCGCGTTTGCGTGATTGACACCGGCATCGACAGCAACAGCCTCATGTACTCCGGTCGCATCGATGCGGCCGCCGGTTGGGACTTTGTGAATAACGATTCCAATCCCGAAGACGACAACGGTCACGGTTCACACGTGGCGGGCACCGTTCTCGGCGGCACCAACGTCTCTGCGAACTTCGGCTGCGTGGGCGCGGAATCCCTCCAGGGCGTTGCGCCGCAGGCGACGCTGATCGGTGTGAAAGTGCTGAATGCGTCCGGTTCAGGTTCAGCCTCCAACATCATCGCGGGCATCAACCGGTGCGCGTCCCCGACGCTGGCGGGCGGACAGGCTGATGTCATCAACCTCAGTCTCGGTGGCGGACAATTCACCAGCGCATGCAACAGCGACACCATGGCTGCCGCGGCGAACAATGCGGTGACAGCGGGCGTGGTCGTGGTGGCCGCCGCAGGCAACAACAATTACACCAATGCGGTGAGTACCCCGGCTTGCGGGTCACAGGTGATCAAGGTCGGTGCCATTTACGACGACACCTACCCCAGTTGCGAGTTCCCCACGCAGACCTCCTTCAGTTTCTGCACTAACTCGTCATGCACCACCACCTGCACGGATAATTCGCCGGCCGTGAACAGCCGCTGCTGCTTCTCCAACCGCAGCTCGCAACTGGACGTTGCGGCCCCCGGTTGCATCATTTTCTCCGACGATTCGACGGTCGCGGCTGGCAATGGCCTGATCGGTTTCTGCGGAACGAGCCAGGCGTCGCCGCATGTCGCGGGCCTCGCCGCTCTGCTCCTCGACGCCAATCCATCACTCACGCCGGCCGAAGTGCGCACCGCCATTCGCAGCGGAGCTGTCGATCTGGGCACCGCGGGCTTCGACAACAATTTCGGCTTTGGCCGCATTGACGCTATCAACTCTCTGGACCTCGTCGCCCCCGGCTGCTCGAACAACGCCCAGTGCGATGACGGCCTGTTCTGCAATGGCGCGGAAATCTGCAATATGGGAAATTGCCAGGCCGGCACCGCTCCCAACTGCAATGACGGCGTCGCTTGCACGACAGATTCATGCAACGAGGGAACCGATTCCTGCAACAATACGGCCAATAATGCCGCGTGCAGCGATGGCCTCTTCTGCAACGGTTCGGAAACCTGTCACGTTACGCTGGGGTGCCAGGCGGGCACTGGTCCCAATTGCAATGACGGTGTCGCCTGCACCACCGATTCCTGCAACGAAGGTACTGACTCCTGCAACAATACCGTCAACCATGGCGCGTGCAGTGATGGATTGTTCTGCAATGGCAGTGAGACCTGCCATGTGACGCTGGGCTGTCAGGCGGGAACGGCGCCGAGTTGCGACGACAGCGTCGTTTGCACAACGGACTCTTGCAACGAGGGCACCGATTCCTGCGACCATGCTGCCAATAACGCCGCTTGCGATGACGGGCTGTTCTGCACCGGCTCCGAAACCTGCAATGTGGCCACCGGCTGCGTGGCGGGTGGCGATCCGTGCCCGGGTCAGTCCTGCGACGAGGGTGCCGATGCCTGCGTGGCGTGCATTGATGCCGGCGATTGCGACGATGGATTATTCTGCAATGGCGCGGAAGTCTGCACTGCGGGCGTCTGCGCCGCGGGAACGGCCCCCAATTGCAATGACAGCATCGCCTGCACCACCGATTCGTGCAACGAAAGTACGGATTCCTGCGACCATGCCGCCAATAACGCGGCTTGCGATGACGGCCTGTTCTGCAACGGCTCCGAAACCTGCATCGTGGCCACCGGTTGCGCGGCGGGGGCTGATCCATGCCAACCCGGCGACACTTGCGATGAAGGCGCGAATCAATGCATCCCGCCCGGCGGCGCGGAAGTGTGGATGTCGTTCGTTGACGCCGCCGCCATTCCGGTCGTCGGCACCATACAGAATGAAGACATTGTCGCCTATGACCTGAACACCGGAACGTGGTCGATGATTTTTGACGGTTCCGATGTCGGCCTCGGCGCGCTCAACATCGACGGTCTGGCGGTCTTGCCAAGCGGTGATTTGCTCCTCAGTTTCGGTAACGCCACCTCCACCGTGGCCGGACTGATTGGCGGCCCCAGCGGAACCAGCGTGGATGATTCGGATATCATCCGCTTCACGCCGACCTCGCTCGGCGCGGTAACCGCGGGCACGTTCAATTTCTATTTTGACGGGTCGGATGTGGGATTGACCACCAATGCCGAAGACGTCGATGCCATCACGCTGGCACCGGACGGGCGGATCGTCATTTCGACGCTGGATGCATTCTCCGTTACCGGCCTCAGCGGACAGGATGAGGACCTGATCGTCTTCAACGCCACCTCCCTCGGTTCAGTGACCGCCGGCACCTGGTCCATGTACTTCGACGGCAGCGACGTGGGGCTGTCCAATGCGGCCGCTGAGGATGTGGACGCCGCGTCGGTCGCGTTCGACGGATCAATTCTGGTTTCAACCGAAGGCAATTTCTCGGTGACCGGGCTGTCCGGGGCCGACGAGGACGTGTTTGAGTTCACGCCCACAACGCTGGGTGGAACGACAGCCGGCAGTTACTCGGCGCTGCTGGATCTCAGCGCGCTGGGTATCGCAACTTCGGAAGACGTGGCCGCAGTGGAGCTGGTTGAGTAAATCCAAGCAGACGGTTTGACTTGGAAAGGGAGCGGCAAGGGGCGGCGGATCACGTCGCCCCGTGCTTTTTTTGGTGCGTGACTTTGCGCAGCAACTGGTGGACGGCCTCCCGCGGGTCGGGGGCGGCAATGATCGCCGAGCAGACACATAGTGTGCACGAAGCGGCCGCAAGGATTTGCGCGGCGTTATTCGCGGTGATCCCGCCGATCGCCACCAGCTGCAATGACGTAGACTGCCGGGCGTACCTCAGCGTGTCCGGCCCCGCGATGTGCTGCTGCGGTTTGGTGGCGGTGGGAAACATCGGCCCCACTGCAATGTAGTCCGGTGCGTCGG
>CAZKIN010000054.1:5131-6553 GCA_964552515.1 uncultured Phycisphaeraceae bacterium
TGCCGCGGCGACGGACTTGGGAATCGCCGCGACGAGTTCATGTCGCAACAGTTTCAGTGATTCGGACAGCGCGGCATCTTCGAGGACGAAGCGCGCATATTCCTCGACCACGCGCAGTCCCTCGCGTGCGCGGTTCAGGTTGGCATCAAGTATGCGCAGGATGGCGGGCTGGTCGCTCATGGGTTTGTCGGGATGGAATCAACCAATGGTCAACGCGGCTTACGACAGTGCTTGCGCAAAGCTCCACACATCCACAAACGAATTATAGAGTGGAACCGGCGCGACGCGTATGACATTTGGCTCGCGAAAGTCGCACACAATGCCGCGATCCTGCAACTCCTTGAACAGCTCGCGCGGCCGGTCGTGGACCAGCATCGACAACTGACAGCCGCGTGACTCAACGTCGCGCGGTGTTATCACCTCAATCCGCCGCGGCGACAATTCATCAATCAGAAACTGCAGATAGCCGGTCAGCCGCTTCGATTTCTCGCGCAGCAGCCCCATACCCGCTTCATCGAAAATATCATACGACGCACGCACCGGGGCGAGCGAAAAAATCGGCGGGTTGCTGATCTGCCAGCCGTCGGCCCCCAGGCGCGGTTTGAACTGCGGCTCCAGATGCATCCGGAAACGCGTCGTCGGATCATTGCCCCACCACCCGGCAAAGCGCGGCAGCGCGGCATTATTCCCATGCTTTTCATGCACAAAACAGCCTGCCACCGCACCAGGCCCGCTGTTGAGGTACTTGTAATTGCACCACACGGCAAAATCGACGTCCCACTCATGCAGACGCAGAGGAATGTTCCCCGCGGCATGCGCGAGGTCAAACCCTACCGTGCATCCTTGTGCATGCGCCGCCTGCGTGATGCGTTCAAAATCAAACACCTGCCCCGTAAAATAATTCACGCCGCTGAACATCACGAGTGCAATCTGTTTGCCTTCGCGCGCGATCAATTCCTCAATGTCTTCCGTACGCAGCGTATGTTCGCCTGCGCGCGGCCGGGCGAGGAGCAATCCATCCTCTGGGTCAATCCCATGATGTTGCAACTGCGTACGCACCGCATACGTGTCCGATGGAAATGCGGCGTCTTCCATGAGAATCTTGAAACGCTCGCGGGTGGGTCGAAAAAAACTGACCATCATCAGGTGCAGGTTGACGGTCAGCGTATTCATCAGTACCACTTCGTGCGGCAGCGCCCCGACCAGCCGCGCGGCGCTCTCGCGGAAAATCTCATGATAGGAATACCACTTGCTCGCGCCGTGAAAGTGACCTTCCACCGCCAGTTCCGCCCAATCATAGAGATGTTGATCAATGAACCCGCGTACTGTCTTCGGTTGCAGGCCCAGTGAATTGCCCGCGAAGTAAATGGCTGGTTTGCCGTCGGGTCGACGTGGAAACAGGAAGCGCTCACGAAACTTCGC
>CAZKIN010000054.1:6653-18803 GCA_964552515.1 uncultured Phycisphaeraceae bacterium
TCTCCCCAATACCCAAACTTCAGCCCCATGTTCGGCAGGAATCCCAGCGTAACCACGCACCATCCGATGATCGCAACTATGGCCAGCACCGTGAACGTGGCGAACGTCTTCATATCATTCGAATCCGGTTGCGCCTCTTTGCCGGGGGCGGACCCATTATCGAATACCTGGTGATTTCCCACAACGTCAAGCCGCTGCGCCGCTCGGCACCGAACAAATTTTCCGTGCTGAATTCTGGACGCCGTGCGATTCATCCGTTATTTCGGTTTTCAGGAATCGAGGACTGGGGCCGAGTATTGAAGCAACTGGCAAGCCAACTCTGGTCGAAATGGGAACTGCTGCACCGCCCGACGGCGCGGTGGGGGCGGGTGTTCCTGCTCAGCATGATCGCGGGTCTCCTTACCGGTCTCGCCGCCGCAGGTCTTTATTGGGCACTGCACTTCGGGACGGAACTGGTCATCGGTCGGGCGGTCGACGCTTCCGGTGACCATCTCTGGGTTTTCAGTTGGTGGGTGTTGCTATTGCCCGCGCTCGGTGGATTGCTGAGCGGCGTGATTGTGCACAGCACGCGCGCAGAAGCGCGAACGCACGGTACCAACGAATACATCAACGCGTTCCACCATCAAAGCGGACGCTTGCGCCTCCGCAACCCGGCGATCAAAGCGGTCTGTGCAGTTGGGGTGATCTCCTGCGGAGGTTCGGCCGGTCCGGAAGGACCGACGGCCGCGCTGGGAGCAGCGATTGGATCGTCACTCGGAAGACGGACCGGCGTTCCACCCGCGGTGATTCGACAATTGCTGATTGCCGGATGCGCTGGCGGAGTCGGCGCGGTATTTCAATGTCCACTCGGCGGCGCGCTTTTTGCGGCGAGCGTGCTCTACTGGGAACCGGAATTCGAGGCGACAGGCATTGTTCCCGCGCTCATCGCATCCGTGATCAGTTACGCGACCTTTGCCGCCCTCATGGGTTCTGGACTTCGGCTCTTTGTCGGTGCGGAGGAACTACAATTCAGTTCCGCCATGCAACTTCCCGTTTATGCCGCACTGGGCATTCTGTGCGGAGTCCTGTCGATTTGCTTTCGGGGCTGTTTGCAGGGGGTCGATCGACTGACCCGCGTCTGGATGCAGCTTCCGCCCTGGTTGTCGCCCGCGCTGGGCGGACTGGCCGTCGGTGCCATTGCGTGCGCCATGCCGCAAATCATGGACGCGCATTACGGCTTCGTACAGCGCGTGCTCGATGGCGATATTACTTCCGTCGATGGCACCGTGGCCGGAACCGGGGGATGGATCGTTTTTCTGGTCATCCTCCTGCTGGCAAAGTGCCTGGCGACCGGCTGCACCGTCGGCGCGGGAGCGGCCGGTGGTACGCTCGGTCCGAGTGTGTTCATCGGTGCCATGGGGGGGGCACTCATTGGCGCGATAATTCAAGCCATCGCACCGGATTTGATCGACGAGAACCTGCGTCGCTCGCTCATTGCTACCGGCGTGGCGGGCATGTTGTCCGCGGCGATGCGCACGCCACTCGCCGCGATCGTGATGACCCGCGAAATGACCGGAAGTCAGGGTTTGATCGTGCCTCTCATGCTGGTCAGCCTGGTCGCTTACATCATCGGGCGGCGCTACGGCCTGAACTCGGCACAGGTTCGCTCGGTGTCGCAGTCGCCGGTGCACACGTTGGACGCGCTGGTGCACATTCTGGAATCGTTTCGCGCCGGTGAACTGTCGAACGCGAACTGGCCGTTTCAGGTCCGCCCGGAAGCCACGCTGACCGAAATGTTGGAAATCGCGCGCGGCGACGTGGACGCAGTCTTCCTGGTGCGCGACGGCGAGCGACTCCACGGTGTCATAGCTTTGGCACACGTGCGCGACGCGGTGGGGGAGGCGGCGACGAATCCGGCGTTTGGGCAATTGATTATCGCCGCCGACGCGCTGGAACCCGGCGCGCCCATGGTGACCGCCGACGACAATTTGTACGAAGCGCTGGAAACTTTCAAACGGACCGGGCTTTCCGTTTTGCCGGTCGTGGAACGGTCAAAATCGCGGCATTTGTTGGGCGCACTGCATCGCGGAGTCATCAACGAAGCCGTGCGCGAACGCCTGCGGCAATTGCGTGGACAGATGGCCGACGAGCATTCGCTGCTATCCTTGTTGGAGCAGGACGAAGAATCACAAATGGAAGAAAAAGCCGGACGATCCGCGCAGACCGCGCTGCGCGGGGCCGCGATCCGGCGCATGGGCGTTCCGGAAAGTGTCATCGGATTGTCACTGCGCGATGCCGATTTCCGCCGGGCCCACGGCGTTCAGGTCGTGGGGATCGAATTGGCTGACGGAACCCTGCTATGCCCGCCGGATGTTTCCCGCCCGCTTACGGGGGAGGAAACATTGCTCACCCTCCAATCGCAGCCGTCAAGCGATGGGGCCGGGTCATAGGGGCGTCACCTCGGAAGAATCTGCGTCATCTTGGTGCGTACCACGACTTCCAGATTTCTTCCGCAAACAATTCATGCGCCCGAGAGTTCGGATGCGCATCCCCGGCGTTCACCGTGAGCGCTGCGGCATCCGCATTCGCGATCGCCGCCTTCAAGTCCAATACTTCAACACCTCCTGATCGCATCGCATCCGCAATCCGCCCGCGGAGCTTATCTCCGTCAAATCGTCCCCCGCCCTCGCGCAAGTAGGGCAGTAGTGCCACGCGTAACGTGGCCCCGCGCTCGGTGCAGAGGTCGCGCAACTTCAGCAACCGCTCCCGCTGCGCACTCCACACCGCCGCATCCGCATAACCTCCCGCCAGCCATTCCTGGTAACCACTCACCGACGGCATTCGTGGCAGCCACACCCTCCGCCAGAGAAAATCGAGAAAGCAGGATGTATCTGGATTAAACCACTGCGGCTCCGGCGGGCGCGTCGGATCGAATGCATCGGAGCGCGGCACCAGATCTTCGATGTCGTTAAGCACGTAACCCAGCACCACCTCATCCGGCGCGAACTGGTTCAGAATATCCGGTAACCGCTGCACATGATCGCCGGTTCCCCAGCCCGGCTTGGCTACGTTTATCACTTCGACCGACGCAGATTGCGCGACGAACATCGCTTGCAATCGATCCGTGAACCGGTCGGCCACGTCCTCCACACCCCATCCGTACGTAAACGAATCGCCGAGAAATGCGATCCGCCGAACAACCGGCGGCTTGGGCGAAATCCACTCGTGGTCGCGGCAATCGTACGAATTGAGCTTGGTGTTAAGGACAAACCAGCGTCGTGCGGGCAGCGAAACGCCAAAGCTGTCTGTGCGCACGGCCACGAATCGCTCATAGCTCTCGCCGACCAGGAAAGTGATTCCAATCAGACACATCGCGATCAACGAATTGCCGATGACCAGGCCGAGTCGCTTGCGCTGCGTCCACGGAAAAAAGCGAAAGAAACACCAGGTATGTGCGACCAGTGAGAGGAAGACCAGCCAGAACAGGATATAGTCCGCGGGGTAACCGAATGCGCGGTACGCCGTCATGCCACGCGCTCCAGAGACAGATCCAATGACGGTGCGGAATGCGTCAGCGCGCCAATGGAAATCCGCTCGACGCCCGTTTCCGCTATCGCACGCACATTCTCGAGCGTCACCCCGCCTGACGCCTCCAGCGCCACCTTGCCTTTCAATCCACAGCCATCGCGCAAAGCCACGGCCTCGCGAAGCTCTTCAACCGCAAAATTGTCCAGCAGTATGATGTCGATACCCACTACTTTGAGCAGTTCACTCACCTGCCGCAGTGTTTGCGCTTCCACTTCGACAAACGTCGTCGCGCGACCCGACGCACCCAAGCGATTCAGCATGTCGAACACCGTCGCCGCAATCCGCTCCGGCGCTACGCCCTCCAGATGATTGTCTTTCACCAGCACTGCGTCATAGAGCCCATGCCGATGATTCGTGCCCCCGCCACAGCGCACCGCATACCGCTCCAGCAGCCGCATCCCCGGCGTCGTCTTCCGCGTATCCAGAATCGTAACCCCGGTGCCGGCGGCGGCATCTACAAATCGCCGGGTCAGCGTCGCAATGCCGGAAAGGCGCTGCAAAAAATTCAAGAGCACGCGCTCGGCGGAAAGGAGAGAACCCAACGGTCCATGCAGAGTCGCAAGGGTCTGCGGGGCGGCGGCGAACCGAAATCCGTCGCCTGCGCCCTCGCGCCAAACCAGCCGGATTTCCGGGTCATAGGCGTGCACCACCGGCAACGCAATGTCGCAACCGGCCAGCACCCCCGGCTGCTTGGCCACCAGGTCGAAAGTGGCCGGTTCTTGCGGTTGCGCCAACAAGCTGGAGGTAACGTCGCCCGACCCCAGGTCCTCCGCCTTGGCCATCGCAATCAAGTGCAGAACGGATTCATTTACTCCCAGCGACATACCCGGATTGTGGGGGGGGCGTGCCGATCGGGCAAGGCGGCAAGCTCACACGAAATTCGCGGAGATTCCGCGGCCAATTCTGCCGCGTTAACTGGAGTTCCCCCGGGAACCGGCACGATGAATCTACAAAGAAGTTGGAACGCAATGTCGCTCGCCAGGCGGCAGGGATTGCGCTCCGGTATGCCGGTAACCGGTTGTGAAATGTTTGATCGGCTCTCGACCGCCTTGCCCGCATCCACTAAACTTCCACCTTGGCGAATGAGCTCCAGGTCCATTCAATATGGTGCGGTGTTCCTGACATGAAGAAATGCGGTGGACAGTTGATGCGATGTGGTTGTTGGCAGTAACCCACCCTGCGCCGGTCCTTTGTGTGTTTACATTCAACTGCCCCTCCCCGGTCGTATGACCGGTCTCTCTTGGAAAACGGTTATGAGAATTGCCATGCTGTCGTGGGAGTCAATGCACTCGATTGCCATCGGGGGCATTGCGCCGCACGTTTCCGAACTGTCGGCCTCCCTCGCCCGCAAGGGGCACGAGGTCCATGTATACACCCGGGTGGGTGAAGGTCAGGCCAATTACAGCTTTGTCGAAGGTGTGCACTACCACCGCTGCCCTTTTGAGATGACCGGCGACTTTGTCGCCTCCATGGACCGCATGTGCGACAGTTTTGTCTGGCACATGGTCGAAACGGAACATTTTGTCGGCGGTCCCTTTGATATTGTTCACGGCCACGATTGGCTCACCGCCAAGGCGTTCATACGGATGAAGAATGAACGGGCGCGGCAGGTCGTGATGACCGTCCATTCCACCGAGTATGGCCGTTGCGGCAACAGCGTGTGGGAGGACGATCTTTCCCGCCGCATTCGCAATGCCGAATGGGAAGGCACCTTCGTCGCCGATCGCGTCATTTGCGTGTCCAAGACGCTCGGCGAGGAAGTAAAGACCCTCTACAACGTTCCCAACGATAAGGTCTTCTGCATTTACAATGGAGTCGACGCGTCGAAATATGATCCGCCGGTCAATGTACAGAAGACTCGCGCGGCGATCGACGTCGGCATGGATGATCCGATGATGTTCTTCGCCGGTCGCCTGACCTGGCAAAAAGGCCCGGACATTCTGGTCGATGCGATTCCCAGCGTACTGAGCGCCAACCCCCGCACCAAGTTCGTCTTTGCCGGTGACGGCGACATGCGCGCCGGTTTGGAGGAACGCTCCCAGTCGCTGGGTATTTCCAAGTCCACGCGGTTCCTCGGTTATCGCAAGGGGCAGGAACTGGTATCGCTCTTCAAAAGTTCGGACGTGGTCTGCGTGCCCAGCCGCAATGAACCTTTCGGCATCGTCATTCTGGAAGCATGGAGCGCCACCAAACCCGTGGTCGCCACCAACATCGGCGGGCCCAAGGAATTCGTGCACCATCGGTACAACGGATTAACTTCCGACGCGGTAGGCGAACAGATCAGCGACAATGTGAACATGCTTATCGACGACCGTGACCAGGCGCAGGAAATGGGTCGTAACGGTCGCCGCGAAGTGGTCAACAAGTTTTCATGGGAAGGTGCTGCGATCGCGACGGAAAGCGTGTATCGCTCCCTGATGTTGGAAGGGGCCTATCACGGAGCGGAGTCGGAGGATTTTGAAATGGCTAAGCGAACCAACGGTAACGGCGGAACGGGTGGCAAGACCGCGGTGACGAAGCCGCGCACGGCCACGGTATTGGAAACCCTCTCCAGCATCGAACCTACGCAGGATGAAATCAAAGCGCGGGCGTTCCAGATTTACCTGGCCCGCAATGGCAAGCCCGGCGACTCCAACGCGGATTGGTTGCAGGCCGAGCGCGAATTGCGTGCCGAAAAATCCAAGGCGACCACCCGGCGTGCCGGCAAGTAGGGCGGACATCGCCCGATGCTGAAACTGACTGCTGTGGGTCACAAGTGGCACAAGTCGATCGGCCGTCGCGCGGAGAGTGTGCGTTAACTGTCACCGTCGTGATGCTCGCCCGCAACGCGTTGGCGACTGTCAGGTGAACATCCGTAGCTGCACCCGCTCCATGGCGAACTTCTCCACCGGCTCATCCACCAGAATGGGATAATCCCCGGAAAAGCAGGCCGTGCAGTATTTTTTCGCCGGCATCTTCACCGATTTGAGCATCCCTTCCAGCGAAAGATAGTGCAGCGAATCCACGCCCACGAACTTGCGCACTTCTTCCACCGTGCGGTCGTACGCCACCAGTTCCTTCTGACTTGGAAAATCAATGCCAAAGTAGCACGGATGCCGAATCGGTGGGCTCGCCACCCGCAGGTGAATCTCTTTTGCGCCAGCGTCGCGCAGCGCGCCGATTTTTGCGCGCGTGGTGGTTCCGCGCACGATCGAGTCTTCGACCACGACGACGCGCTTGCCGCTGACTGCCGCTTTGATGACATTGAGTTTCATCTTCACCGTCAGGTCGCGGCCTGCCTGTGTCGGCAGAATGAACGAACGGCCCGCATAGTGACTGGTCGTGAACGCCCGGCCATACGGAATGCCCGACTCCGCCGCATAACCCGTTGCCGCGCACTTGGCACAAGTCGGAATTGGCACCACCAGGTCCGCTTCCACCGGCGCTTCCCGCGCCAGTTGCCGGCCCATGGCCGCGCGCACCAGATGGACGCTCTCACCAAAGACGTTGCTTGAGGGATCAGCGAAATAAATCTGTTCAAAAATGCACGCGGCGCCGCGCCCATTGCCTTCGACGCCGAAGCGCCGCGAAGTCATCCCCGCATCGGTAATGGTGACAATTTCGCCCGGCTCAACATCACGAATGTATCGCGCGCCGACCATGTCGAACGCCTTGGTTTCGGACGCGACGACGATCGCGCCGCATTCCATCTCCCCGATGCTCAGCGGGCGAAAGCCCAGCGGGTCGCGCACGGCAATCATGCGGTCGGGAAAAAGCAGCAGCAGCGAGTATGCGCCTTGCAGGTGATTGAGCACATGGTCCAGCGGATGGTCTTTGCTCTGGTGCGCCGGCTTGGCCAGCAGATGAATAATGACTTCGGTGTCGCTGGTCGTCTGGAAAATATGGCCGACTTCTTCGTAGTTGCGGCGTAAAAGTGCGGCGTTGATCAAATTGCCATTGTGCGCAACGGCCACCTGTCCGCCGGCGAATGAAAACAGGAGCGGCTGCGTATTTCCCAGGCTGCACGAGCCGGTGGTGGAATAACGCACATGTCCTACCGCGATGCGCCCTTCGATTTTTGAAAGGTTCTGTTCGTTGAAGACCTGATTAACCAGTCCCAGACCGGCATGCCGCAGCAGGTGTTCTCCATTGGTGGAGACAATGCCCGCAGATTCCTGGCCGCGGTGCTGCAGCGCATACAACCCCAGGTGAGTGAGGTAGACGGCGTCCTCGTGCCCCCACACTCCGAACAGGCCGCAGTGATGTCTGACCGATGGCTGGTTCACGCCGCTCCCAACGCGTTCCCGACCATAACTTGCGACGCTGACTTCGGGGAAACCGCCAAACGGCCTGTCGAAACAGCCCCGTCTGAGGAACCTACATCAACGTTACGCCGTCGTCAGGGAACATGAAGGAGTCTATAGGATTTGATGAAGATCGTCAACGAATCGCACGCCTGCACAAATTTGCAAGTCGCTATACAAAAGGCTTCCCAGGGTGCTGTGTTGCCTTTGAGACGAGCGCCCGAAGACTCGCGCTGCTGCGTGCCTAATCCGGGCGGCGAAAACCGCCGAATGAACCTCGTGTTCACTGCTCCGGGCGGTCGGCCATTCCGATAAGTATCGATAATGACTGCTTTGTCCAATCAATACGTCGCCAGTCTGTTCGATGCGGCCGCTGCCCAATATGACCAGAGCAGCAATCCCTATACCGTGCGCCGCCGCGTGGAGGCACTCTCCGCGCTCGCCCTCGGCGATTGCCTGGAGATCGGCGGCGGAACGGGGGTTGTCTCGGGGGGGCTTAAGGCCGCGCGCAGCGTCGTCCATTCGGACATAGCGCCGGAGATGTGCCGCGTCGCGCGGCGCAAGTGGAGCATCCCGAGCCTTTGTTTCGATGCTGAAACAATGCCCTTTCCAAACCAGACCTTCGACACGGTGATCAGCTCGGAAATGATCTACTATTTGCAGCGTCCGCAGGCCTGCCTCGCGGAAGCTTTTCGCGTACTGCGCCCCGGTGGACGCATGTTGATCTGCACCACCAATCCGCTCGCCGCCGTCTGGGAGAAAGGACGTACCTTGCTGCGCCGCATCGGCCTGCCGGGCATGTTCTTCGACGACGGCGCGCCAAAGTTCATTCCACTATCGCGATTGCGTGCCATGTTGTTGTCAGTTGGATTCGCCGCCGTCAGTGCGCGGCATATCATTCCGCTTCCGTTCGCCTTCTGCGACCTGCTTAATCGGGGATTGGAACGCACGCCGCTCAGCCGACTCGGACTCTTTCTCATCCTGCAAGCTTCGAAGGACCAGTCCTAAAGCCTTTGCTGATAGTTCGCGGCATTCTCAGCGAATTGCTTGGCTTGGCATGCCACGCCATCGCGCGGCTATGCATATCAGGCCGGAATTCGATTAATCGGCGATAGACTCAGCCCGCATCGCGTACACGCCGCAAGGCCCAGTCGTTCTTTGGATCCACCGCGAGCGCCCGTTCGAAATACACCCGTGCCTCGGTGGTGCGATCCTGCGAAAGACGCACTTCGCCAATGAGGCAGAGTACTTCGGGATCACTCTCCGCCGCATGGCCCAGAACGGCCAGCCGTGAATCGGCGCGGTCGAAATCGCCCCGTTTCATGTCCAGCACGGCGCGCAGCATTTCAACATCGTCTTCGCGACCCGCATGTCGGGACGCGGCATCGAGGGCGGTACTTGCGGTAAGCAACTCATCCGCGGCGAGTGCGGCCTGTGCCAGCAAGAGCTGACCGGCGCCATCGGTCGGATTCGCTTTCAGGTGCTTCTGCAATGCGGCCACCGCGCCCTCCGGGTCGCCGCTGTCCATCAGGCATTTGGCCAGCGCGCGAAACACCACTCCGTACGCAGTCGGATTTCGCTCGACGGCTTCATTGAGCAACGGCAGTGCCTCGTTGCAGCGCTTCATCCGAACCAGCAGCAGAGCCAGCTCCTCGCGCACGGCCGGATTCCCGGATTTGCCGGATAGCGCTGCGCGATAATGCCGCACCGCTTGCTCCTCCTCGCCGATCAAGGTGGCAATGCGCGCCGCGAGCAGGTTGATTGTCGCTTCGTCATCGACCTTGCCGCGCACCGATTTCAGCAATTCCAGCGCTTCCCGCGCCCGGTCCTGCTCCACCAGGGCCTCGGCCTCGGCCACCACGTAGTCTACGTTCTTCGTATCGAGCTTCCGCGCTTCCGCATAATTCTGGTGCGCGGAGGTCGTGTTTTCCTTTTGTTCATCCACCACGCCCTGCATGTAGGAAAGCTCGGCTGTGGACAGCTTCTGACCTTTTGCGGCATTGAGCACTTCCTGCGCCGAGGCCAGATTGCCCAGTTCCAGATGCGCCTCTGCCATGCTGGCGTATGCGGCGGGATTGGTCGGATCCATACGGATCGCCTCATCCAGGGTCCGCACGGCATCGGCGTAAGCTCCACCGGTCATTTGCTTTTCCGCCAGTTGCAGCTTGACCTTGGAACGCACCACGCTCCAGTCCCCGCGATCACGCAGCGGGCCGGTCTTGGGAGCGGGTAATTGGCACGCCGGCAAGACGAGTGCGCAAAGTGCGATGCCACTTCTGAAGATTCGGTTTGGTACGTTCATGCCGTGCTCCGCAAATGGTGTTGCAAAATTCCCGCAGGTCGATGTTGACAGTCCACGTCATCCGGGACCCTCACGGTGCCGCGGCGGGTTGCGGCTCTTGCAGGTCTATCGCCGGACGGTCAAATGGCGGCGACATCCCGCCCTTCGACTCACCGATCAACTGCTGGACGAACGTGCGCACCCCCGCGCCTTCATCGTCCCATTGCCGCTCCCCCTCGATCTTCTCTTTCAATTCGATCGCGGGCAGCAGGCGGACATTGTGATGCGTGGCGAGGCGCAAATGCCATAGTGCCCGATCCGTGTCACCTTCCTCATAAGCGGTTACGGCCCGGTGGTAATGGGCCTGCGCCAGCCGCTCGCGCCCGTGCCACATCAGCCCGCGGCGCTGCCCGACGCGCAAACGCTCGATATCCTCGCGCTGCTCGGCGGACATGTTGGCGAATCCATCCTGGTCCTTCACCACGTGCAGTGTCATGAGGATGATGACCTCTTCGCGCGCCGTGGAATCGTTGTTCGATCGAAAAAGCTGTCCGATCCCCGGAATGCTGCCCAGTCCCGGAACCTGGCTTCGTACGTCGGTGGTAACTTCGCGAAACAGCCCGCCAATCAGAATCGTTTCGCCATCGCGGACCATGACGTTCGTGGTGACTTCGGTCGTCTGCTCGGACGGCAACCCCTGTGCGTTGACGAAGCCGACACTGTCTTCCGGATGCAACTCCACCCGAATCCACCCGTCCTTGCTGATATAGGGTCGGAAAACCAGTTGCGTACCGGTTTCGAGAAACTCCACCGCTTGCACGGCCTGGGTTTCAGTTACCGTTGTGGTGAGGAACCCGTCACGCCGACCCACAATGACCTGGCCCTTTTGTTTGTTCAGTGCCAGCACCTTTGGATTGGCGAGCACGGTCGTATCGGTCACTTCCTCCAGGGCGCGAATAAACATCGCCACATGATCCTTGATCACGCCGATGCTGATGCCGCCGTTGGGTACGTTGCCGGCGAAATCGGTGGCTGCCGCCGTGTTGAAGAGTTCAAACCGGTCCGCCGGAAGCTGCCCGAGCGTCAGATCCTGGATCGCATTGGATTGCCCGCCCAGTCCCTGCAGATCAACACCACCGACGACAGAAAAATCGATACCCAGCGCGTTATCGTCGCGCAGTTCCGCACGCAGAATGGTCGCTTCAATCAGCACCTGCTGCGGTCGGACATCCAGTTCCAGGATCAGGCGTTCTATTTCGCGCATCCGATCCGGCGTCGTGGTCACGATGATGAAGTCGTGTCCGGCGGGATTGTCTCCGCCCGCGGCGGTCGCTCCCGTTTCCAGCCCGGACAGCGCGGCCGTGGACGGTGTAATCGTTCCTTCGACCTTCCCTTCGCCGGAACCGAGAACAGGTGACAGATAACTGACTGCATCCTTGGAGTTGATGTAGTTGAGCGTGAAGACCCGGGTCGTTTGCTTTTCGCCGTTTGCCGATTCGCGCTCCGCGCGCTTCGCCAGCGTCTCCACAAAAATGAAATTGCCCTCGGTGCGATAGGTCGCTCCGTTGGCCATCAGAATGGCGCTCAGCGCCTCCTCGAAGGTCACGTCATAGAAATTCGCCGTCACCGTGCCAGTTACGTCGGGCGCGGCCACGATGTTGCGGCGACTTTCAATGCTCAGCAGTTTGAGCACTTCAGACAGCGGCAGGGCGTCCACGTGCAGCCGCACGCGGCCACGTTCCGTTACGGCCACCTCGGGGGCGGGTTCCGGCAGCGCCACCGGTGCCGGCGGCGGTGAGTCCTGTGCGCGGGCGACCGTGCCACCAGCGCGGCACACCATCGTGAGGGCCATGAACAGCTTGATGCCTGCACGATTTCCGCGCGACTGCCGCCACATTGCGGCCCCTTGCGCAATCACCGTTTTACGATCGCCGATCGACAAATCACCGACTCCCTGTCCGATAAGTGTGACCCGCCGGGCGAATTTCCAGCGCCGTCACATTACTTATCGGCTCAAGG
>CAZKIN010000055.1:0-18221 GCA_964552515.1 uncultured Phycisphaeraceae bacterium
GTGAGTGCAAATAAGAAATGCAGTTTTGACAAAATTGGACAAAATCGTTGCGGTTTCTAAGGCGCGCGCGGGTTCTGCGCAAAACACACCGGTTCTGCGCACCCCGATCGGCGCGTAAAATATCCGGCCACCCTTCATCTGGCCGATTTAGGCGGTCGGCGCACCTATTTATTGATTTGGTTCGAAGCCCGATCGTCCGGCCTTCGAACGGCGTCCGAAAACGCAATCCAAGACGCTAAATCGACCCCGGGTGGCGGCGGCCCATCGTCATCCGCCGCGACTCCATCGCTCGAATCTCAAGTATCAAATCTTGAAGCCTCGCCCAGTCAGGCATGGCCTCGTCAGCCTGGTACGTCTTCCGCGCCTCGCGGATGAACACATGAAGCCCTGGCCACTCCTGGGACTCGTCCTCTGCTTCGTGCAGATGCCCGACAGCTCTAAGCCGGTGTGCGTAACCGTCGCGGGTTTCGGCGAGCAGCACATACGCAGCGCCCACATGCTTTTCCACGCACTCGATGCACGACGGCCGCACAGCCGCCGACGTCGACTTCCCACCGCAGCATCCCTTCTGTCGCACGATCATGGCGGATTCGTCACCGTGTTGCATGAACCTGGCCACTCGACTTGTCCATCGCCGGTCGGGCAGCCAATCTGCAAACAGAACTCAATTTGGGTCGGCGGACCGAAGTCGAACTTGTAATGGTCGGGCAGGCCCTCCAGCGATCCATCCGGACCAACTATTCCGCCGTCGACCGGCGGGCCAGGCGTGCAAGGCTCAGTGCGCTGCACTCGCCAGAATGAACACGGCGGCGCTTTGTTCGGCCCCCAGAACGGCGTCACATCCCATTCACCGCTGTTCCCTCCCTCGTATGGGCGGAAGCAATCGAGCTCCGATATCGCACAATCGAGCAGGCACACCATGCCGTCGTCGTTCAGCTTGCGAAAGCCGATCGGGCTACAGATCCACACCGCACCACCCGCCACGTCATTCCCTCTCTAGCACTTGATTTGTGCCGGAACCTCGTTGATCCACGTCAAATACAATTGCCCGTTCGAGTCGTAGCTGGCCAGTCCCGCGGTCGCTCGCAAGATGATGCCCGGCGCAGGTCGGGCATAGCGATGAGGCAGAGCGATTGGATTCGCAGCACCGATCAACTGAGCCCCGGTTTCCGGGTCAGTGACGCGATAAGTCCACGTCGCTCCGGTAGTCGCAGTGCCTTGCACGCCACCCACTTGATTTAGCGTGACCGCAAACGCGTGCTTAGGGGCCAGGCAGAAGCGCACAATGGCCCACTTGGTTCCCGTGCCGCTCTCTTTCCAGAGTATTTCCGCCGCGCCGCGAGCCTGGCACTGGAGCGCGATGTGCGACTGCATGATGTCGGCATAGCGCATGTTGACCTGGCTAGAGCTGACCTGAACCTTGCACAGTGAAATGCCCGTCGCCCGCGCTCTTCCCACATCGCCAGCCTTGATGGCACCGGCAAGGATCGCGAACTTCCCGGTGTGGTTGGGGATCAGTGGAAACACACCGGACATCGTCCACCCCGCGATGAAGGCTGCCTCATCGACACTGGGGAGCGCAGTCGGGACATCCAACGCGACAATCGAAAACTGTGGTAGGTCGTTCGTCGTGTCATTGCGCACCCGGATCGTGCTGCGGTCTCCCCCGCCGCCTCCGCCGCGCGCGTCCGTCCGCACCGGTTGCGTGAGCGCGACGACCTCTCTGTCCGTCAGCTCTCGCGCAATCCGTCGAAGTTCCCTGCTTGCCCGACCCAGCACGATTACCTCCTGGCTCCCGCCGTTACCACTTTGGCCGCGCTGGGCCCGCTACTCGATGCAACCTGCGAGGTAGTGATAACCGTGTTGGCTTCGACAATGCCACTTGCGTTGCGCGCACGCACGCCAAAGGCGTGTCCGGTTCCGTTGGCATAGGCCGGAGTAATGAACTCGTAGCGCCGTCGCAGCGGGTCGAAGGGAACATAGAGCAGGCCGCTGACAGAGTCAGTCAGTGGCACGCCCCAATCGACACCGCCTGTCCCTTGAAATACCTGGAAGTCGGCGGGCCATGCTCCCTGACCATACGGATCGTACTGCCACACCACCTGGAAGCGGCCGCCGCTGACCGGTGTTGCGAACACGCCGACCGGAGGCATCGGCAATGCCGGCGTGATCATGATCCGGTCCGAGTCAAAATCCACGCGGACCGGAGATGACAGTCGACTGGCGAACCCGTTGCCCAAGGCACGCGCCGCGGAATATAGATAGGACGAGCAACTCCGAGACGTGGCGAAGGGAAGCTCCATGGCGTCATCCAGTTCGGGATCGATAAAAAAGTCCGCGAACGGATCACCTTCATGCGGGGCCAGGGCATGATTGCTGATCGTGGCCGCGTCCAAAGCCGCCACGCCCGCGTAGCGTTCGTCCTGCGATGCTGGGTACAAACGCGATCGCGCAAGGAGAATCGCGCCGTCTGGCAGGCCGAAGCCCTCGCCTAGCGTGACGTCATAGTGCAGCAGGTGAAAGTCCTCGCGCCCTTCGCCCATAGCGTCGAGGTCGTCCATCGCCACGGATTGTTCGAGCAGTGTGCGCATCGATCAGGTGCGATCCAATCCCACTTCAGCCGAGCCCGAGTTACCGAACCGTTCCAGGTCATACAGGGGAGTGGTTCCGTCCTCCTCGAACATGTGCAGCGCTCCGGTGGCGACCGTCTTGCGCATCGTGTTTGCGAAGCGCGACCAGATGTCGCGCGTCTGCGCCCCCAGTGACCCGGGCGTCGTGTGTCCAGCAGTGATTTCATCGCAGACAGCGTCTGCAATGGCGGCGGCCGTAACACCCATTGCAGCTACGATGCGTGTGGAAAGAACTTTGAACACGCTGGTGTTGTCCGGGTTTGTCTTCCAGGCCGCGACCGTGGCCACCTTGGTTGCGCCCACATAATCCTCGACCAATCGCGCCTGACCGACACCCAGGCCCGCCACAATGACGATCACCTGGTCGTTGTAGAAATCATCCATCGCCGATGCGCCTGCATCCAGCGTGATCGTCGTGGCAGCGCCGGCCGTGGCCGTAGCTTCGCGAATGATCATCGCTTGCTTGATCGTTTCGACGCCAGGCACGGCGAGGATGCGGAACACGCTGGTATTGTCGGGGTTGGTGGCCCATGCCTGGGCGACCGCGGCCACCTTGGTGCTGCCCACATAGCTGATGATCATGCGTGACTGCCCCGCGCCCGTTCCGCCGGCAATGATCACTTGCTGACCGACGTAGAAGCTGTCGACGGCTGATGCACTGGCGTCCAGGGTAATGCTGCTCGCAGCGCCAGCTTGCGCTGTTCCTCCGCGCAAGATGATGGGGTCAACTCCATACTTGCGGTCATACTCTGCTTGGCTAATGACGTTGAAGGTCTCATTCCACGAATACACGCCCGAGTGGTCGATCGCTGCAACCATAATGCCGAGTACGCTGGTGTCGGTCACATCGAGTTTGCATTTGAAATTTCCGGCTGCCTTGTGGCTCGGCGCGGTCGCTTCGTTCTTTGCCGCGAATGCCCCATCATTCTTGCTTAACGCGACATCGCCCGCAGCGAGAGCACCCGTGTATGGGGCTCCGGTTGTGGCGTCCCGCGCCCGCCCAATAGTTACATCCACCGCCGTGTTATGCCGCAGGTCTCTCATCGTGCGTTCCTCTTTCTTGTTTCCTCATCCAACATCAGTTTTTGGATCGTGGTCAGTCCCGCAATGTACGCATAAGCCCCAACATCAATGGCTCCTGAGCGTTCATTGCCGAGGTAGTCGTCATAGATGTCTGCATTTTCAAAGCCGGTACCGATGCACGGCGAACCCGCTTCGAGCGTCAGATCGTCATTGGCTTCGTCGGTGAATCCAGGATTGACCGCACTACCGCCCGCGCCGCCGGTGTTGGTTTGCCCGCTCTTATTCGTCAGCGTCGGCCAGTCGGTGAAATTGCCGGTGGAAGAGACCCAGCGCAGCAGGTTGGAAACCACCGCGATCGAAACCACGTTGCCCGCAATATGTGTCGTGGCCAACGCACCCGGAGCCTGGTTGTTCTCCAGCCATGCTCCGCCGCTGGTCGAGTTGGGGAATTGCGTCGCGTTGTTGATGCACGCCAGATTCACGAATGCGCCGTTGCTCGCCGAATCCTTGATCCACTGGCACGAGGCCGCACGGGCGGAGTAGGCGCTATTGTTAACTACCTTGGCATCGCATGTGGAACTGCTCGACTCGACATGGCGATTGAATCCGAGAAGGACGCAATTGCGAATGACGATGTCCATTCCAGTGAACAAACCATGCGTCTGGTGCGCTGTCCCCGTGGCCCGATTGACCATACAGTCCTGCTCATACAGCACGTCCTGGAACTGTTCGCCCGTGCCGTTGCTGGCCAGGGTCATCACGGTCATGGCCGTGGTGACGGTCGATTGGCACTCAAAATAATTGGCATGTGAGTAGATGTAGCGCGACACCCCCATCGTCGGGAAGTCGCCATTCCACCGCAAGATCGGCCCAGCAGCCGAACCGATGGCAATCATCTCGCAATAGGCAAAAGACACGTTCACCGCGTAGAGGCGGTTCATGGTGAGTGCTGCACCCGTCATCACGGTGTAGGTGCCATAGACCGCCCGGCGCACAGAGCTGGCGTGATAGTCCGCATAGATGGTCATTTCCGAATCGCCGCCACCCGTCTTGGCGGAATCAGAATCACAGTCATAGATGAGCGAGTCCGGCACGGCGGTGTTGCCAGTGCCCCATGCGATGCAGCCCCTAGCCGGAATGTTGCACCGCACCTTGCAGCGCAGCAGCAGCGTCCCCGCTCCGACCAGGCTGTAAGTGAACGGCGAAGGGGTGCCGGACAGGCTTCCGGTGTTGCGGTTGAAATAGATGTCCATGACCCGCAACCCGCCGTGTGAGTTGCCGGAGTTATTGACAAAGGGACCATCGAACGTCCAGTTGATCTCGCACTTGGTGCCTGAAACCGTGGTGCGGATGCGCCGATCACCGGCGACATTGTTCCATGTCGTCCCCACCACGCTCTTGGTCAGCGTGTCCCCCGCCAGGAAAACCAATTCCGCAGGGGCGGCCGCGGTGCGCAGCCATTCCATGCCGGTGTGCGGATCGGTCCACGCCGTCGCCAGCGTGAGCCCGTCCGAGTTGTCGCCGGTCGATGCGACGTAGCGAATCAGACCGCCTGACCAGGATGTTTCCGTGTAGACGGCCTGTCGTGACGCTTGCGCGTCACCATTCACCGGGTCATCCACCAGCAGCGTCAGCGTCGACGTTGTCCAACCTTCCGGAAACACACACGGCCACTGCGGACCCTTGCCGGTTTCGTAGGGAATCGCCCGATTGTTCGCTCCCTTGCGCTTGTCCACGTGGATCAACGGCGTGCCTGTTCCGCCGGTAATCGACCAGCGATATCGCAGATCAGTCCACGGCCGCACCGCCATGTACACAATCACGTCGTTAATGATGCCCGTGGGGTAAAAGTCTACTTCCAAGTCGATCGAGTCGATCGAAGGCTTGTCCTTGACCTCGTACCACTGCGCGCCGCCACCCTCGGTGGCGGATTCGATTTGCAGGTGCGTGCCGTCACCATAAATGCACTCGAGCGCCTGGCCGGTATTGGGGCTGTAGTAATAGATGCGGTTGCTGCCGATGCTGTCGATGTCACCAAAGGCCCATTGACCGGCCGTAAGCACGCCTGCCAAAAGCGTGGCCGCTTCCTGGAGTGCCACTCCATTGGCTCGGAATGCAATGGGCTTGCCGTGCAGACCGGACCCGTCGTGATACCACAGGTTGGAATCGGCGGGGCTTTGTGTCCATTCACCGTCACGATCGACACCCATCGCCTGTTTTTCCCAGGAGAAAAAGCGGGCGAAGCCGGACAAGGTGAGCCGCTTGTTGGCGGGATTGTACTGCACACCGGTGGATTTCTTGGGCCTGCGAAAGCGGACGCCTCGACCGGTCCTGGTAGCGTCACCGGAAAACGTATGCGTCGAAGTTGTTTCGGTGCCGGCACTGTTGACCAGCGGATACGGACCGCGCCCGCCGCCTCCGGTGTTTAGGCCATGAATGTTGCGAAAGTTTGCAGTGATCGCCATTGCGTCTTCCTTGACCCTTCTTGCCTTCGTGGCTCCGTCGCTTCTTCAAACCCGCTGTGCGGATTATGGTGCCACTTGCGCTGCCTCCAGACGGTTAATAGTGATCGTCGCATTCGCCGCCGAGTTCACCGCTTCAATCTCGACTTCGATCAAATCGTTCGCTGCGTACGCCGCGTTCTTGGTCATGGAGACGTCGGATGTTCCGCCGTTAGGAATGTTCACCATCTCGCTTTGGTCGGCAAAAATAGAAACGCCATTGATGCGGATGTCGGCGATGAAGCCGCCCGCGCCCGGCGCGGTGCGCACGGCACCGCTGGCGTTAACGATGATGCCCGCGTTCTTCGCCATGAACTGCATGGCGTAGGCTCCGGTGGACGGCGTCCCGGATATGAAAACCGTCCACTCTTTGGGAATGCACATGCTGGTTCCCGCAAGCTCCGCCAGATCGCCCGGGAACCGGGCGAGTTCGACGAACTGTTCATCATCGCACTTCTTCACGATCAAAACCTTTTGCGGCCCGTCGAGCACGAAGTCCTTGCCGCCCTTGAGCCTGATCAGCCCCGTGCCGATGCCATGCTTGACGGTCACCACTTCGGCCGGATCGAAGCCCACCAGGATGCGCGGGCTCTGGTCGGTGGCCCCGAGCGAGACCAGGTCATCGGTCGCAGCTCCAGCTTCGGTGCCCACCATGACCAACGTGGCGTCATCCAGATCGATCGCACCGGACGCAATCGCTTGAGCGCCCGCCGCGTATGTCAGTGCTCCGACACTTTCAATGTTCTTGGAATTGGCGAAGAGGTCAGCGTTCAATTGTTCGATGACCGGCCACTGGTCGGCGATCACCGCCCAGCGCGTCGCGGAATACTGATAGAGCAACACGTGCGAGCCGGGAATCAACGGAATGCCACCGGTCGGAATGTTGTCGATGTTCCCACCTTGCACCAGCGTGACAATATGTCCGCTCGTTGCCTGGCTTAATATCAGGGTTCGTGGCCACAGCGTGGCGTGCGCCGCGATCGCATTGAGATCGTCGGCGCTGACCGCGCCTTCGGTTTCCACTTTGTGTGCGGAGAGCGTCGGCGTGATCAGCCCGGTTGCAATGGTCAACGTGGTTGGAGCCGCATAGACAACGCGCCCCGCGCTGAGCAGATCAAAGCCGGCCAGGCTGGGACTCGCGCCCGCCGCGTTGTTCCACCATGCAACCTGGCCGACGCCGTAGTTTTTCTGCCGCGCATCCTTGATGGCGGTGACTCTTGTGGCGTCGGTGATGACCACGGCCAGCTTGAATACGTCCGTGGGCCAGTTCGCGCTTTGGCTCTTCACCACCTGATCGGCGTCGAGATACAGGTAGTGCGTGCCATTGTTTGGCACCGCGAAGGACCCGCCCGCGAAGGAATAGGGCGTGCTGCCGATCATGTACTCCACCGGGTAAACATCGACATTCAGGCTGTTTACGTATCCGCTGCTCATTTGCTGGACCGCGCCGCAGGAAACATTGGCCAGCAGCGTCTGCATCCACATCAGCAGCGTGGTGAGTTTCGCAACCCAGTGCGGATCGCTGACGTTGGAATCGTCGTAACTGGGATACGGAAGACCAGTGCTGGGGTGCCGCGCAGCGGTCACACTGTCCGACGCGGCGTTGGAAAGAATCGGGGCCTGCGGTACAGGCATGGTAAAAGCCTCCTTGCTTTACGCGATCGCAAAGGTCAGCGTATCGCTGACCGGGTCGTACGAATCCAGATCGAACCGGTCGAGCTCCTCCGGTTCGGTGCTGCTCACAAACACATCCGCCTCGAGGGGAGCGCCCTGCTCCACGCCCGCCTCGTCGTAGGCCTTCACCGCGAACTTGCGCCAGCCGAAGCACGGTGGTATGGACACGGCCACCGGCACCATGTCCGGCTCACTCCCATAGGGAGCCGCGCCATACGGCACGCTGCCATAGCCGCCGCGCCGCCGCGCGACGGGACGGCCACTGCCCAGTCGTCCCTCGCCAAAGCGCCCGCCACCCATCGTGTGCAGTGTGCGGCTTCCGGGAAACGCCGCGATCCCCTGGCCGAGTAGCGCCTTGGCGTAATCTATGTTCCCGCTGCCGTTGTCCCAGAACGCATTGAGCCGCGTTCCTGCGTCCCACGCGGGCTGCACCGAAACGGACAGCACGATCGTCGACTGCATCAGCGCCGCCCTCCGCGTTCGCTGTCGTCGGCCCCGACAAAGAGCGTCACACCAACGTCCGGTGAGAGGCGCAGGTCGCCGAGGTGGTAAGTGGTGGAATAGCCCGTGGCGCTTTTTGCGTACTGCTTGGTGACGATCGCCGGGAAACCGTCGAATTCGACGCCGATGCCCGCCGCTCCGGAAAACGCATCACCGAGCAGGTACCCGCCGCGCGTACGGTCGTTGTCGATCCACGGCACGCTGAAGCGGCCGGACATGGCGACCTGTTCCATTTCCCTGCGCTGTCGGTCCCCGTAATCCGTCAGTGCCACCGTGTCGTCACGGTTTTCATACCTGGCTTCGTCGGGCGCGATGATCGGAGGTTTGTCGTTTAGGTAGCTGTTCTGCCCGCGCCGGTTGCGGTAGGCGAAGCGCCGCCCCACGTCGATAAGGCGTGTGCGCTCCCGGCTGCCGGCGAGCCGCGCCGGATCGGCTGCGCGGTAGCGCAGCCGATCATCGCCCACGATCGTGCAGGTCACCGCCACTGCGAAGCGGCCCTCAATAAGAGCGCGGAACATGGCACCCGCGTCCTCGTCGTCATCGGGGAACTGGCGCATGCCCGGATCGGTGAACAGGTTGTCGTTGGTAAAGCGCAATGCGCAGCGCTGCGTATCGAAGCGCACGCCGCCGGTGTATTCCCGCCAGGTGGCGTCGGTCAGTGCCGTGCGCGGGTCGCTCATATCAAATGCGATCCGTACGATCGGTGCGCGATGGTCGTCGCTCTTGGTTCGTCGTCCAATGGTGTCGCCCAGCGGCCGTCGGCGCGGCACCCAGGCGGAGGCCTCCGCGATCCCGCCGCCGATCAGCCCGTCCGCCAGAACGTTACCCGCCAGCGGAGCCGGCAGCGGACTATAGAGTTCATCGTCCCATGTTTCGCGGGCGTAGCCGCGCATCGGGTAGTAGGCCAGGTCGTCGGGGAATACCCACAGCCGTGCCACATCGCTGACACTGAAGTGATTCGGATGCTGGTTGTGGTAGGCACTGATGATCTGGCCGTCGTCATCGGTGTCGGTTTCCAGTTCCGTGACCCAGAAATCAAAGGCTGCATCCTGACTGCTGGTCGAACCAGAGACCAGGTTGTCCAGGTGGCTGTCCGGCAGCCAGCCGGGGCGAAATAGCAGCGTGGTCTCATAGAGCTTCGGCTCGCCGATGAAGATCGGTGCATTGCACATCCGCGCGTCTCCGGACAGGTCGCATCCGTATCCCGCCTTGTTCTTCAGTGCGATGTCCGTCGCAGTCCGATCGGCCGTGTCCGTAAAGGGCGCTTCCCGCGGGAGGTCGCGGGCGCTTGGCGTGAGCATGTTACGCGCCTTGGAATTCTGCTCTTCCTCTTCGTCACGAATGCGTGCCAGCACGCGCAGCACCGGGGCAAACATGGATCGACCCTTGGGACGCTGGACCGGCAGGTAAAAGTACAGACCCGCACTGCTGCACAGGCGCACCAGCGCCTCGCGCAGGCTCATCGGAGCGCAGACGATGTTGTCTACCCGCGCGCCCATCGCCCGCATAAACGGGTCTTTCGTCGTGCCTGGCTGCGTGGGAACGTTGTCCGTGTCGCGGAAGAAATCATCCACATTGAGCACACCATCAACGCGCAGGGAGTGAACGTAGAGCAGGTTGCGCAGCGCCTCCGCGAAGGTCCAGTATTCGGCCCTGGCCAAGGCAAGCGTGTCCTCGCTGGCGGTGAGCGCCTTGCGCTGTGGATCAACGTGCAGGTAGATGTCATGGCTGCGCCCGTCCGGCGTCTGAATGCTCACCGGCTCGCTGGAGCGGTTGGGAATGCCGCCCGGGTTGTAGGCCAGTGGCACTGCGTCCACGATCGCCAGTTGATCCGGCGCGGCGGCGTCCCACGGCATCCAGGGATGCCGCCGCATCGGCGTGCCCAGACATTGATGCTTGGGATCGGCGGTTAGAATTTCGTCGCCTTCGGACACGCACGTGCACACCAGCGTCTGCCCCTGGCTGCTCCACGCGATGTCCGTCGACATTGGATACCCGCGGAACAGAATCTGCGGTGATCGCGTGTTAAAGGCCCCGGCGATCACGATCCGCCGCGTGGGATGCAGCAGCGCCAGCAGTTGGGCAAAATGCTCCAGCCCGATCTGTCCCGCCTGGCTGATCTTCGCGGAGTTGAGGCCGTCCGACTTCAGGGTGAGCGTAGTTTCCGTTTCGTTGAAGCCTTCGCTGATCGTCCAGTGTGACAGCACGTCGGGCGCGGGATGGAAGATCTCGGAGCCCTTGCCCGTCTCCACGTAAATGCCGTAGTAGATCGGGCGCTGCGCAAAGGTCGCGGGCGGGCCGGGAACTTCCAGTCCGAGCCTCGGCTCTCCTCCGCGTCCAGGTTGTGGCAATACCGGTGGCATTCAACTTTCCTTCGTGGCTTCGTTCAAACCCGTTGTGCGGGCGTTACCAGACCCGCTGTGCGGGCTTCTGCTGTTTCGTTTCTCGCGATGCCGGCGTTGGCCAGAAACATCACTTCGTCCAGTGCGTTGAGCGCCCGCGTCTGCTCGGCCGAGCAGGGCGTAAGCGCTACCACGATCTTGGCCAGGCTGCAGCACGCCTCGCGGATCTTCGCGTAGCGGTCCGCCTGGTCGCCTTGGGGCGCATGATGCATGAATCGATTCTCAAGCTGCGCATCCGTTGGTTTGGTGTGTCCCATTCAATCTCCCTTGTGTTAGTTTCCAAACGAGTTCTGAAACAAGGCGTAATCCTTCAGGTCCACGTCGCAGTCCCCGTCGAAGTCGCCCAGGCCGCACGCTGACTGACAATTGGCAGCGTTCACCGGTCCACTGGTCAGGCGCACGCCATCGACCGTATACGTCTCCAGCATCAGCCGCGCTCCCGCCGGTACCAGATTCGCCGGCATGGCCAGCGCAGTCGCGCCCAATTCCGCGAGCCCAGCGCTTTCTCCCCATCCGCCCACCGCGCCGCATTCCGAATCAACCGTGGACCGAATGTGGCAGTGCCATGCATCGCAGAGTTCGGAGACGACACAGCGGACAACATAATCTGCGCCCCATCCGTAACCCGTTGCCGCGTTGGCGTCTGCGTCAATGAACACTTGCAGGTCTTCCGCGCCGGCAGGAAGATGCACGCACTTCGCCGGAGCTGCCCAGGTCGCACAGAAAATAATCAGCAGTGCAATCATTTCTTTGCTTCGTGCCTTCCTTTTTGCCTGTTGCCTGTTGCCTTCTTCAATTAAAGAATCCGAAACTCGACTTCCAATGGGATCGCAATGCGTCCGCTGCCCACGAACTCGCGCGGCGGTCCGAAGCTCCAGCGCCGCAGCCGCGCCCGTTGTGCCAGCACCGTGCCATCGAAATCCGTCAGCTGCGTCTCGCGTAGCAGCGTGGGGTTCACCGGCAGCAGGTTCCCGTTGCTGTCCCGCGTTTGGCCGTGCTTGAGTCGGTTAAGTTCCAGCGCGATCGTGCGCAGCATGGCGTTGTTCACTACCGTGAGCCGGCCGCGCCACACCACGCGCGAACCCGCGTAGCCCAGGTTGTCCTCGAAGATGCCGCTCACCTGCACCGGCTGATGCTCGATCACGATCGACTCGTCCTCGCCGGGCGGATCGGCCTTGAGGGTGAACGTCGCCGTGCCGCCGAGATCCCGCGCGCCGCCCGGCTGGCCGATGTCCAGCAGCGGCACGCTGTTCGTTCCTCCGTATTGTGGATGCCCGTTCGCCACGCACGATCACTCCCCTGCTTCGCTCGCCCTGGTCTGTCCGTTGGTGATGGGTCCGCTGCCCTGCAACTGCACGGGGCCGGTGAAGTAATTGTCGCCACCGCCGCGCGATCCGGACTCTCGCAGGTATTTTTGCGCCGCCTCTTCGATGATTTCCATGATCCTCGCTATTGCCCCCAGCTCTTGAGGACTTCCCAGCGGCGCGCCATCCGAACCAACGACGACCGATTCCGCTGCGCCACCCAGTTCCACTGCTCGCGACCCTGGGGTTTGAGAACCCGCTCCCCCAAGGTCACTCCGCCGGAAACGACGCGACTTGGCGACCGCATCTCTTATTTGGCGGCGCTTCCTGAATGTTTCCGCAAGCACGTCCAGGTTCTCTGGCGTTTCGCCGAGGAACCCGGTCAGCGCATCCTTGACTTGATCCTTGGTGGGTCCGTTGTCGCCATCGGCATTGAGCAGAGTTTCCGCCTGCGCCCGGCGAATCGATTCCTGTTGGCCGCTCTCAGTCGCCGCCTGGATGTCGATCTGTGATCCAAACTTCGCCGCGCCGCGCCGGGCGCGTGCCGTTCTCACCCCGGGGGATTGATCCTTGCTGATGCCCAGTTTTCGTCCCTGCTGCAGCGCGATAATGACGCGGACCAGTTCATCGTCGGACAGATCGGTTCCCGCGAACAATCCGACTCCTTGGTTGATGTTCTCTTCGCTCAAAGATTCGCCGAAGTGCGCTTTGATGCGCGCCGCCTTCGCCCGGGCACCCCTCGCTTGTTCGTCGGTCAATCCGCCTTCCTTTCGCGCGTAGGCGACATCTTCAATGGACTGTTGTTTGCCTGCCCGACTCTTTTGAAGTTCATTGACCGCATCCTTGTAGCGATTAGCCTCTTCCGTGGCCTTCCTGATGTCCTCCTGTTCTTTTTTCCACACGTTGTACCCGCGCTGAATGGCGGCAAAGGCCGCGTAACCGGCTGCCTGAAGCGCGAGCGCCGCCGCATTGGATTTGACAAAGCCACTCACTGTTTCGACTGCTTTTCCAAAAGAGAGATTCGCCGTCGCCACATCCCCGGTGAGTCGCCCCAGTCTCACCAGAGCGAGCGCCATTTCACCCAGCCGGGGACTAATGCGATTCAAAATTCCCACCAAGTCCTGCGTTTTGGTGCTGTACTGCTGGTTGGCTTCGGCCGCCTCTTTGGCGGCGTCGGCTTCCGCCTGGAACTGCGCTTCCAGTTCCCGTTCAGCGGCGACGGCGGAATGCAGGTTCGCATCCGCCAGCAGCCGACTGAGTTTCTCCTGTTCTGCGTTCAGCTTCGCGGCGGCGGCGGCCTCCGACTCGAATTGCTTCTCCAATTCGCGTTCGGCGGCGACGGCCGATTGCAGGTTCGCATCCGCGAGAATCCGACTGAGTCTTTCCTGACTGTCTGCGGCGCGTTCCGCTGCGGCAGCTTCTCGATCGAGCTGTTCGTCCAGTCCACGCTCGCTGACGGCGGCGGCTTCCGCCGCTACGATGGCGAGCTCCCGGCTAAGTGCCGACTGTTTGGCGGCATACTCTCCCGCGGCTGCCGCCGCTGCCTGCGCAGCCGCGCCCGTGGCGTCGATCGACGCGGCCACTTTCTGCAGCTCGCCTGCCGCCGCCGCGCCGCCCTGTACGCCGGCCTCGATCGTTAATTTGCTGATCGACTCGCCCACTGCTTATTTACCTTCCCTGTGTGCCTCCGTGGCTTCGTGCCTTCTTCGCTACACGATGTTGATCAATCGAGTCGCCGGCGTTGCGTGATTGATCGTCCGGATCGTGAACGGCGTCGCCGGATCGCGGTATTGCAGCTCCCCCCGCATGGTCAGCTTGCTGTAACCCTCCGCGCCGCTCCGCACGCCCCCGCGCCATTTGCAGTTGCGCAGTGTCATCACCGCGTCAGCTACTTCGGCCACGCCGCCCAGTTCCACTACCAGGTCCTTCACGCCGTTCTTGATGAGGGCCGTACGCAGGTCATAGCCCGGCCCGGAAGCAATCTGGCTCGAATCCTTGAACGTGGCATTGACTGAAACGTCGCCGAAGCCGGCCACGTCAACTGCAGTCTCACCAATGTCCTCGTCGCCCCAATCGGTGAGGAGTCGTCCCGCGATGCTGACCGACAGATCTTCAATGTGCAGCACACCCTGCAGTCCGTGATCCGCTGCCAAGACTTTGTGCAGCCGGTTCGGATGGGTGCGCGTGGGCGCGGCCTGCAAGGCCAACAGAGCATGCACGTTTTCGATGTCCGCATTGCTCGCGGGGAACCGGCAACGCGCTTCCAGCGTGGCCACCGCGTTTTCGCGATTGAAACGCATGTCCAGCTTGTGGAAGACCGGTGCGACCAGCGAAGCCTTGCTGAACGTCGTGAGTCCGCTTTCCGCCGCGAACCACTCTGCGGTACCGGGCGTGGAGATGAGCAGCGCGATCGCCTTGGTGATATCTGTGGTACGCACCGTCGCCTTGACGAAGGCACCCGCATTCTCCAAAGCGGTCGGTCCCTGCGCACCATCGAACTCGCTCTTCTGTTCGCTGCTGTACCCTTCCTCCACTTCGATGCTGGTCACGCCGCCCACGCTGACGCCGTTCATTACCAGTCCCTGCACTTCGTCATACACACGCTTGTTCGCCATGCTCGTTTTCCTTTACGCCTTCGCCACCTGGTCCACGGTCACATAGATGGCGAGGACCATTCGGCTGTTGTCTTCGGTGACCAGTTCCGCGCTGAGCACCTTGATTTTGTCCACCGCATTCACGCCGTCCGTGATCACCGTACCCGGGGGATTCTGCGGCTTCTGTCCTTCGATCGCGTAGCGCACCAGCGCCCGCAGTCCATTTGTTCCGATGCGCGACAAGCTGCCTTCAACATCCCCGCGCCGCGCCTGGGCTTGACTTCGAAAGCTCCGCACGCCGATAGCAATCACCCAGCGCGGCGTGGTGGAATAATCCCCACCATCCAGGTACGCCACCTGTTCGTCCGCATAAAAAACCCGTGCCACGTAGTCGCGGCCGCTTTTGAAAATCTCATCAATGAAGTCGTCGGGTTTCGGTCGTTGCCCGCCGCCCCACGGCTTCACGTCTTCGGCGTTGAAGACCGCTGCGCCGCCGAACTGGATGCCTTGCACCTTGGCAATCAGCCAGTCTTCGATCTGCGAGGCAATGCTTCCGTCGTGCGCCACGGACGTCCGTCCGCTTTCTCCGGCTGCGCCGGTCTAGATGCCGAGCCATTTCGGAATAAGCGTTTTCTCAACCTCACGCGTGTCCGCGTCGCTCCAGAAGAGGAAGGGCCGCGCGGGTTGATCCACATATTTTGCGATCGCGTACAGCAGGATGCCGTCCTTGCGTTTCTTGCCCTTGTCCGGATTGATCCGCCGACCCTTGCGGTTCGCGTTGGGTTCCTCCAGGAGCGCCTTGCTCTTCGCGGGCAGCAGCAGCACGCCGATGATGTTGGGCCGCTTGTTCGTGGGCAGAAACACCAGCTCGTCCTGCGTTGCCTGCGGCAGTTCCGAAGGCGACAGCTGCGCGATCTTCAACTGCCGCGTCAGCGGAATGGCGAGGGCCTTGGCGTTCTTCGGATCGATGCGCCCGCCGTTCTGCACTTGTGCTGCATAGCGCAGGTTGGTGCCGAACTCGACCTTCAAGTCCGACAGATTGAAAATCGTATACGCCGCTCCCTTGCCGCTGCCCTGAATTGATCCGGCCAGCAGTCCTGTGCGCACGGCATCTCCGTCCTGTTTGAGCACACTCGGCAGACGATTTACTGCCGACGTGCGTCCGAGCCTGCCCACCTCTTCGAGAAACGGGCGCGGGTTTCGAAGGGCTTTCGGAAGCCGTTCGAAGACGTCCTTGTCTCCGGTGATCGACAGCGATAATTTCAGTCCAACCGCCATTCATTTCCCTTCGTGGCTCCGTGGCTTCGTGGCTTCTTTTTCTCACAGCCGGTTCTCGCGGTTCATGTCGTTTTCCGATGAACACGACATCGCCATCGGTTTCGTGGCTGCGGTGCTGGTCAGCCTGGTCGAGGCGGGCAGCACGATCTCGCCCTTGCTCACCAGTGCCAGCCATTTGACAGCCGCCTCCCAGAGCAGCTTGTATTCCTCGGGCACCGGCGGCCGCAGTGCGAACAACCGAAACACCGCGATGTCCAGGACCTTGCCTCGGAGCGTCGCGGCGAGTTCCGGATACGCCGACAGATCGACGGGAACGGCGTAAAGGCGGGCGAGGTATCCGTTGACCTCGCCTTCCGCCTCTTCCGCCACTTTCCCGACTTTGGTTTCATCCGGCGTCAGCCCGGCTTCGGTGGTCAGTTGGCCGGCCACCGCTTCACCCACCCGGTCAATGAGATCGCTGGCGCTGATGTAGGACGTCGTGGATTGATCCACGAGCGCCCATTCAGAGCCGAGGTACAGCGACATCCAAACCGATGCGGGCATGAGCCCTCCGTCAAGTAACCAAGCAATCCTGGAAAAGGTAGCCCACATCGGTGGCTACCGTCTTAATCACGCGGCTCTCCACCACGCGCACGATCTTGCCGCCGTATGCGCCGCGATCGGTTTCGCGGGTGAAGGTCTGCCGCTGCTTCCAATGGAAGTGTGAGAACGACACCACATCCCGTAGCGTTGGCTGCGCTACGCGCAGAAGCGCCGCGCCGCCCTTGGTCGCATTCGTGCCGTCCCAGATCATCGCATCCGTAACGGCCTGGCCCTTCTTCGCGGTGTTGTAGCGCGCTTCGCCGACCAGCACTTTGGAGAGGCCAAAGGCCTGAGCGACCTCCTCCTTGCTCACCGATTGATCCTTGAGCGTGCCCTTGATGAACGCGATGATCTTTTCATTGCGCGCAAACTTCAGCCACGTGTCGATGCCCATCACCAGGACATTCGGTCGGGCAAAGCAAGCACGGATGCCCGCGTGGATTTGAGCCACAATGTCCGTGGTCAGCGTCGTCCACGCTCCGGCGATGTCGATCTTGTTGGCGGTCGCATAGTTGGCCGCTGCGAAGACCGCATCGGCCACCGCCTTTTCCTTGTCCATCAGCAGGAGGTTGGTGACGAACTCCACCGCATCCGACAACGGCTGGATCGGTGCATCCGCGTTGTCGATGTCTTCCTGGGAGACGTAGTCGTCGAGACCATAATCCTTGCACACGAAAGTGTCCTCGGTGACATTCCAATCGACTTCATTGGGAACCGACTTGGGACCCACCAGCGTGGGCGGAATGGTGAATCGCTCGGCCTTGTCGTAGACCTTGTACACACCCTTCTTTTTGTCTGAGGGTGTGGGCGGGAGAACCATGTCGGCGATGTACTCGCCGTTCTTGTACTGCACCGACACGTTCGACAGCCGCCCATCGAACTGCATTCCTAATGGGGTATCCGGCATGGATGCTTCCTTTCATCTAATATGGGCGGCTGCCATCCGTGGCGGCCGCAAGCATTTCAATTAACGCAAACAGTGCCAACTTTGTGGCACATCTCTTACGCGGTCACTGCCTTGTAGGGATTGAGCAGAACGGGAATGATGTCTCCATCCGCCGCTGTGGCCATGGCCTGTCCGGCGGCCATTTTGATGGTGGCGGCTGCCGCCATGGCGACCGCCTCGCCGGCGGAATCCGCGACAACGAAATCTCCCTGGGTGACCGCGCCGCCTGCTTTGATTTCCGCAATACCGACGAGAGCCACTTCAATGCGTTCGCCGGCCACTGCGGCATGCTCGGAAACGCCCATCACCAGGTCGGTGGCCGCCGCCGCCGCGATGACGGTGTCAGCGGCCGTGTCGAACTTCACCATCACGTTCTTGGCGATGGTTCCGCCCGCGATAAAAGTCTTGGTCAACAGTACGTTGGGTCCTGCCATCTCGAATCCTTTCATTGAGTCAGGTCATTACGTCTTTGCTTCCAGCGCTTCCGGCATCGAAAGCGGGATTAACCGAAAATCTTGGGATACTTCGCTTCGCAGGCCTTGATGGCCGCGTCACGGTCTTTGCCGAGTTCCATTTCATTCTTGATCAGCGTGCGCTGCAGATCCGCGTACGCGTCCTTCGCCACGTTCTTGTGTGTGGTCATGGCATTGGCAATGAGCGTGTCCTCATCACCACCAGCGGCCGCCGTCTGGCGCGCGGGGGCAACCGTGCGTCCCGCGGGCACCAGCGCATCGGCGCTGTTGAAGAACTTCTCAAAGCCCGTGGGGTCCTTCTTCGCCCAGTCCA
>CAZKIN010000056.1:0-7162 GCA_964552515.1 uncultured Phycisphaeraceae bacterium
ACAGGCGCAGGTACAGGCGCAACGCACCTGACCGGCAAAGCGGGCGCGGCGGGAAGCCCCGGCCAAACGACCCCACAAACTGTTCCAAGCCACACTGATCATCACGCAAGTCATGGTAGCGAAAATGGTTAGGGGTGTCAATGAATTGTTGGGTGCTTGCTCAATCCGATATCTCGACGGTTTCCTCCCAAATCGAATGGGGAACCGGTTCATTGTGCTTGCGCAGGCTCTCAATGTATCCACTAATTGCATCTTTGATGTTGTGGATCGCCTCTTCGCGGGTGGACCCTTGGCTCACACAGCCGGGAAAGGCCGAGCATCCGGACACGAACACCCCGTCTTCATCCTGTTCGACATTCACGCGGTAGAGCATCGCAAAGTCCGATCAGTGCCGACTTAACCATTCGTCAGAAATCGATATTTTTATACATCGCCCTTTGTCAGAAAATCATACCCCGCAATAAAAGGAGGGTTTACTCAATTATCCGCCTAGGATTGCCCGCGGGGCACACCTATTCACGCGTCCCCAAAACAGTTTGCCCGCTAACATCATAATTCGCATAACTTTATGGGGCTTCTTGGAAAATTGCCCCACTTGTCGGTAAAATGGGAGGCTGGTCCCCCGCTTCCACTACTTGCGGAGGATGGGGTCCGATGCGCCACGTGCGCAGGCTGTGAATTTCTATGGGGGAAGGGAGCCCAACTGCAATCATGAATGAACTTACAAGTCCTCGCCGCGCGCGATCTCTGCGCCGGGGAGTGGGAATGGCTATTTTCTGCGCGGCGTGCGGCGTGACGTTTGGCGAGTCGGAACACTCCATGGTCAGGTCCCAAGCACAACAGGTTGATCTGGTCAGCCTCACCCCGGAGCAGGCCGTCGCGACCTTTGTGTTTGATCCCACCCTGCTGGCCGAGTTCGGCTGGACTGTCGCGGCCACCACGGAATTGGACCCGGAACTTGAGGACATCGGCGCCACGCTTCAAATCCTACCGGGGTCGGAGGTCATGGTGGAAACCGTGCGCAAGCGATTCTCCGGCGGAGTGCATGCACAGCTGCGCACCATGGGCGGCTTCATGATCGGCGGCATGGGACGGGTGCTGCATGTTCCCAACCCCACGCTGCGCGGCGACACGGATACCGGCTGGAGCATTGAAACCATCATCGGGGGAATCGACGAACCGCTAACGTTGTTCACGCTGGACGAGCCGCAGGTGCAGTTCGGTCAATCGGTACAGAACATGACTCTGCAAGGCACGCTGGTGGTGACGCCTGACGGGGCCGCGCAAGTCGGGCTGATGGAGCTTTCCGGTCGCAGCATCGGCACGCTGCACGTGGAATTACAACTCGTGCTGGAGTCCCAATACGCGGCGGAGTCGGCTGCACTTAATGACGCCAGCGCGGCACTGGCGATGTCCACTGGTGCGGACGTGATCGTTGGAGAATTACCCACGCCCAGTCCCTCGCGGCGCGGCGTCCTCGGAGAGATTTCGGCCTTCGCACTGGGTACCGCCGCATGCAGTGTGGGCGATGAGCCGATCGGCTGGGTTGCGATGGATTCCGATTCCCCGGTGATCACGTCAAACCTATACCGACTGCGCAACAATCAGTTCGAACAGATCGGATTGAGCTGGATGAAATACGGCTTTTCGGTGTCGTCCGGCAACTTATGCAATCCGCAGGCCCCATGTGTTCCGATGGGTCCGGGCATGTTGCCACCGGGCTGTTCCGACGTGTACTCCATTGCCACCAACGCCTTCCAGAATAATCTCGCCCCTCGCTACACCGTAAATCCAACCACCGGCGTGTATACCTACATGATGCCACCGGCCGCCACGACGGCGATCGAACGCCTCTTGCAAGTCCATCACAATGACCTCGAACCGGACTTCAACGTTGGCGCGCGCTATTTCGCCGAAGCGCACTACATCACCCCTGATGACGCGGGGGACGGCAATCAAGATAACAATGCTTCGTATCGCGAGGTTGTTATTGTCGAAGATATAACGCCACCGTTCCTTTACCGCCTTTCCTATCCTGCAACTTCGGCGACGCGCCGCGAAAAGCCGGCCATACTCGCCTGGCAGGAAGTCGATCCGACAGTCGGCATCACCTATATTGATGTACCCGGCGATCGCCGGTTCATCCTTGGCTATCGCGCTATCGATATGGGTGGCGGGCAGTGGCAATACGAGTATGCCGTGCAGAATCTCAATTCCGATCGCAGTGGGCAGTCGTTTACGGTTCCGCTGACCAATCCGGTGACCGTGACCAACGTCGGCTTCCGCGACATTGCCGACCACAGCGGTGTACCTTTTGACACTACTGACTGGAGCGCGACACTTGCGGCAAGTTCCGTCTCCTGGGCCACCAGCACGGAGGTGGTGAACGCCAATGCCAATGCCCTGCGCTGGGGCAGCCTCTATAATTTCCGCTTCACCACCGACTCACCGCCGCAGGCCGGCGAGATTACGCTGGGGCTGTTCAAAGCGGGAACACCGGCGGCGGTCACGGCCGCGGCTCTGGTGCCGGGCCCGCGGCGACTTCTGGCCGAGAGCATTCCGCCGGATGGATCGATCGACGCGCGGCAGCCGTTTGCGCTGGATGGTACCAACGCCACCGGCTGGTCGAGCGTAGACTGGACGTGTTTTTCGTCGACGATCTGTGCGGCGCTGTCGGCGGGCAATTTTGTCATCACGCAAACCGGGGGCAGCGGAACCGCCCCATCCGTCTTGGGCCTGCTGCCGGTCGCGCCGGATATTGTCGGCGTCGTCCTGCAGCATCCGATCCATGAAATGGCGTGGACCACTTTCACGCTCATGCAAAGCGCCGACCGGTTGCGCCTGGGCTATCTTCCGGGTGATGTGAACGCAGACAGCACCAGCGATGAGGCGGATGCCAACATATTGATTTCGCGCCTCAGTTCGCCGGCCGCCCTGCCCATTTGGAGCACGGATATCAACCGTGACGACGTCTTTGACACGGAAGACGTCATTCGACTGATTGATCTGCTGAATGGCGCCGGCGCGTACGATCCATATTATGGAGTCTCGTTGCCGCCGATACCCTGAGAACTTGCCGATCCTTTCCCACGCGTGAGCGGTTCGGGTACATTCACTGCGGTACTTTCCGAGTGAATGCTCATGGCCCGCAGACGTCGTACATTGCCCGCTTCCGTCCGCCTGCCGCGTGCCTGGCGGCGTCATGGACTTGCCGCGCTCCTATTGACGCTCATCTCCGCGTGCATTTTTTATGACCGTTCGGCCGCCCCGGAAGTCGCCAGCTCCGACCATGAGAAATACCACGACAAGTCGTTTCGCGTGGTGCATGTGGTGGATGGGGACACGCTGCATATCGATATTCCGGACGGCAACCACGACGCCACGCGCATCCGCCTGTGGGGAGTCGACACGCCGGAAACCGGGCACGGGAACACGGATGAAATGTATTTCGGGCCGGAGGCGAAGGCCTTCGCCAAAGAAACCCTGGAAGGCCGCAGCGTGCATGTCGTGCTGGCGGAGAAGAAAACGCGCGACAAGTATGAGCGGCTCCTCGCCTACGTTTACCTGGAGCGCGGGGGCGTGATGTTCAACGAATTGCTGCTGGAAGAAGGCTATGCCTATGCCGATCGGCGGTTTGCCCATCATTACCGCGACCAATTTGAAGCGGCGGAAGCACTCGCGCGGCGGGGTCGCAAAGGCCTGTGGGCGGACGTGAAGACGGAACAGATGCCACCGTGGCGGCAACGCATGGACAAGGATTCGAGTCGGCAAACCCCCTGATGCGTCGGTTGCCTAGACCCTGCGGCTCTGTACAATCACGCTCCAATCGGCGCGGCGATCCTTCGTCAGACCATCGCGCATTCATTAAGACAGTGACGCAACCTTGTCACGGAGCCATAGCGCATGAGCCAGGGCAAAGAACAATGGGCATCGCGACTTGGCATAATCCTTGCGGTTGCGGGCTCGGCCGTCGGACTCGGCAACTTTCTCCGCTTTCCCGGCACCGCGGCATCGAATGGCGGCGGCGCTTTCATGATTCCGTACTTCTGCGCTTTGCTGTTTCTCGGTATTCCGATTTGCTGGGCCGAATGGACGATGGGCAAGTATGGCGGGCAATTCGGATTCAATTCCGCGCCGGCCATTTTCGGTGTGTTGGGTCGGCGATCGATCTGGCGTTACCTCGGCGTCATCGGCCTGATCGTTCCGGTCGTCATCTACATGTATTACGTGCTGGTCGAGTCATGGTGTCTCGGCTACGCCTACATGTATCTCACTGGTCAGATTAATCTGGGCAGCGATCCGTCGAAGCATGCCGAAAACTGCAAGGACCTGTTCAATAACTTCACGGGTGCCAACAGCGACGGATTGATGCTCGAAGGCGGCATCCATCCCAGCGTTCGTGTCTGGATGATCGTGTTCACTGTCAACTTCCTGCTGATCTTTCGCGGGATCTCCAAGGGCATCGAAAAATTCTGCACCTACGCCATGCCCATCATGGCGCTTTGCGCCTTCGCCGTACTCATCCGCGTGCTCACGTTGGGAACGCCCAACCCGGAATTGCCGGACCAGAATGTCATCAACGGCCTGGGTTTCATGTGGAACCCCAAACCGGTCGACGGTACCGGCTCATGGTTGGAGGCGCTGGCCAAGCCGACCGTGTGGATCAATGCCGCCGGACAGATCTTCTTCAGTCTTTCCGTCGGATTCGGCGTGATCATCAATTATGCCAGTTACTTGAAGCGGAAAGACGACGTCGTCTTGTCCGGACTCACCGCTTCCGCCACCAATGAGTTCTTCGAAGTGTGTCTCGGCGGACTTATCACCATTCCCGCCGCGTTCGTATTCCTCGGCATAGCCGGAGCGCAGGCCACTGGAACATTTGACCTTGGATTCAAGACCCTGCCCATCGTCTTCAGCTACATGCCGGCCGGTAACCTGTTCGGATTCCTCTTCTTCTTCATGTTGTTCCTCGCCGCGATCACCAGTTCGCTCTCCATGCTCCAACCTGCAATTGCGTTCCTGGAAGAAGCGCTGGGCATCGGCCGCAAAGCTTCCGTTACGTTGCTCGGATTGATCACTGGTATGGGATCGCTGTTCGTCATTTACTTCAGCAAAGATCTCGCCGCACAGGTAACCCTGGACAATTGGGTGGGAACGATCTTCATCGTCATACTCGCAACCATTCAGGTGATCTTGTTTGCATGGGTCTTCGGTGCCGAGCGCGGCTACCGCTTTGCACATGAGGGTGCGGAATTGCGCATACCCCGATTCTTCCTCTTCACCATCAAATACATCACACCCGCTTATCTGCTGTTCACCCTCGGATGGTGGTGCTATTCCACGCTGCCCGGTGAAATCGAAAAACTGCGTACCCAGCAGGTTCCGTTCCTGGCCATGTGCATGGTGACTGTGGTGACAGTTTTCATGCTCATTTTGATCCATCTCGGCGGCAAACGCTGGAACGCAGAGTCCAAGACGGCCCCTCCCGGAATGGAGAATCTCTAAATTTAGGTGAATTATGACAACCGCCGGCTGGATCTTCATGCTTTGCTCGATCGGATTTGTCCTCTTCCTGAGCGGGTTTTGTTTCTATCGTGTCCTCTCCAAACCCGCCGCAGCGGAACACATGCACGCGCCGATCGACATTGACACCCAGGATCGTATCAGCTGAGTTTCACTTGAAATCGGCGCGGATTCAGACTATCCTGCTTTGTTGGACCACTTGCAGAAGGCACGATGCAGGATCGCAGGAACATCCGCTATTTTTCGCTCCTTTCGGTTTGCCTCGGCATCACCGGCTGCAACCCCAATGCCACGTGGCCGCCCTCTGCCAAGAAGAACACACCCGCGACGGCCGCTGCCACCGCCAACAACGAACCTTCCGGCGAACAAACTCAACCGACCGTCGAAGCCGTGCAAATGAGTTTCGACATTCTCCGCGTCGAGTTCCCGCTGGAGACCGCGCGCCATTCCCTCAAGGTTTGGAACCATGCGGACCGCAATTGCCTGGACGCGCGGACGGTGGCCCGGCTTTCGCGCAACGGACTGCGCGTCGGCATAGCGAACCCCGAGGCCTGGCCGGCGGTGCAGACCATACTCGCCGCGTCGAAGGCCAGGATTGAACCGCAGGTCTGGGAGGGATCCACGGGGCTGCCTGTCGTGGCGGCGCTGGGAACCATCACGGAACCGGAAACCATTTTCTCCTATGGCGATGCCGGTCGACTCAACGGCAAGACTTTTTCGGCCGGGCAGAAGCTCATGCAGCTTGACTATGCGGTGCTTGCGCAATCGGGCGGCGCGGTGGAAGCGCGGCTCAGTTTTGAGGTGCGGCATGATCGCGGCGAGATGACGTGGGAAAGTTCGGGCGGCGTGGTGCGGCAGGTTCCAGCGTATGACCGGCACCTGTTTGACGATTTGACCGCCACATTGCTCGTGCCACCCGGCACCACGCTGATCATCGGACCGGACGAACGCGCGGCGCAGGAGTATCTCGTCGGGGCGCGCTTCCTTGAGCTGGATCGCGATGCCGCGGCATTTGAAGCGATGTATTTTATTACACCCAAGCCGTCTCGCGCGGCGATGAAGAACGGCGCGCCCCGCAGCCCTCCAGTAAAGGAAAAAAAGTGACCGTCGGCGATTCCTATTACCGCCTGCTCTGTGAACAAATGGGCGTCGCCGTCACCGCATGCGATCGTGATTTGCACATCACCGCATGGAACCGCGCGGCCATGCGCATGTTTGGCGCGGCGCCGGAACTGATGATTGGTACGTCGCTGGTCGCCGTGCTTCCGGCCGCACATCGCGACAGCGCCCGGCACATGCTTGCGGAAACGATCACCTCCGGCGAGACGTTTCAGCTTGATTTCACCGATCATGATTCCGCCGGCGAGAAGCGCGAACTGGCCTGCACTATTGCTCCCATTGTCCTCGAATCGGGCGAACGGATCGGCGCGTCCGCGTGCTTCCGCGACATCACGGCGCGCATTCGGCTGCAGACGGAGGTTGACGGCTCGCGCAAGATGTCCGCGCTGGGTAACATGGCCGGCGCGGTCGCGCATCATTTCAACAACATCCTGGGCGGCGTGGTTACCAGCGTCGACTTCGCCATCATGCGCGACGACCCCGTGACCGACCGGCGCGTACTTTCGCAAACTGGAAAATC
>CAZKIN010000056.1:7262-15664 GCA_964552515.1 uncultured Phycisphaeraceae bacterium
TCATGCGCGACGACCCCGTGACCGACCGGCGCGTACTTTCGCAAACTGGAAAATCACTGATGCGCGCCTCGGCCATTATCCGCGGGCTGCTCGCCTTCGCCGAGGGAGATCGTCGCGGCGAGGACCTGGCCGACTTCACCGAGGTCATCAGCGAAGTCGCCGACGATCTGGAGTCGCTCTTCCGTGAAAAGAACATCACGCTGTCCGTTGATTTGCCGCGACTGCCGGTCATTCCCATTGCGCGCACGCAATTGATCACCGTACTGCAGAACATCACGCAGAATGCGGTCGAGGCCATGCCGGAAGGCGGTACACTTTCGCTCGTCGTGCGGCAGGACGGGGACAACCTTGTCATCTCGATTCGCGACTCGGGCTGCGGTCTCGATGAGAACGCGATGTCCCATTTGTTCGAACCGTTTTTCACCAACAAGAAGAATCTGACCACCGTTGATGGTCAGGGCGCGGGCCTGGGACTCGCCATTACGCACGGCATCGTGCAGTCGATGGGCGGAACGATTCGCGTTGCGTCACGCCTGGGGACGGGCTCCTGCTTTACCATCACCCTGCCGATACCGGCCGCACATTGAGCAGTTTGAAGTGGCGGTGCCATGGTCTGGCACTGGGACGCATCGGAGATTTCACGGCAGGCGATGCGCTGCCCATTCCGACAAGCGTTGCAGTTCGAGGTAAGTCTATGGACAGGGTTGAGCGCATGCGCTTGAGGAATAGGGCAGGCCGCTGAAAGCCAGAACGGCGGTCTGCACGTCCGTCACGTTGACGAAACCGTCCGGAATGCAGGGACCAATGTCCACTGCTTCCTGTTCGAAGGAGCGCTTACCAGAAATGTACAGCACAATGGCCTGAATATCGGTGACGTTGAGCAACCCGCTTCGGTCCACGTCGCCCCACTTGGGCGTGGTCACCACGCGCGGCGGGAAGAAGGTCACGCCGTCGATTAATTGCACCGTATAGGTTTTGTTTGGTGCAATTGCCGCACCATGCACATAGGCCGTACACCACTCCTGCGGAAACTGATAGACGGCAGTGGCGCCCAAACTTCCGTTTGCCTGCACAAACCTGGACACACATCCCACCGTCGGATCCTGGGCGTTTCCAGTGACGCGAATCGCCACTTTACGCGGACCGGCCGGTGGATGCACGCTGATCCATCGACAACCGCTCGCCACAGCCACCGGCTCGCATTCATCGGGAACCATATTGGCGTCGCAATCCTCGCTGGTTCCGTCGGTAATATCGCAACTGTCGCCAATTCCGTTGTTGTTGCAGTCGACTTCGCATTCATCGGGAACACCGTCGCCGGAACAATCAGTACTGAATCCGCTGGAAATGTCGCAGTTATCCGGGTTGCCATTTGAATTGCAATCTGTGATACCGCCCGCCACATCGCATTCATCGGGCACCTGGTTGCCATTGCAGTCTTCGCTGGTGCCAGTGGAAATGTCTATCGAGTCGGCAATTCCGTTGTGATTGCAATCGGAAAGGGTCGCCGCCACGGTCCGCGCAAGGCGCACTTCATCAACCAACCGCCCGTCCTTGTAGGCTTCAACCGTGTACCGGATGTTGCCGGTGCTCAGTCCGGCGGTCGCAAGCACAATGGTCACCTGAACATGGTGATCATCCAACCACACGACCGGCAGGGTAGTCAGACTGGTTCCCCAACCGCCCGGCCCGCTGCCGGACACTGTGCTGCGGTAGTGAATGAGCAGCGGGGTGGCGTATTCCACGCCGCGCACCAGCCGTTCATACCCCGCGCCATAACCAGTGTTCAGATTGTTGTCCGTATCGAAAAAGATCTGGAACAGCCACCCATTTTGCGGCAGGCTCGGTTCGGTAAATGTGATATCAAAAACGACATCGATAGACGTGTAGGTTCCTACTACCGAAACAATATCGCCCTGCACGGCCCGCGCGCCACCAAGCAGGGCGGTCATGCTTAAAAGCCAGACGATTCTCTGATGCGCGTACCTGCCGCGTTTGAAACTTCGCTGCCACCACTTCGCCACTAGTTACACACTCCCTTGCGCGCGGGACTTCCACCTGGTGAAATCCAGAGCCCAAAAAAAGGTTAACTGCGGAGAGACGATCTCCGACCCAACCCCGACTTCTTTACCCCGACGTTCTTGGAGTGAACTTATGTGGCCGTTAATGTAGCGAATCTAGGCCATCAAGTCCAGCGAATTCTAGGACGTTCCGATATGTGAAATCAACTGCTTGAACAAAATGGTTTTCGGACGGCTGGCGCGTGCCACAACGGGGCACTCCCGTGGTGCCTCTCGTTGCTAACTATCGGCGCAATCAGCTTTTACGAAGTGCCGGTCCTACTTTTTCGTCCACTGGTCGAGCCAGCCGATGACCGTTTCGTGCCAAAGAATGCTGTTCGCTGGCTTGAGCACCCAGTGATTCTCATCCGGGAAATGCAGGAACTTGCTCGGGATTCCCCGCCGCTGCAAGGCTGTAAACGTGGACATCCCTTGGGTGTCCACTACCCGAAAGTCCAGTGCGCCATGGATCACCAGCATCGGCGTCTTCCACTTGCTGACATGGTCAATCGGATTGTGCTTGGTGAAATGGTCGGGGTTGTCCCAGGGATTACCCTTGTGGTCCCATTCCGGGAACCACAGTTCCTCCGTGTCATAATAGGCCAGACGCTCGTCGAGATTGCCGTCGTGGCACACCAGGCACTTGAACCGGTCCGGCCACTGTCCAGCGATCCAGTTGATCATGTACCCGCCGTACGACGCGCCCAGTGCCGCTACCCGGTCACCATCCAGCCATGAATACTTTTTGATTGCCGCTTCCAGACCCTTCTGCAAATCCTCCAGCGGCTTGCCGCCCCAATCCCCCCGAATCGAATCGCAGAACGCCTGTCCGTAGCCGGTCGATCCATGAAAATCAACCATGATGGCCGCATAGCCCGCGCCCGCGTACGCCTGCGGGTTCCACCGGTAATGGAAGTCATTGCCGAACGAACCCTGCGGTCCGCCGTGAATCAAATAGGCCACCGGATACTTCTTCGTCGCGTCGAAGTCCACCGGCTTGACCACGAAGCCATACACCGTTTCATTGTTCCAGCCCGGAAAGCTGAACTGCTCGAAGTCGCCCATGCGCACTTTGCTGAGCTGCGGGCGGTTGATATCCGTAATCCGTTTCTGGTCGGTGCCATCGATTGACACCGAATACAACTCAGTGGGCGACTGCAAGTGATGCATGCCGAACACCACGCGATTGCCCGCCTGCGCCCCCCACACCACCGCCCCATCCTTCACCACCACCTTGGCCGCTCCGCTGGCCGCATCCATGGCAAACAGGGAGTGCTGACCCAGATTGTCCGCGGCCGTATACAGGGTTTTCCCATCCGGCGACCACGCCAATGCTCCGGCTGAATAGTCCCACTTGTCGGAGAGAATGCGCGGTGAACCGCCGGGCCAGTCCTGCAATACAACCTTGATCTGGTCCGCCTCGTAGCCCGGCCGCGCCATGGCCAGATAGGCCAGCGTCTTGCCGTCCGGAGAAAAAACCGGGCCGCCGTCCCACGCCTGATTTGCTTCGGACAGACACTTCGGCTTCGCCGATCCATCGATCGGTGCCACATAAAGGTCATAATCCGTGGACCATGCCTCCTCGCGTCCAACATCCTTCGCCGCAAAGACCACGGACTTTGAATCCGGCGTGAACACATGATCCTCCGACCCGCCGAATGGCTTGGTCGGGCAGTCCGCATCCATCCCCTTCATCACATCCACGAACTTCGTCGCATCAAGCATCGCGCCCGAAGTAACCGTGCCCACGAACACGTGGCTTCGCTTTCCGTCCTTCCACGTGTCCCAGTGCCGAATGAACAAACGATCATAAATTCGACCGCTCGCTTTTCGCGCGGCCATCTCATCCGCGCGTTTCTTGCTCTCATCCAGGCTGGCCGCATCGGGAAAAACCTCCAACCCCACCGCGATGCGCGTGCCATCGGGTGACACGGTCAATGATCCGACATCGACCGGCAAATCGGTTACCTTTTCCGCCTCTCCGCCGTCCACGCCAATCCGCCAGACCTGCGACGAACCCGAACGTGTCGACAGAAACAAAATGCTCCTGCCGTCGGCGGACCATCGCGGGTTGGTGTCGCTGGCTGGATCGCTGGTCACGCGCTTCAGCCCGCTGCCATCGACATTCACGATCCACAGATCGTTCCGGCCTTTGTTCGCTTCCAGGTCGGTCGTGCGCAATTGAAACACAATCTGTCTGGCATCCGGCGACAGTTGTGGGTCACCGATCCGCTGCATGGCCATCATATCATGAATGGAGAAGGGATGGGTATCCCCGGCATGGACGGGAATCGTAAGTAGCAAAGCGCCGAGCAACGCAACGAAACGAATGAAACGATGCATGATTGACTCCCGCAAATTTGCGTCACCTGAAGCAGGCGGCGCAGCAGTTCCTCATGTAGCGTCGCCCCTTGTGGGCGGCGCAGAGTTCCGGGCTTGGAAAACAGACGAATACATACGACGGGTTCATTTCGTCGACCCCGCCTTCCCAATGCATAACAACCTATCGTCCCGATCAGGAATTGGCAAAAGTGTGGGGATCGGGCAGTATGTGTCGTTCGCCTTGGATCGGACAGTTGGCATCACACCGGTCCGCGACGGCTGCCCACTAGACTTGTCGGGAGTCGAGTGAACGCCTTCAATGGGGCCGTCATGTCAACAGAACCACCAGTACACGACAATTTTGTATGCTCATACGTAGTCAATTGTGAGATGCGCACTATAACACTCCATACAGTGTTCCGAGATTCCAATACCGAAGAATCCGTTGATGTGATCTTTAGCGGTGTAGTTGCACACGCATTTGAACACGAGCTTCCCGTGAATATTCTGCTCGACATTGAAGAAACGGATGTGCCGACAATCGTGCATGGGCACTCGGAGATTTTTAGTAAGTCTTGGCGCTGGGGTTGGCCGCCCGTTGAATATGGCGGTGATCTGCACGCGTTGATCGCAAAATTGCAATCGCTGTCCGTTCGAGCCTATACTATCGATGGGTCATTGGGCCTTTGTGGGTGGGTACTTGCTAAGAGTTGCGAGCGAATCTTGCACACAAAGCGTCCGTTCGTAGAACCAAATGGGAGTTGAATCCATGAATAGTGAAGAATTTCCACGTCAAGATCGGCCGGCCATTGACCTCTCCCTGCTCATCATCCGTGTGATTGTCGGGATCATCTTCGCCGCGCACGGCGCGCAGAAACTCTTCGGCGCATTTGGCGGGAAGGGACTGGCCGCGACGGTCGAACAAATGGGCACCATCGGCTACCTCGTCACGATCGGCGAGTTCTTCGGCGGGCTGGGGCTCGTCTTTGGATTTCTCACGCGTTTCTCGGCCGCGTCGCTCATCGTCATCATGATCGGCGCCATCGTGCAAGTGCACGGCAAGAACGGGTTCTTCTCCAGCGCCGGCGGCTACGAATACAACCTCGCGCTCATCGGACTGCTCGCCCCGATTCTCATCGCCGGCCCTGGCCGACATGCCATTGGACGATTGCTCCCGCTGCCGAAATGCCCGCGCACGGGGAAACGAATGATCGTGCTGGAATGAGCGCGAAAGTGCCCGGCGAAGGCATGAAATCAGGGTCAGTGCCATGGCGTGGCATGATTGATGGCATGAATTTCCAGCACCCCGGGCGCCGCACTTGGATAGCCAAACACCGACTACACACACCCTGACGCGGGCATGCCGCCGCGGAGGCGGTGACAACTCCATCTCGGATATCACAGCGTCCGATAACTGGATTTGCGGCCCGACCGGGGGGAAGCCCGCGCGGCCGAGGGGCGGGTCGGCGCGGGGAGTGCCAAGTAATTGGCATTCGTATGCGACAGGGGAAGCGGGACTAGGTGGCGGTCGCAGGGGGAGCGCTACGATGTGGCCTCACCAATCCTGCACCCCTGCCGGGGTGCGGAAACTGAGTCCGCAATTTCCGGGGGTGCTACCGGGTGCTACCCCCGGCTAATATCCGAAATCCCTCCGGGATAAAAGCAGGGTTGGCATGATGGGACGCGGCACGGATGGCCAAGAGTGCCAACTATGCGTCAGATATCGTAACGATTGTGCACGATCGATCGTGTGGTGAAGGACAACCGAGTGAACGAGTCCGCTTCCTTACGGGCGCGGTACTGTGGGAGTGCCACATTCGGGACATACGCCGGAGGTGTTGCCGGTGAGGTTGTAGGAGCAGTGGATACATCGGTGGCGCAAGCGTCGCCATCGGGGCCGGATAAGGAACCGCAAGACAATGGCAGCGGGGTAAAGGCAAAATCCGATCACCATGAGCCATAGGGGAAGCACCAGGTGGTCACATTGAAAACCAGCGGCATGATACCGAGACCAGTACAGGTTGCGAAACCCAATGCGAGCGATGGTCTCTCCAACGGCGAACATCGCAACACCATACAACTGACAACTTTCAAGATGGTCTTCGGGTTCTCCACAAAAGATACACCTGCAACGCGACAGTGCAAACGTGCCCAGCGTCACCCGGCCGTGGCAATCAAACGGAAGCTTCAGTTCCGGGTCGGGACGAAGGATGCGGAACCGCGATCCTGGCGGGTGAGTGAGCCAGTAGTAGAAGAATGTGCCGGCCAACCAGACACATGAAAGCACAAGAAAGACGCGAAAGTATTTCATGGTGTGCCATCGTCAGGAGCAGCGGTCTCTACCGCGCTTTGTATGCAAGTCGGAATCGAACTTCCACATTCGGGACACACGCCGGAGGTGTTGCCGGTGAGGTTGTAGGAACAGTGGAGGCAGTGACCGGGCAGTTTGGGTTTGAAGCGTCGCCAGAGGTATGGCACTTGGGTCAAAGGGAAGAGACCGAAGATCCAAGCGGGGTGCCACCAGGCAAAGTTCAGGATGAAACCCCCACCATACTGAAATAGGAAGTACCCGAACTGCTTCAGCGAGGGCGGAAACCAATACAAGTCAAAGGTGATTGAACGTCCTTTGAAAGGACTATTGTCCGGCTTGGGAAAATGAGAGCACTCCGGTCGATGCCCAAAGGAGCGTTTGATGAATGCTCCGCATTCGGCACACATTTCGCCGGGTTGGACGGACACATGTAAAGCGCCGCCGCCTACGCCAATGTAGATTTCGCGATGGAAACAAATTTTTCGAGCGAGTTCATACCGATTCGCCTTTGTAACCGGATTGACATACCCCGTAATGGGCATGGATATGAACCAAAGGGAAATCGCAGTGCAAATGCCCAAGGCGGACCAGTAGAGTGCGGATTTGATAGTCATTGTACGATCCAAGTGTCGTGCGCATTGTAGCACCGGGCGACATTGGGCCGAATGAAAAAAGTTGCTAGAATAGCCGGAAATGAATGCCAAGCGGGACAAGGTGGTGGTCGCGATGAGCGGCGGGGTGGACAGCAGTGTGGCCGCGTGCCTGCTGGTGGAGCAGGGGTACGAGGTGATCGGGCTGTTTATGCGGCATGGGGTGGGGGGAGAGGCAGCAGGCAACAGGCAACAGGCAACCGCGGAAAGGCACGAAGGCACGGAGGCACAAAGGCACGAAGGGAAGGAAGTGCGGTCGCGGCAGGGGTGCTGCTCGGCGAGTGACGCGGGGGATGCGCGGTTCGTGGCGGGGATGCTGGGCATTCCGTTTTATGCACTGAACTTCGAAGAAGAGTTTGACGAGATCATTGATTACTTCGCAGCGGAGTATGCGCGGGGGCGGACGCCGAATCCGTGCGTGGTGTGCAATGACAAGTTGAAGTTCGGCAAGGTGATCGAGTATGCCGACGCGGTCGGGGCGCAGTTCATCGCGACGGGGCATTATGCGCGGGTGGAACAGCGCGGCGGGCGGAACGTGCTGAGGCGCGCGGTGGATGCGAAGAAGGATCAGTCGTACGTGCTGTTCGGGATGCAGCGCGCGGTGCTGGACCGGGCGATGTTTCCGATCGGGCATCTGGAAAAAAGCGCGGTGCGCGACATCGCGGCGAAGTACAACCTGCCGAACTGCGACAAGCCGGACTCCGTGGAAATCTGCTTTGTGCCGGATCGCAATTACGCGCGGGTGGTGCGCGAGCGGAGGCCGGAGGCGTTTGTGCCGGGGGACGTGGTGGACCCGGCAGGGACAGTGATCGGTCACCATGAGGGCATGGGGAATTTCACCATCGGGCAGCGGCGCGGGCTGGGCATTGCGGTAGGGAAGCCCGCGTATGTGACGGCGCTAAATGTGCTGAGCAACACGGTAACGCTGGGCGGGGTTGATGACTTATTGCAGTCGCAACTGGTGGCGGAGCGGGTGAACTGGCTGGTGGATGTGGGGCAGGAATCCATTAGCGCCAAGGTGAAAATTCGCTATTTGCATGAAGCGGCGAGCGCGACGGT
>CAZKIN010000056.1:15764-18068 GCA_964552515.1 uncultured Phycisphaeraceae bacterium
CCATTAGCGCCAAGGTGAAAATTCGCTATTTGCATGAAGCGGCGAGCGCGACGGTGTATCCGGGGGTAGATGGGACGGCGCGGGTGGAGTTTGACGAGCCGCAGCGCGCCATCACGCCCGGACAGGCCGTCGTTTTCTATGACGGGGATACGGTGCTGGGCGGCGGGTGGATTGCATCGTAATCCGCCCGGTCGGGGTTCGAATCATTTGATGACGTTTGTCGGCGCAGGGCATATTTTTCAACGCTGGAGGGGAGGAAAAAAAATGAGAACGATGTTGTGCCTGGGTATTTCGTGGATGGGCGCGGCGGCCATCGCCGCGGTGCCGCTGGGTACGAACTTCACTTACCAGGGGCGAATGACGACGGGCGGAGTTCCGGTAAGCGGCGTGTTCGACCTGCGGTTTCGCCTGCTGGACGCGGCGAGCGGCGGCGCGACGATCGGCGCCATCCAGTGCCATGATAATGTCAGCATCACCAACGGGCTGTTTACGCTGGACCTGGATTTCGGCGCGCAGTTCGCGGGCGAGAGACGATTTCTGGAGATTGAGGTTCGGACGGACGCGGGGCAGGACTGCAACAATGCGGCGGGTTTTACCGTGCTGGGGCCGCGGCAGGAAATATCGCCGGCGCCGAATGCCTACTTTGCGAACAATGCGGCGCTGCTGGGCGGGCAATCGGAAGCATTTTATCGCAACGCCTCGAACCTGAGCAGCGGTACGGTATCCACGGCACTCCTTGCGAATCCACTGTCTATCAGCGGCGACAACGCCGCGCACATCATTCGCGGAGAGAACGCGAACAGCTCGACCGGTGCGGCGGGGCTTTACGGTATTTCGACGGCGACAACCGGGATCACGGCCGGTGTATTCGGGCGCAGCGCGAGTGATGCAGGTCGCGGCGTGGCGGGACTCGCCAATTCCCTGTCCGGAACGACGACCGGCGTATTTGGACAGACCCTCAGTCCGCTGGGGCGCGGCGTGGTGGGCGAATCGCTCAATCTGACGGGGGCGGGATTCGGCGGGCGGTTTGAGAGCCTGAGCATCGCAGGGACAGGTGTCATGGGTGTGACACCTGCGGCGGTGGGAACCACGTTCGGCGTGGTCGGGCAGAGCGCAAGTGTGGCCGGCCGGGGCGTTTTCGGTGAGGCGACGGCCGCGACCGGAACGAACTTTGGCGGGCGGTTTGAGTCGGCAAGCACATCCGGACGGGGTGCGTTCGGATTGGCGTCCGCGTCGAGCGGCGATACCTACGGCGTTTACGGTCGGGTAAACAGTCCGGATGGCGTAGGCGTGTATGGCGAGACCACGTCCGCCATGCTGGGCCCGCAAATGGGGGTTTACGGTCGAACGACGGGATCGGGCGGCACGGGCGTCTTCGGCGAAGCGACCAGCACGGACAATGTTTCCACGGTCGGGGTGCGGGGCACGGCGAACGGTTCGGCCGGGCGCGGCATGTGGGGAAGTTCGACGAATGGTGATGGCGGGTATTTTACGACGGATTCCAATGCGTATGGTGTCTGGGGGCGGGCACTGTCGACGACCGGCTCCGGGGTCGGCGTGCGCGGCGAAACGGAAAGCTCGGACAGTAACTCCTATGGCGTGGTTGGAGCGGAGCCCACGGGAAGCGCGGGACATGCCATCTTCGCGTTTGGGACAATCGGCGCTACCGGCACCAAGTCATTTCGGATCGATCATCCGCTGGACCCGGAGAATGCCTACCTGCTGCACTATTGCGCCGAGGGTCCTGAGCCGGTCAATGCGTATTCGGGCAACGAAGTGACGGATGACCGCGGCGAAGTCTGGGTGACGCTGCCTGCGTATTTCGAGAGCATCAATCGGAACTTCCGCTATCAACTTACCGTTGTCGATTCGGGCGAGGTTTTTGTGCTGGCCAAGGTTGCGCGGGAGATCGAGAACAATCGGTTTCTCATCCGGACCAGTCATCCCCGGACCAAGGTTTCGTGGCGCGTGGAGGCGACGCGGAACGATCTTTGGACCAAGGCGCATGGCTTTCGCACTGAGCAGACCAAGGAAAATGATCGTAAAGGCAAGTATCTGCATCCTGAACTGTATGGAAAATCATCTGAACAAGGATTGCTACGTGATACCAAGTCCATTGACCAGCGGGATGGCGAGCTGCGCAAGCGGTTGAATGCGCGGTCGGCGGAAATACAGGCGGAGGAAGGACAACCCTCACCACCACCACAGTAAGCCGGGTACGACGCGCAGGGGTGACATCATCTTTCCGTTGTATTTGCGGGTCAGGTCGGTCATGGCCACGGTGAAACCGACGTGGTCGAAGTT
>CAZKIN010000057.1:0-12277 GCA_964552515.1 uncultured Phycisphaeraceae bacterium
GACGGTCAGGGCACCGGCGGCGAGGAGGAACAGTAGACCGTGCATGCCACCGAAGGCGCCGTACAGTGCGGGCAGGTATAGACCAAGCGTCTGGGAGTAATGAGTAAGCGGTTCCATGCCACGCAGGCCGATCATGGCGGCGTAGAGATCAAAGGCCTGTGCGGCCGAGTGCGCGCGGAAGAGGACCCATCCGAAGATAACGAGCACGAGTGTTCCGGCGATGGCGATGGGCGCGGGGAGTCGGCGTGAATCGAAGTGCTTCCACGCAGCGTGCAGGCCGAGCAGGAGGCCGTGATAGACTCCCCACAGCACGAACGTCCAGGCCGCGCCGTGCCACAATCCGCCGAGCAGCATCACGATGAAGAGATTGCGAACGGTCTTGAGGATGCCGCCGCGCGATCCGCCGAGCGGAATGTAGAGATAGTCGCGCAGCCAGGTGGAAAGGGTGATGTGCCAGCGGTTCCAGAATTCGGCAATGCTGCGGGCCTGATAAGGTGAGTTGAAGTTGATGGGGAATTCAAAGCCGAGCATCTTACCGAGGCCGCGGGCCATGTCGCTGTAGCCGGAAAAGTCGAAATAAAGCTGCAGGGTGTAGGCGAGAGCGCCGGCCCAGGCGGTGAAGAATTGCACGTTGGCCGTTGAGTCGAAGGCGGTAGCGGCGACGGGTGCGAAGAAGTCGGCGATCCAGATTTTCTTGACTAACCCGACGACGAACAGCCAGATGCCGTCGGCGGCGAGTGGATAGGAGAACGTTTTTCCGGGCAGATCGTCGAACTGCTCTTCCAGGTCCGCATAGCGCACGATGGGTCCGGCGACGAGCTGCGGGAAAAGCGAGACGAACGCGGCGAAGTGCAGGAAATCCTTGGCGAGGCGGCAGCGGCCGCGATAGATATCGATGGTGTAGCTCATCGTCTGGAAGGTGTAGAACGAGATGCCGATGGGCAGCGCGATGTCGAGGATGGGAATAGGATTGCCCGCGCCGGCGGCGGCGGCCAGTTCGTTGAGTGATTTTGCGAAGAAACCTGCGTACTTAAAGAAGGCGAGTACGGCGAGGTTGCTGCCGACTGAAAGCAACAGCCAGCGGCGGGCGACAGAATGTCCGATTGAGTGTTCCTCATGTGGCACTTTTTGCGCGGCGACGATGCGGCGGGCGCAACAGTAGTCCAACCAAGATGTGCCAAGTAGAAGAATGGTAAAACGCCAGTCCCACCAGCCGTAGAAGATGAAACTGGCGGCGGTCAGCAGCGCGAGGCGCAGGCGGATGCTGCGCAGGCCATACCAGCCGAGGAGCACCAGCGGCAGGAAGATCAGCAGAAATATCTGGCTGGGGAAGATCATCGGGATTCCAAGAACGCCGCGACTTGCGCGAGTATGCGTTTGCTGTTCTCCGGACCGCAGTGCATTTCGTCGTAAAAATCGTCGGGGTCGCCGCCGTAATTTTGAACGTGCGAGGCGTCGACGATTCCGAGAACCACGGGAAAGTCGCGTTGCCACTTATCGGTCAGTCCAGCGAGTTCGGCGACGTTGCGGGCGTGCCCTTGATCATCGGCCAACATCTCCCAGGCGAGCGGATGAAGCGGGGTACGAACAAGCAGCACCTTGATGCCTTCCCGCTGACAGATGCGCAGGAACTCGGTAAAGCGCTCGACACGAGGCGACCAGAGGCCGTCGAAGCGGTAGTAACGCAATCGTTCAAGCCGGTCGGTCGTTCGACCATCCCTGATCTGCCCCAGCAGTTTAGTGACTCCATGCTGACGCAGCTCGGCCAGCGTATGCCTGACGCCTCCGAGGTTCATGGAATCGTGATCGGAATAAACCAGCGAGCCGTCGGCGGAGACGATGCCCGTGCCCAATGCATCAAGGCTGCGGCGCGTCAGGTCAATTTTGAAGAGCACGCGCCAGCTCGCGTTGAGATGGTCACGCGAAAAGCAATCCACCATTTTGGCCCACGCGCGGCGATACCACTGGCCGTTCGGGTGATGCCGAATCCACTGCGGGACATTGAGCAGCACGCGCCGCGCGCCGGGAATCACTGCGTCGTTCTCAGCGGGCGGACCAAATGTCCATGTTTCGACGCCCACGATGAGCAGCTCGGGACGATGGTTAAGATCGTGCACGAGGTGCCGGAGGATGCACAGGTGATCGTCGGCCTGCCCCCCCGACACGTTGCAGTTGAATGCGGTTCGGCGCGTTGCCTTGGCGATATCGTGGCCGCGCATGCTCATCATGCTGGATGAGCCGAGCATCATGACCTGTGGCCGCTGATTAACGGGCAAGGCATCCAGATGCTTCGCCTTGACAAGGCGATCGTTGTACTCGTGGGGATCCAGAAATCCCGATTCACCGTAGTTGCCCCAGGGATTGGCGTAAACCGAAAAAGCGGCCAGGAGCGCGAGACAGGACACGTAGGCCGATACAGCCGTCCAAACGAAGCGGCGGGCCGCGGCCACGGCACTGAGTGGAGTCGACGCGGCCGGGATATCCAAGTCAGCGAATAATGCGGGAGAATGCGCGGAAAGTGTGGACATGGGATGATTGACGTTACCAGTGAGTACACCGGCAGCCATGGCCGCCCGTACGAATGCGATCCGCCGCAAGGGCGCACCGTCATGTGGTTATCGGTCAATCAACTCTTGGAATAGACTTATGGCGCGAGCGCACAAAGTGCCGCAAGGTACGGTTGGCGGCTGCAAACTACCACGCGAAGTGGGAAAATGCTTTGTTGGCTTCGGCCATGCGGTGGACATTTTCGCGCTGGGTGACGGCGGTACCTTCACCCTTGAAGGCGTCAATGAATTCCTGAGCCAACGCTTCGGCCATGGGCTTGCCCTTCCGTCCGCGGGCGGCATCACGAATCCAGCGCATCGAGAGGGCCTGCTGACGCTTACGATTCACCGGCATGGGGACCTGATAGTTACTGCCGCCGACGCGTTTGGAGCGCACTTCAACGTTGGGCTTGCAGTTGTTTACAGCGGTTTCGAAGACTTCGAGCGGCGGAACGTCCTTGACACGCTTGCCGACGATTTCCAAGGCGTCATACATTACGTTGATGCAAACGCTCTTCTTACCGTCGAGCATGAACATGTTGATGAACTTGGAGATGAGAATATTGTTGTACCGGGTATCCGGTCGCAGTTGATGCGTCGACGCCGTCCACTTCTTGAATCCCATGATCTTACGTCCGCCCTTTTCTAAGACCCTGCTTCGTCAATCAATAACAACTTAAGATTGCCCGCCTCGACCGCGCCGCATGGTTGAGACCAACAACGCGGCGAGAACAACTTCCACCAATGCCTTCGGAACAAACGGCAACAGCCCTGTCGCCAACATGGCCCCTAAACTGACTTCCCGGCCGTCTACCTGCGACCAATAGCCCCAGCGCCACAGGTTGCCAATCATGAAGAGCACGGCAAACCCAAGCAGACCCGAAAACATCAAACGTCGAAAGCCCGACGACCGTCCGGACATCAAGGCAACCAAGGGGGCCGTAACGGCAAAACCCAACAAGAATCCGCTGGTCGACCCCAACGTACCCGGCAACGCCGCGGCGAAAACCGGTAATCCGCAATAGCCAATCGCCAAGTAGGCGATCATTGAGGAAAACGCTTCAACCGGCCGCAGCGTAAACGCAACCAGCAACAACGCGAATGACTGCAACGTCGCGGGGACTTCCGTCCCCGGAGCCGGAAACCGTACCTGGGCCGCGAGTGCCATCAGCGTGACACCGGCGAAAATCCGAAGCCCGACCACCGCCATGGAAGGCAGTGCGTCCGGTCGCGCCGGAGTTAGACATTCAGTTTTTGCGCCGTTCATTTGCATCCAGGAAATCACCCGCCGCTAACGCTGTTTACTTGCCCTTGCGGCGTTTGACGCCGTACTTGCTACGGCTGCGATTACGCGGCCGACCGTCCTTGTCATTTTCCACACCGGCACAGTCGAGCGCACCGCGGATAATGTGGTAACGCACACCGGGAAGATCGCGAACACGACCGCCGCGCACCAGAACGATGGAGTGTTCCTGAAGGTTGTGATCGACACCGGGAATGTACGCGGTGACTTCCTTACCGTTGGTGAGGCGCACACGCGCCACCTTACGCAGCGCGGAATTCGGCTTCTTGGGCGTCTGAGTCTTCACGATCAGACACACGCCGCGCTTGGAAGGGCACCGCTCCAGATCGCGCACCTTGGACTTACTGTGGACGATCTTGCGTCCGTGTTTCACCAATTGATTAATGGTTGGCATCTTACTTCCTTAACCCTGAACGCACCGCCACCTGGCGATTGCGATCGTTCCACAAATACCACCGCCCAGAGGACCTTGGGTCTGGGGCAGAGGGCTACATATTCGCGATTTCACCGTCGACAGCGGCATCGGCACTCACTCCCGCCTCCACAGCGGGTTCGAGCGTGCTTTCTTCCGCAGGCACGGCAGGCGACTCGGGAATCATACTCAAAGTCGCTCCGGCTGCAACTGCCGCGACATCCGCCTGCACCGGAATCGGTTCGCCCAGTTGCTTGAGCTTGATGTTCAAATACGGGGGGAAGCCCGAACCCGCAGGGATCAAGTGCCCCAGGATTACGTTTTCCTTCAGGCCGCGAAGTTCGTCAGAAACGCCTCCCAAGGCTGCCTCGGTAAGGACCTTGGTGGTTTCCTGGAAGGACGCAGACGAAATAAAGGACTCGCTGGACAAACTTGCCTTGGTAATGCCCAAGAGCATCGTGGTGCCGATCGCCGGCTTGGGACGCTTGCCCTTGGCCGGTTCGCCGCCCGCCGCATCGGCTTCGTCGTTGGCGGCGCTGAGTTCCGGACGGGTAACCACTTGACCGACCACCAACTTGGTATCGCCGGCATTGGAAACGACGACGCTCTTGGAGAGGCGTTCGTTTTCCTTGCGGAAACGGAACTTGTCGACCATTTCGCCGGGCAGGAATCGGCTGTCGCCAGTCTGCTCAACCTTCACCTTGGAAAGCATCTGGTTAATAATGATCTCCAAGTGCTTGTCGTTGATGGTTACGTTCTGGCTGCGGTAGACCGCCTGGACTTCGGCCAGCAGGTAGCCCTGCAACGACTCTTCGCCCTTGATTCGCAGAATGTCGTGCGGAATGAGCGGACCTTCGATCAGCGGATCGCCCGCATCGACATGGTCTCCGGCATGGACGAGCAAATGCTTGTCCTGCGGAACGTGATGTTCCTTTTCCATACCGCTTTCGTTGGTGACCACGATGGTCATCTTGCCGCGGCGTTTGTCGGCGCGAATTTCAACCTTGCCGGAGATCTCAGCCATCACGGCCGGTTCCTTGGGACGACGCGCCTCGAACACTTCGGTCACGCGCGGCAGACCACCCGTGATGTCCTGCGTACCACCCATCGAACGCGGCTGGCGGGCGAGTTCCATACCCGGCAGAATCGCCTGACCTTCGGTGACCTCAATACGCGCCTTGGCCGGCAGGTAGTGATAGTCGAGCACGTTGCCCTGTTTGTCTTCAATGATGATCTGCGGGTGCTTTTCACCCTTATGTTCAATGACGACAAACTTGGTGCTGCCGCCTTCCTGCTCCAGACGAACGGTTTCGCCTTCGGCCACATCCTGGAAGCGGATACCGCCACCAACTTCGGCAAGAATGGGCGTCATGTGCGGATCCCATTCGCAGAGCACTTCGCCCTTGCCCACCTGCTGTCCGTCAGTCACTTTCAGTACCGCACCGTAAGGGACCTTGTCGCGCGACAATTCGCGTCCCTTGTCGTCATTCAATAGGATTTCACCATTGCGCTTGAGCACGACGATGCGCTTGCCGCCATCAGCGGCGGGAATGGTGACCGCGTTCAGATCCTGATACTTCACGACGCCCTTCTGCGACGCCTTGAGTTTGTTCTCAGTGGCGGCCTTCTGAGCAACACCGCCGGTGTGGAAGGTACGCATAGTAAGCTGCGTGCCAGGTTCACCGATGGACTGTGCGGCAATGATGCCGACCGCCAGGCCCTCCTCCACCAAACGTCCGGTGGACATATCCATGCCGTAGCAAGTGCCACAGATGCCGCGCGGCGCTTCGCAAGTGAGCGGACTGCGAACGCGAATCTTGTCGAGACCGAGGTCTTCAATTCGCTTCGCGATTTCCTTGCTGATGATCTGGTTTTCGCTGACGATCACTTCGTCGGTGATCGGGTTGCGGATGGTATCGCGGGCGACGCGACCGATGATGGATTCACGCAGGGCGATATCCACTTCCTCGCCCTTGTAGATGGCCTCCTTGGTGACTCCGTGAATGGTTCCGCAATCTCGCTTGGACACGATAACATTTTGCGCCACGTCGGCGAGCTTACGGGTCAGGTATCCGGAGTCGGCGGTCTTAAGAGCGGTATCGGCCAGACCTTTGCGCGCACCGTGGGTCGAGCTGAAATACTCGAGCACTGAAAGACCTTCACGGAAATTGGCCTTGATGGGCGTTTCAATGATTTCGCCTGATGGCTTGGCCATAAGCGCTCGCATGCCCGCAAGCTGGCGAATCTGATCGACGCTACCACGCGCACCGGACTCGGTCATCAGGAAGATGGGGTTGAGGTACGGCTTGGCACCCGCATCGCCCGGCAACTTGTACTGATTCTTGTCGTCGCGATAGTCGTTCTTTAGTTCGGTCATCATCGCCGCAGTGACCTGCTCGCGGGCGTGAATCCAGACGTCAATGACCTGGTTGTAGCGTTCCAATCGGGTCAAACTGCCTTCGCGAAACGCCTTTTCAATCTGATCGACGGCCTTCTGCGCGACATCAATGATCTTCTGCTTGGCTTGCGGAATGCGCATATCGGTGAGGCCGAACGAGAGACCGGCAAGTGTACTGTGCTTAAAGCCAACTTCCTTGATGCGGTCGAGCACTTCAATGGTGAGCGCGCGACCCTTCATTTCATAGCAGTCGGCCACGACGCGGACCAGCCCTTTTTGCGACAGGCCGCAGTTGTAGAACGGCATACCGGCAGGAAGAATGTCATCAAAAATCAGGCGTCCCACGGTCGTCTGAATGCGGTGATTGGCGGGCATTTTCTCGACGGGGCCGCGAGGCTCAGTCACCAGCATGTCGCCATCCACGCGTACCACGATTGGATCATGAATACCGATTTTCTTGTGGTAATACGCGGTAAACGCCTCGAATGGTCCCGCGAAGCGCGGTACTTCCTTCTCTTCCTTCTTCGCCGTTACGTGTCCGGTGGTCAGATAGAAGACACCCATCACGATGTCCTGCGTGGGCGACATGATCGGACTACCGTTCGCCGGACTGAAGATGTTGTTCGTAGACATCATCAGAACATGCGCTTCGACCTGCGCCTCGATAGAGAGTGGCAGGTGGACGGCCATCTGATCGCCGTCAAAGTCGGCGTTGAAGCCCTTGCACACGAGCGGGTGAATCTTGATCGCGTTACCTTCGACCAGCACCGGCTCAAACGCCTGGATACCCATGCGGTGGAGCGTCGGTGCGCGATTGAGCAGCACGGGATGCTGGAAAATCACTTCCTCGAGAATGTCCCAGATCGCCTGATCGCGGCGCTCAAGCATTTTCTTGGCGCTCTTGATGGTGTCGGCTAGGCCGCGCTCCTTGAGCTTGCGAATGATGAATGGCTGGTAGAGCTCCAGCGCGATCTTCTTCGGAAGACCGCATTGATTGAGCTTCAGTTCCGGTCCTACGACGACCACGGAACGCGCCGAATAATCCACGCGTTTACCAAGGAGGTTCTCGCGGAAGCGGCCCTGCTTGCCCTTGATCATGTCGGTCATGGACTTAAGCGGGCGGTTGCTGGATCCGAGCACCGGACGTCGGCAGCGACCATTGTCAAAAAGAGCATCCACCGCCTGCTGCAACATGCGCTTTTCGTTCTGGATAATGACTTCGGGCGCGTTGAGATCGACCAGCTTCTTGAGCCGGCTGTTGCGGTTAATGATGCGTCGATAGAGATCGTTCAAATCGCTGGTGGCGAAGTTGCCGCTATCCAGCAAAACGAGCGGGCGCAAATCGGGAGGGATGACCGGAATGACCTCCAGTACCATCCAGCCGCACTCGTTGGGCGAGTTGCGCAATGCTTCGACAATCTTCAAGCGTTTGGCGAGATCTTTCTCGCGTTGCTTGCTGCCGGTTTTCGCCATTTCCTCGCGCAGGGTCACGGAGAGCGACGCGAGATCCAATCTGGCGAGCAGTTCCTTGACCGCTTCGGCACCCATCATCGCGGTGAAGGTCGGACCATATTCCGTAAGGGCCTGACGATATTCCTCTTCCGTCAGCAGTTGCCGCGGCTTGAGCGGCGTATCGCCGGGGTCAATGACCAGATAGTCCTGAAAATAGACGACCTTTTCCAGGCTTTGTGTCTTGACGTCGAGCAGCGCGCCTAACCGCGAGGGCATCGACTTGAAGAACCAGATGTGCACCACCGGGGCAGCAAGGTTGATATGCCCCATGCGCTTGCGACGAACGCGCGAGTGCGTCACTTTGACGCCGCAGCGGTCGCAGATGATTCCCTTGTGCTTGGTGCCCTTGAACTTTCCACATGCACATTCCCAGTCGCGTTCGGGACCGAAGATGCGCTCGCAGAACAGTCCGTCCTTTTCAGGACGATAGGTACGGTAGTTGATCGTTTCGGGCTTCTTAACTTCACCGAATGACCAACTGCGGATGTCGTTCGGCGAAGCGAGCGAAATCCGAACCCGGGCATAGTCATTTACGCGATCGTAGAGCGTTTCCAACATTCGCGCAGCGATCCTTTCCGCAAGACATATGTCAAAACCGGCCAACGGCCGATGACCATTCAATCCATAGTTTCCGGCAGCGAACCGCCGAAACCGATTCAGGGAAACCGCTTCGGGCTATACACCGGCGCGGGCCACCACTTTGCGCGGCGTCGCCGTCGACACGGTCGCCTTTAATTCCAGCGGGACCAGGCCGCGCATTTTCTTGAAGCCGAGTTCTTCGCAGAAGTCGACTTCCGTGCCATAAGCCAGGGCGTCAATCCGCTCCACTCCGTAAGTACGAAGGGCATCGATGACCATCTGCGCCATGCGCCGGGCAATGCCCGCTTCATCGTGTTCAATGCGACCGTCGGTCTTGGTAACGCAGGCCGGCCCCTGATAGGCCGGATCAAGCTTGCATTCCGCGAGCCGACCCCACAGGCCGTCCGTCACGCCGCGCGCGATGCCGATAATCTGGCCATTGCGCCGTGCGGCGACAAAACAGTAGGTATTGTCCATCATCCGCTTCAGTTTTTCGCGCGAGCCCGTAGTCGGATGCTGCTGCCGCTCGTAAAAGTCATGCAGCTCGTCCGGATCGGCCTTGCTCATCGTTTCGTAAGTAATGTCGTCGTAGGTCATGGCGCTACTCCTTAATTCCCGCCACGGTGCTCCCCAACGATTGGGATGCCCGCGGCTTGCCGAGCGCTCCTTTCCATCCACCGCACGATTGGCGGACAGCGCAGCGCTCCCGGGAAAACAGCGACAGTCATCGGTCACTAACCGACGCGTCGCTTCTCCAACTGAATATTCAGACAAAGCCCGCGAATTTCGTTGCACAAGACGTCAAACGAAACCGGCGTGCCCGCCTCCAGCGTATTCTTGCCCTTGACCATCGCCTCATAGATCTTGGTGCGACCTTCCACGTCGTCGCTCTTGACGGTCAACAGCTCCTGCAACACATAGGCCGCGCCATACGCCTCCAGACCCCACACTTCCATTTCACCAAAGCGTTGACCGCCGGTTCGCGCCTTGCCACCCAGCGGCTGCTGGGTAATCAGGCTGTACGGTCCAGTCGCCCGGGCGTGAATCTTGTCATCCACCAAATGGTGGAGTTTGAGCATGTATAGATATCCCACCGTAACGGCTTGATCGAAAAGCTCGCCGGTGCGACCATCGCGCAGACGCACCTTGCCCCCGGGGGGAAGCTCAACAAAACGAAGGTCGTCCTTGCCCGCGGTGGAAACCTGCTTGACATCGCCGGCACGACGCCGCGCTTCGGCGTTCGCTTCCTCCAGCGCCTTAAGGATTTCCTCTTCGGTCGCTCCGTCAAAAACTGGCGTGATCGCCTGATAGCCCAGCAGATGCGCCGCCCAGCCCAAGTGCGTTTCTAGAATCTGGCCGACATTCATACGCGAGGGAACACCCAGCGGATTCAGCAGAATGTGCAGCGGCGTACCGTCATCGAGAAACGGCATATCCTCTTCAGGGAGAATCTTTGCAATCACACCCTTGTTGCCGTGACGACCGGCCATCTTATCGCCAACGGAAATCTGTCGCTTGGTGGCGACATACACCTTTACCATTTCGAGCACGCCGGAAGGCAGTTCGTCACCGCGCTTCATCTGGGCAACTTTGCGATCGCGCTCTTCCTGCAATTCCTGCACGCGCGGCCAGTAGCGATCGGTAATCTTGAGGCAATCGTCGCGCTTGGTCGCCGGCTTCACCCACTTCAGATCACGCGAGCGGACGTGTTCGCCGAACACATCGATCTGTTCGAGAATAACTTCATCAAGATTGCTGTGACCGACCTTTTGACGCGTGTTCGGATCGACCATCGGCTCGCCGATTTCCTGCTCGATCTCGTTGCACATCTGCTTGAAACAGCCGATGATTTTGCCGTTTTGCGCGGCCGTATAGGCCTGAATATCGCGCTGCAATTCGGCTTTCTGCTCCTCGGTCATGTGAATGCGGCGGCTGAATTTCTTCGCTCCGATCACAATGCCGGACTCGCCTGCGGGCAATTCCAGCGAATCGTTCTTCACGTCTTCACCGGCCCGACCGAAAATGGCATGCAGCAACTTCTCTTCAGGGGACAATTCGCTCTTGCTCTTCGGACTGACCTTGCCGACGAGGATATCACCTTGCGCCACGCGGGTACCGATGCGAACGATGCCGTTGGCGTCGAGGTTGGCGAGCGCGCGCTCCGAAACGTTGGGAATATCCGCGGTGAATTCTTCACGGCCCAGCTTGGTGTCGCGCACTTCCACATCGTATTCATCAATGTGGATGCTGGTCAGCGCGTCAGTCTTCACCAGTTTTTCACTGATGATGATCGCGTCTTCAAAGTTGTGACCGTCAAAAGTCATGAATCCGACGAGCAGGTTCTTACCCAGGGCCAGCTCGCCGTGCGAAGTGGCGGGACCATCGGCGATGACATCGCCCTTCTTTACCTTCTGGCCCAGCCGGACGAGCGGACGCTGATTCAGGCAGGTGCGCTCATTGAGCCCCTGGAATTTCCTCAGGACATATTCATCTGTTTCATCCAGCACGATGCGCAGGGCATCGACAAAAGTCACTTTGCCGGAGGTGCGGGCGCGAACCACCATTCCGCTGTTGACCGCCACGGGACGCTCCATGCCCGTCGCCACCACCGGGGGCTCAACACGGAGGAGCGGCACGGCCTGGCGCTGCATGTTGGAACCCATAAGCGCGCGGTTGGCGTCGTCATGCTCGAGGAACGGAATCAGCGCCGCCGAAACTCCAATCGTCTGCTTGGGCGAAATATCGACATACGTCACGGCCGTGCGATCTACCTGACCTAAGTCGCCATGACGACGGACAATCAAACCGCCACCAAGCAGGTTTGACGTACCCGGGTCCACAACTTCCGGCGGGCCGATGATCTCGCGCATTTCCTCATCGGCACGCAGATAAACGGTTTCCGTCAGTTTTCCGTTGTTCACCTTGCGATACGGCGTGATGAGGAAACCATAGTCGTCGACCACGCTGTACAGACTGAGCGACGCAATAAGTCCGATGTTGGTGCCTTCCGGCGTTTCGATCGGGCAGATGCGGCCGTAATGGGAAATATGCACGTCGCGGACTTCAAAGCCCGCGCGTTTGCGATTGAGACCACCCGGACCAAGGGCCGACAAACGCCGCTCATGTGTAAGCTGCGACAACGGATTGGTCTGGTCGACCACCTGCGAAAGCTCTCCGCGGCCGAAGAAGAGTTCAATGGCGGAGCTGATCGACTTGCTGTTGATCAGTTCGGCCACGCGACCGATTTGTTCCGGGTCCTTCATGCTCATGCGCTCCTGTACGGTGCGGCGGAGCTTGAGGAAACCCTTGCGCATTTCGTCGGCGCACAGTTCATCGAGTGTGCGCAAGCGGCGGTTACCCAGGTGATCGATGTCATCCACTGCGAATGCGGATTCACCGGTGCGTAGTTTGAGCAGGTACTTGAGGCACTGAATCATGTCGTCAACGGTGAGCGTCATCGGCCCGCCGTCGCGTTCCAGTTCAAACTTACGATTCAAACGGAACCGCCCCACCTTGCCGAGGCGATA
>CAZKIN010000057.1:12377-18020 GCA_964552515.1 uncultured Phycisphaeraceae bacterium
GCGTCCATCGCCCGCAGGAACGTCGTCGCGGGCAGCTTGCTGGACTGATCAATACGAACGACGAGCACGTCTTTTTTGGTGACTTCGATCTCAATCCAGCTGCCGCGCTCCGGAATGATACGGCACGAGTGGAGTGCGCGATCGCCTTCCGCCTGATCCTTGATGAAGTCCACACCGGGCGAACGATGGAGCTGCGAAACAATCACGCGCTCCGCGCCGTTGATAATGAACTCGCCGCCACCAATCATCACCGGCAGGTCGCCGAGATAGACCAGGTCTTCCTGGATTTCGTCCGAATCCTTGCGCGTGAAACGCAGACGCACCCGAAACGGCATGCCATAAGTCAAACGCAGCTCGCGACATTCATCCGGTGTATAGCGCGGCTTGCCGAGTTCATAGTTGATGTAATGTAGTGCCATGTTTCCGTCATAACTCTCGATCGGAAACATTTCGCGCAGCAGCGCTTCAAGCCCGGAAACGTCACGGGCGGTCGGCGCAATTTCGTATTGCAGAAAACGGTCATAGGATCGCGTCTGCAGGCCGATCAGTTCCGGTACCGGCATCCCATCGCCCAGCTTGGCGTAATTGCGAACGGGCAGCACACCTGTGGTCATCTTCTAGATCCCTCTTCAAAAGGAAACGCGACGGCACCGCAGCCTTGCGCCGCAAAGCAGTGACAAACCACATGCACAGTCACGCTCGCCAACCAACAGCTGTAACGACAGGGACATGACATCAAGCGGCGACACCTCCGTTGGACCGGTCGTCCCGCACAAACCGGTCGTTCTCGTGTCGTCGCTGACGTAAGCTTTGGAAAGCGGAGTCGTCAACGTAAACGCATCGATCCGCTGCAATAGCGCCTCGTGACGTAACCATCGGAACCACCCGAAGTTACCACCAAGCGACGGGCGACGCGACGCCCTGATGTATACCAAACGTTCCAACGGCAGATAGTATAGGGCCGCGCACCAATCTTGGCGAGCGGCCCTATCAATCTATTTTCAGTATTACTTAATCTGAACCGTTCCGCCGGACTCTTCAATTTCCTTCTTCATCTTGTCGGCCTCTTCCTTCGACAGGCCTTCCTTAAGCGGCTTTGGAACGGCCTCCACCAAGTCCTTGGCTTCCTTCAAGCCCAGGCCGGTGATCGAACGAACCACCTTGATGACTTGTATTTTCTTGTCGCCAAAACCGGTGAGAATGACGTCAAATGTCGTCTTCTCCTCGACCGCTGCCGCAGCGCCACCGCCCGCAGCCGGACCGGCAGCCATCATCACCCCACCGCCTGCCGGCTCGATGCCGTGAACCTTCTTCAGGCAGTCAACCAGTGATTGGGCGTCCTTCACGGTCAGATTGACAATCTTTTCAGCCAGCGCGCTGACATCCGCGCTAAACGATACGGCTGGTGCTTCCGCCATGATACTTCTGCTCCTTCCATAACCGCCGCACCAATAGGCGGCCCGCACGGTGCGGGCCATTTCATTCGCCGTCAAACAGCGAACCAGTTGACGCTGACGTAATTAGTTAGTTCTTTCTCGCGCGAATCAAGCCGCTTCGGGCTTGTCCGCCAAAGTCTTGATGCAACCCGCGACGCGCCCCTGTGCACCCGCAAGACATCCCGCCAGCGCCCGGCCCGGCGAACCGGCGAGCATGGCGATTTCGCCAAGCAGTTCACGCTTCCCGCGCATCTTGGAAAGCTGAACGATCGACATCATCGACGGATCGCCATCCAGCAGCGCCCCCTTGAGTTCCAGCTTGCCGAACTCCTTGGCGGCGTCGATCAGAAGCTTTGCGATTTCAATGAGCGATTGCGAGCTGGTAATCAGCGCACAGGGCCCGGTGAGCGCGTCGCCGAGCGGAGCCAGTGGCGTATCCTTGAAGGCGTATTTCGCCAGGCTGTTCTTGACGATCTGGATGCGCGCCGATTTTTCGCGCAGCGTACGACGCAGTTTCTCTTGCGCCTTGACGTCCAATCCGGTGACGTTCACTACGCAGGCACTCTCGACGCCCGCATAGCGCTTCTTCAATTCCGCGGTCACCATTGCTTTTACGGGTTTGCTCATGACTAATGTCCTGGCTTTTACATTTATGACACCGGCTTGTCACCAGCGTCCAACATTCTACATCCGAATCTATGCCGCGACTTCAATGGTCACTGACGGCGTGTGCGTCGCCGAAAGCACCGCACGCTTGATGTAATGACCCTTCGAAGACGGTGGCTTGATGCGCGTCAGGTGCTTAAGCACCGCATCGACATTTTCCAGCAGATCGCCGGCCGAGAACGAACTCTTCCCCACCGGGATGTGCACGTTTCCACCATCGTCGTTACGAAACTCCAGACGCCCGCCGGCAAAGTCCTTTACCGCGTTCGCCACGTCCGCCGTCACCGTACCCGCCTTGGGCGTCGGCATCTTGCCCTGGGGACCGAGCACGCGACCCAGCTTACTGACCTTGCCCATCAGGGACGGGTGCGCGATCGCTACGTCGAAGTCGAACCATCCCGCTTCAACTTTCGCGATCAATTCATCGCTGCCCACTTCCTTGGCCCCCGCCGCACGAGCCGCATCGGCGGCAGCACCCTCGCAGAAGGCAATCACCGAGCGCGACTTACCAATGCCCTTGGGCAGTGAAATCGCGCCGCGGATCATCTGGTCCGCCTGCTTGGGATCGATGCCCAAATGCACGCACAATTCCACGGTATGATCCTTGCTCTTGCGCTTTTTGCCGTTCTTGTACGAACGATCGCTGCGCAGCGCAGTCATTTCCTTGATCTTGGCAATGGCCGACTCCAGCGGAAGCGGAGTAATCGCTCCACCGCCGAGTTCCACTTGCTTGCGATACAACACACTTCTATTCGCCATAATGCACCGCTCTAACCATTCCGCGCGGCGGGCCACAACCCGCCCACCCGAAATTAATCCACTACGTCAATGCCCATGGACCGGGCCGTACCCTTCACGATTCGCTCCGCCGCCGCCACGTCATAGCAATTCAAATCCGGCAGCTTCTTTTCCGCGATCTGACGCACTTGCGCCTTCGTAACCGCTCCGACCTTTTCCTTGTTCGGCACCCCGCTGCCTTTTTCCACCTTGACGGCCGCCTTCAAAAGCACGGCAGCCGGCGGACTCTTCACCACGAAAGTGAAGGTGCGATCCGAATAAACATTAATCACCACGCCGACCGTCATGCCGTTGAGCGATGCCGTCGCCGCGTTGAACTGTTGCACAAACTGACCGATGTTTACGCCGTGCTGACCAAGCGCCGGACCAATCGGCGGAGCGGGAGTTGCCTGCCCGCCCGGCGCCTGGAGCTTGATCTGCGCTGTCATTTCCTTCTTGGCCACGTCAAACCCTTCCTAAGCCTTATGGGACCGGCCCGATGGACCGACCTCTATTCACTCTGCAGCTTCACGCCGCGCCCGCCATCATCAGTGCTGACACATTCGCGTCACACTGTGCCGCCGGACGCATGTCTACTCCACTTTTTCCAGCTGCCAATATCCCACTTCTATGGGCGTAAGCCGGCCGAAAATCGCCACAATCACCGACACCATGCCGCGGCGCTCGTCCAGCGCCTCAACCTGACCTTCATAACTCTCAAAGGCACCGTCGGTAATCTTGACCTGATCACCCTTCTTGATATTCAGTCCGGACAGACCCGGTTGATCCTCGGCCTTTTCCGAAGCAGCGAGCATTCCCACCACATCGTGATCCGGCATGCTCGTCGGTTTTCCATCCGAACCGATGAAATCACCGACACCGCTGGTTTCCTTAATCATGAACCAGACCGACTCGGCGACCGATCCATCCTCTTCGCACGCCATTTCCACGAACACATAACCGGGATAAAGCTTGCGTTCGACAATCTTCAGGACCCCGGCCTTCATCCGCTTTTCTTTCAGCGTGGGCACCAGGATACGACTGATCCGTGTTTCCAGACCTTCGATTTTCACCTTGCGCAGCAGCGCATCACGCACGGCCTCCTCTTTATTGGAGGCGACGCGAAGGACGTACCACTTCATCCCAGGGTTACTGAGCGGAGCAGCGCCGGTTGTCGTGGCGACGTCATTCATGCTTTCAACACGCCGATAAACGTCATGAAGGCCTGGAAGACAATATCAATGGCGAAAATCAATACGGCCATGAAGATGGTGAAAACAATCACTACCTTGGTAGAACCGATGATTTCACCACGGGACGACCAGTTGACTTTCTTCATTTCGCCTTCGGTGGCGATCATGAAATCACCAACATCGCGGCGACCGAAAATCACCCACCAGGACAGCGTGCCCAACGCGACGGCAAACCCAATGGGAATCCCGACCGTAATCAGCAGGCGCCAAGACTCATCACCGGCGTAAACGTCCAGCCGGTTATAAAGGTAGACCATACCCCAGAGCACGAGCGTCATGGCTCCGGCAAAAGAGCTGAGCCGGACGGTCTTGCCTTGCTCGGCCTTATACTGCTCAAAAAAGCCGCCCGCACCTTGAGCGTGCGCGGCCTGGGGCGGACCTGAACCTGCTCCGTCGGAATCACGTCCAAATGCGCCGCCGCTCCCGCGGTGTTCATTGCCCAGCGTGGCGGTGGAGTCCGTATTACTCATAGTGACATCCAAACATCCATAGTTCCGACTTTGGCACGCCGCTTCCGCGCAGAAAATTCGCCGCGCGCCAAGAAGGACGTCCCCGGCTTCCGTGCCGTACGCCGGCACCAAAGAGTAAGCACAGGAGCGGAGGGAGTTGAACCCCCAACCGCCGGTTTTGGAAACCGGTGCTCTGCCAATTGAGCTACGCTCCTACAAAGGCCCGAGCAACACCAGCGGTGGGAAGCCTACTTGCGCTTGATCTTATGGACCGTGTGCTTGCGCTCCCGCTTGCAGAACTTCTTGCGTTCCAGCTTGGGCGTTCCACCCATCACGTTCACGCTGGTGCGATAGTTCAGGTCGTCGCACTCTTTGCACTGCAGCCAGACGAATTCTCTTTTAGGTGCTTTGGCCATGCCTTATCCATCCGTCGGCCGACGGCAAATGCCGCGACGCGCTCGCTCCAACTTATTCCAAAACCTTGATGACGACGCCCGAACCCACCGTGCGCCCGCCTTCACGTACCGCGAAACGCAGGCCTTGCTCCATACCGATCGGCTTGCCCAGCGTCACCGTCATTTCGATGTTGTCGCCCGGCATGCACATTTCCGCGCCCTTCAGTTCCAAGGAACCGGTTACGTCAGTCGTGCGGAAATAGAACTGCGGACGGTATCCTGAGAAGAACGGCGTGTGCCGGCCACCTTCCTCCTGCGTCAAGACGTATACCTGCGATTCAAACTTGGTGTGCGGGAGAATCGTGCCCGGCTTGGCAAGTACCTGGCCGCGCTCGATTTCTTCCTTCTTAGTGCCACGCAGGAGACATCCCACATTGTCGCCGGCCATGCCTTCATCCAGCGTCTTGTTGAACATTTCAACGCCGGTCACCACAGACTTGATGGTCGGATTCAAACCGACAATTTCCACGTCTTCGCCGACCTTGATTCTGCCGCGGTCAATACGACCGGTAGCCACCGTGCCACGTCCCTTGATGCTGAATACGTCTTCGACGGACATGAGGAACGCCTGATCCACATCGCGCTTCGGAAGCGGAATGTAGGAATC
>CAZKIN010000058.1:0-5042 GCA_964552515.1 uncultured Phycisphaeraceae bacterium
GCGATTAACAACAATGATCTTGATGAGGTAACGGTGACGGTATACGACGTCACGGATGCGGATGGGGCGACGTCGAACTGCGCGCAAAATGCGGGGCTGGGCGTGCAGATAGGTTCCGCGGCGGTGACGGTATATGGTCGGGATTTGACCGACCCGTGCCCGGATTTTGATCTTTCGCTGTATAACCGCGGGCCGCTCACGATGAGCGTTTCGCCGGGGCGGGTGCTGCCCGGCGATGAGGTGACGGTGACGCTAAGTTATGACTTCGGCCAGACGACGGCCACTTCGGCGCAGGTCTTTTTGTATCTGCCGCGTGCGTGCAGCAGTTGCCTGACCGATGCGTGCATGTGCGGTCCGGAGGAGCAGGCCGGGCTGCTGTATGACGGCGGCGCGACACCGCTGTACAACGTGCAGCAGCAGGGGACGGTGTCGGGGATTGGTCGAATCGACGCGCAGGGAGTTCCGGGGTTGATCACGGACTGTGTCTGGGAGCTGTCACCCGTATTCAGCCTGCCCGATCCCGAGGTGCGGGAGGTCATTACCAGCGAATTCACGTATGTGTTTCACCAGGCGAATTATCCGCGACAGGAGGGACTGGGTCCGGTTTGTCCCGCCCTCTATCCCGACCCGTTTGCCCCGGCGGAGATGGGTTGGCGCGGGCTTTTTGTCATCGCCCGTGAGTTTGGCGGAGGTGCGAACGGCATGGCCACCCAGTTGCTGGATTTGGGCACCGACGCGGCGTTTGATTTTGAGGTGACTGATCCGTGTGATGAATAGCGAGTCTCAGGTGACCGCTGATGGTGCCCAGCCGCTGTCAGTCGCCGGTCATGACCCGCGCAGCGTTCGTGCGCTGGCATATGCAAATCCACCATGCACTGCAACGTTCCTGCGATTGCGCGTTTCCAGCCCACTATTTTGACGTGGAGCACTGCGATAACCACAGCGCCGCTCGTTTGGATAGGTCCGCGGCGCGATCATCGCTGCGCAAGTCTGCGCAGGCTGTCGAAAGGAAAAGCTGACATGCGCGGCTGCGCTGGGTAAGGAGTTCGGAAAGCTGGGAACTATTTGCATTAAGGTAATCTCTTATGGCGTCTTTGGCTGGTGCGGAGAATTGGTGCGCCCGACCGAGCAAGGTGCCCATCAGGGCGGCGGCCGCATGCAGTGAAGGGACATCGCGGACGTCGTTCGTCGACAATTCCTCTCCCCAAGGGTCTTTCGTTTTAATCAGGTAGCCGACATCTCCAAGAACAGTGTGTCCCAGCAACCACTGCGTCGGGTTGTTTTGTGCGCGATAGGTGGCACAGACGTATGCGGCGCGCTGTGCGCCGGTCGCCGCCTGCACCAGTCCGGCACGGGCTGCGGCGGGCGCCGGTTCCTCCTTGAGTTGGAGGATCAGGTTCTCCTTCAATTCACTCAAGGGCACGGCGAGTAGAACGAGGTACTTGCGCAATCCCTGGCTGCCGCTGCTGCCCACGCGTGTCCACAGGGCGATATCGAGAATGGCCGATTCCAGGACTTCCGAGTCGCAAGAGCGCAAGCGAGCGCGATCGGATTCACTGAAGCCTTGTTTGCAGGCGTCGTGCCATGCAGCGATCAACCGCTTCCTTTCCGCTGCATCCAAAGGACGCATCACGTCTTCCAGATTGCCTTTCGATTCGCGCGCACGACGAAACCGTGGTGGATTTTCTTCCGTGTACTTAGCGAGATACTTCGGCATCCTTCCGCTTCGTGCTTCCTTGAGGATGCGCTGGGCCATCGGATGAACAGTGATTTTGCTGGATGAACTTGCGGGGTCGATGAATGCCTGCGCATAGTTTTTCACGAGAATTCGCGAGGCTTCCGCGAAGTCAGATTCGGTCGGAGAGATACCAGACGTCGTGGCGGCCACACGCAAGGAAGTGAGGCCGCGCAGCAGATCCAATTGGAAAGGACCGTCGAACGCCTCGTCGAAGTCAACCAAACCGACGTGCAAGTCCACGCCCGGCGCGCCTGGTCCCTGGTAGGTTCCGATGTTGCCCAGATGCACATCGCCGTGGATGGGAATATGGTACTGCGACTGGGCCATCCAATCCGCGCACACTTCCCGGGCGTGCGCGTAGAACAAATCGGCCGTGCCGCGGAAGAAGTCGTACTCGCTACGCAGCAGACTCGTGACTTTTAACGGCCAGTCGGCTGGATCTTCGATCGACCGGTGCGGGTTTAACTTCAGGAGTTGATCGTAGGTACGAACCGCGGATTCGCCTCGGGCCGCCGGAATAATCATCCCGAGGCAAACCATGCATGCCTTGAGTGTGTGATTCATGGGAAATTCTCCAAGTTGCGTTGATGCTTCGAAGCAATGGCCGGAGTGTCGCGACGCGATGTTAAGATTCGATGAATACCAAAGAGAAGTAAACCTTAACCGAAAGCTGACACAGCTTTCATTAGCCATTTGCACAGTCTTCTTAATCTTCTCCGCCATAAGGGAAGGCGAATCGGATTAATGCACGGCGCGAATGCTTAGGTCCGATCGCGAGAATTCGAACGGGATGACCGGAAGGTGCACGATATTCGGCATCCCGAACCAGTGGCGCGAGTGGAGTAAGTGATGACATCAGGGACGACGGTGCGGCACGACGACCGCACAAGAAGGTCGGCGTTTACGCTTTTGGAAATGCTGGTGGTCATGTTCGTCATTGCCATACTCATTTCCATTCTGCTGCCCGCGCTGCATCGCGCCCGCGAGCAGGCCAAAGAAGTGCAATGCAAAGCCAATCTTGCCGGTTTCGGCAAGGGGTTCCAGATGTATGCCGAGGACAATCGTGACTACATGTGCAGTGGTTCGTTTGACGCCGACGTGTCCAATGGGCGCGATGGTCCGGTCGATCGGGTGGGTTGGGTGGCCGACCTGGTGAACTCCAATCTCGGCATTCCCGCCAAGCAGATTTGCCCGTCCAACTCGGCGCTTTACAACCAGAAACTGGGTAAGGACCCCGATACCGGCAAGTCCATCTATACGGACGAACAGGCGACGGAGCTGGTTAAACGCGGCTACAACTCGAATTACACGCAGGTCTGGTACATGGCGCGATCCGGCTGGAAGGCGCCGCGGGGGCGTGCCACGAGCGCGGCACTCAATTTCCGCCGCGTGGACTCCACGATCGGTCCGATTCGCACCACGTCCATGCTCAAGGTCAGTGCCGGCCGGGTGCCGCTGCTGGGTGATGGGCGCACCGATGGCGATGATCTGGTGCTGGGCGAACGTGCGGTGAAGACGATGTCCGATGGACCCTGGGGCGGACCTTACGGTATCCAGAATTTCGCGGACATCGGACCGGCCCACGGATCGGACTCGTGGATTCCGGGCAAAAAGGGTCATAACAAGATTCGTGCCAATGTCCTCTTCGGCGACGGGCACGTGGATGTATTCAAGGATCTCGATCGGGACGGAGAATTTGGAATCAACGACGAAGGCGTTCAGGCCCAGCAGCGGGATCTCGATCCCACCAAGGTCTTCGACGGCGTACTCGCGGAAGGACGCCGCTCACAGAACCCACGGAAGATGGAATAACCGCACCCGCGCGAAGTATTGCCGGCCGCGGGTATCGCGGCGCTCTGACGACGCAACAAACTGAAAGAGGGGAACATGAAATCAAGAGTTATATCTTGGTGTGCGCTGACGGTCTGCCTTGTCGGCACCACCGCACACGCCACCGTATTCATCAACGAAATCCTGATCAACCCACCGGGCAGCTTTGACAGCACCGAAGAGTTCATCGAACTCTGCGGAACACCGGGCAAGAAGCTCGACGGCTATGCCATCGCGCTGCTCAACGGAACACTGGAAAAATATTATCCACTTGGCAGCATCCCGCCGATCCCAGTTCCCTCGCCGGAAATCGACGAGTTTTTCAGCCTCGACGGGCTGACGCTGGGAACCAACGGCCTGCTGGTGATAGCGGTCAGCAGCATTGGCAATTACCAGGAAGTGGTCACCGGCACGACTTTCCGCGGCAACTGGGCGACGATGTGGAATGGAAATCTCGACGCCCCCGGCCAGCTGCAAAACGACGGGTCGAACACCATCCTGCTCATTCGTCGCCGCGGTGGCACCACGCAAGCGAATCCGACCCATCCCGTGGGGTTGCTGTGGGGTAAGGCGGTTCTACCGGACTTTGAACTGGTTACGCCCGTGATCGATCCGCAGGACGGGCTGATGAAAGATCAGTGGGGCGACGGTGACCTCGACGAGGGACAGCCCAATGGCATCGGCGGGATGACGCGCGACTACGTTGGAACTTCCACGCCGCTTGACCTGACTGACGATCTCGAAATTGTCGACGAAGTCAGCTACGAAGGTGACCGCGGATGGGAATATGATTTCGACGACCGGCATGTCGACGCCGGCAGCACGCTGCCCGCGCTCGAATCGCGCCGGGTGCATGCGCTGGATGATCCGCAAGGCTTTACGCCCGATGCGCTCGCCCGCGTGGACTATCGCACCAGCGGCATCGGCTGGCCGCCGGTTGCGGGCGCCGTGGGTGAACTGCCCAACGGCAACAACTGGCAGGACACCGCCAGCGAGCAGTGGATTCGCGGCGAATCGCTGCTGGATTTTCTCACGTTTGATATTTTCTTCGACAATGGACCGAACGCGAACCCCGACTCCCTGCAGCCGTTCAATACAAACGTCCCGTTCTGGCTGGATGACGGCATTGCGCCGGATTACGACTTCTCCACTGATTTTGCGTATTCCATTTCACCGGGACGGATCAATCCGCTCGCCGTTCCCTTTATTCCCGGTGACGCCGATCGCGACGGCGATTGTGACGCCGCGGATATCGCGAAGTTTGCGGGCGTATTCGGCGACGATGACTGGGTGTTCAGCAACGCCGACCCGATGGCGCCTGAAGGCAACGACGGCGATCCAGCCGGCCAGACGCGGCCATGGAATATCGACGCCACCGGGGACAACGGCATTGAGGCCAGTGACTTGCAATGGTCACTCAACTTCCAGGGCAACACCAACGGGCGCGTGGTTGGCGTGCGCTACGACAGTCCAA